>CAYFGW010000006.1:0-40294 GCA_964342365.1 uncultured Candidatus Sericytochromatia bacterium | reverse complement strand
GAGGCTTTTGCCAACACATTCTGCGTTTAAAATGCGTACCTCTTCAATGCGAATATCTTCGTCTTCTTTTAAATGAATCATCGTGTCCAGAAAAGAAACCACGTGGGGTCTGAGCAATTGACTGGCCATGCGCAATCCCCCGATGGAGTCCGGGCAGACCACTTCATTGGCTCCCGCCATCCGCATTTTGGTTTCAGAACTCTGGCGCACAGTTTTGGCCACAATGCGCAACCCCGTGTTGAGTCCTCTGGCGGTAATGGTGACAAAGAGGTTGTCTCGATCGTCGGGGAGCGCCGATACCAGGCCGCTGGCTCGCTCTACTCCCGCCATTTTTAGTGTGGTATCGTCGGTGGCGTCGCCAATGAGCCCCAGAATTTCTGCATCAGGAAAATCCCGGCACAACTGATCAAAATTGGCCTGGCTTTGTTCCACCACCACAAAGGACTGGGGTGAACGCAGCATTTCTCTGACCGTATAAGAAGCGGTCTGGCCGCCTCCGGCAATAATAACGTGATTGGACAGGGCTCTGATTTTACGTTCCATTTTGCGACTCCGCAATAAGTCTCTGAGTTCGCCTTCCACCAGAAAGGCGGTTAAATTAGAGGTTACATACACTGTAACACTGGCACCGCCCATCAAGAGCACAATGGTAAACATCCGTGCGCTGACATTATTTCGCACAGCTACTACTTCTTCATACCCCACAGTGGTAATGGAAATAATGGTCATGTACAGCGCATCAAAGAAGGAGCTGCCCGTCAAAATAACGTAGCCAGAAGTGCCCACCACAATCAGGCCCAGCAGCAGCAAGAGCGAAATAAAAAAGCGGCGGGTGCTACTGGAATGGGAAGCGGCGGGTTTACGTAAATCCAGGGAATCCAAAACAGCCTCCGGGGGTTAAACCCATTGTATAGTAAAACCCGATTGAGGTTTTTACTATGCATGACTTAAATCTTTTGCTCCAGGACATGGGCCTGATTTTTTTTATGGCGGTGGGGGTACTGCTGGTGTGTTTTCGTTTGAAAATACCGGCGGTGATTGGCTTTTTGCTCACCGGTATGTTGGCAGGCCCCGCGGGACTGGGACTGGTGAAAGATATTCATGTGGTAGAAATGATGGCGGAAATCGGGATTGTTCTGCTGCTGTTCACCATCGGGATTGAGTTTTCACTGCGCGAGCTGTGGCAATTGCGAAAACCGGTGTTTATGGGCGGTGGGGTTCAGGTTATAGGCTGTATTGTCCTGGGGGCACTACTCATGGTGGGGCTGGGCTTTGCCTTTCAATTTTCGCTGTTTATTGGTTTCTTGTTTACCCTCAGCAGCACGGCCATTGTGCTCAAACTTTTGCAAGAGCGGGCAGAAATGAGCGCGCCTCAGGGACGATTATCCCTGGCGCTGCTGATTTTTCAGGATGTGATGGCTATCCCTATGATGTTACTGGTGCCGCTTCTGGCGGGCGTGCAGAGCAGCGGTCAGACGGCCTGGGGGGCGGTAGCGCTGAAATTTCTGGGGGTCATGGCTTTGATTGTGGTGTCTGCGCGATATATTATTCCCTGGATTTTAAATCAGGTGGTGGCCACCCGCATTCGGGAACTGTTTTTAATTACCGTGGTGGGCATTTGTCTGGTGATTGCGGGCCTGTCTTCAGCACTGGGTTTATCGCTGGCACTGGGAGCCTTTATTGCGGGGCTGATTATTTCTGAATCAGAATACAGCCATCAGGCCATGAGCTATATTATGCCTTTTCGAGATGTGTTCACCAGTTTGTTCTTTGTGTCCACGGGCATGCTGCTGGGTTATCAGGACGTGATCAAAAACTTTAGTGTGCTGCTGTGGCTGTTCCCGCTGGTGTTTGTGGTGAAAACCGCCGTGATTGTTCTGGCGGGCAAAAGCGTGGGGTACAGCCTGCGGGTCTCGTTGATGACGGGGCTGATGCTCTGTCAAATCGGGGAATTTTCGCTGATTATTGCCAAAATTGGCAATCAGTACAAATTGCTCAACGCCGATCAGTATGCGCTGTTTCTGGCGTTGGCACTTTTGTCCATGATTTTTACGCCCGTGGCTTTCTGGCTGGCTTCTCTTTGCGTGCGCTGGATTCCCGGTCCTCAGCCTTCGGCTTCGCTCGTGGATAGCAGTGAACAGCCGGAGCTTATTATTGTGGGCTATGGGATCGGAGGACGTCAGCTGGCGGAGGCGGCGACCCTGGCGGAAATTCCCCATCAGATTTTGGAAATGAATATTCATACGGTGCAACAGGTACAGCCCACGGGAGTCCCTATTCATTACGGAGACGCTACCCGGGCTGAAGTCTTGCACCATGCGGGCCTTTATCAGGCCAGGGTGCTGGCCATCATGATTTCCGATGCGGCAGCCACTCGTCGTGTCGTAGAATTGGCCCGTCGGGAATGTCCCCAGCTGTGGATTGTGGTACGCACGCGCTTCGTGCATGAAATTGATGCCCTGTACGATCTGGGAGCCAGTGACGTCATTGCTGAGGAATTTGAGGCGTCCATTGAGGTGTTTTCTCAGGTGCTTAACCACTTTCTGGTGCCCTACACGGATATTCAGCGCCTGAGTCATCGCTTGCGCAGCGCCCATTATCGGGAGTTTCGCCAGCAGCAAAAAGAGCATCTCCAGGGATTAGAACTGCGCTTGCCCGGCGTTAAACTGTTTTCGGCGATTGTCAATACCGAGTCTGAACTGGTGGGCAAAACCCTTGAAGACAGCGATTTGCGTCAGCGATTTGAGGTGACCGTGCTTTCTGTGGAACGAAATCAGGTATCCACGGTGCAACCCGAACCCCGCTGGCAGTTTGCCGTGGGAGATATGCTGCTATGCCTGGGGTCACCCGAAAGTGAAGCGGACGTGAAGGCCTTTTTGACACCCTCAGCTCCCCAATGACGATTCCCTGATAATTATTCCACTTCAATAATAAAAGAGGAGGCCACCGGCGTGGGCTTTGTTTTCACGCTGGGAGAAGGCCCCGGAATCGCTCCTTCGGGCCGTGGGGGTTCGGGGCTGTCTGGCACGGCTGCTGGTGTGGGCTCCACGGGGGTGGGCTCAGGCACTGCCGTGGGAAGAGGTGTGGGCACGGGCGTAGGAACCGCAGAGGTTGTTCCGCTCTGGCCCTGCGGCGAGGGTGGCGGCGGTGGTATAGGAGGTAAATTGGGTTCAGCGGGCTGAGTTGGGTTTCGCCGGGGGGCCTGTCGACTGCCACCCAGCCAGGCAGGAAGCCGCTGACCGGGAGTGTGATTGTCTAAATCAAACTCAGGTGCTGGCGGGCCCAGGGGCTCTTCCGGACGATTGCCGTCTTCATCTAACAAGAACTCAGACTCCACCTGTTTATCGGGAGCGCCAATAGCTTCAAAATTTTCTGCTTCCGTGTAAAATAGGGCCTTTTCAGCGGTGAGCCATTCGTCTTTTTCGCTGGTGAATTTCACATCACCGGTGAGAACGGCCAGCTGCTCTTTGTCGCTAAAGGTGGCTTCTTTGCCCACGGCAATCCGGTTTTTGCCGTTCACTTTCTGAGTGATTTTGACGTTGCCTTCTGCTTTTAAATCGTCGGTGGCTCTGAATACGGTGATTTTATCGGCTTCAATCATCAGCTTTTCTCTGAGCAAGCGCTGCTGCTCGATGTCGTCTTTGTCCGGCTTAATAATTTTATTGACCACCAGCCAGTTGCCCTTGATTTGCACCACCTTGGCATTGCCTTCTACCACCATGGTGTCGCCCTCTTCAGGGCCGCGAATCTGTGCGCGATCGCCGGTGACTTTTTTGTCTTTTTGCAGCATGACCACATTGCCGTCGAGATCGGCATTTTCCGTTTCGGTAAAGTACTCAATATAGTCGGAGGTGACCACCGAACGGGCTTTTTTAATGGCGGTTTCGGAACGTTCCCGCTTGACGTCTTCGTTATCTACATATTGAGCGGGTGGTTTGTAGTCTGGGGCCGGGGCTCGGTTCATGCGTACGGTGCCGCGAAACTGAATGCGTTTTTCTGCGTGAAAAGCGTGCATTTTTTCGGAGGTAATGACCGTTTCCCGGCCCTTTTCCTTGCGCTTGTTGATTTGAACAATTTTCACGCCGTCTTCCACAAAGGATTCTTTAGTGTCTTCCTTGTAGAGGACTTCATCGGCAAAAATAGTGGTGTTGTCCTGAATAATCTTGACGCGGCCGGTGGCCACTGCCTGACTTTGCTGCTTTTTGTACACTACTTTATCGGAGTAAATTTTAACCCGTTCCAGGGCCGCCTTTTTTTTGGCCGCAGACATCACATACTTTTTGGTGACGGTCTTGCCGCTCTGGGCCAGCGCCAGACGCTGTAATCCCGGTGAGCAAAGCAAAGCCGTCGCACACAGCGTGCTCAGTAGCGTAAAGGTGGCCAGGAACGGGCGTTGCATTATTTAGAGGGTCCGTCCAGTAAATTGCTGAAGTTCATAATGGTTTTCTGGTCTGCAATCACAGCCTTCACACCGGGCGCAATCTTTTGCACGTATTCATACTGAATCAGGCGGGGATTAGCAGCCAGGGCCTGTCCTTTGATTTTGATGGCTTCGGCTTCACCCTGAGCTTCTACGATTTTACGCTCTTTTTCCTGACGCTGCTTTTGCAACACGTATTGCATACGTTCCGCTTCTTGCAGAGCCACCTGTTTGGCTTCAATCGCGCGTTGATACTCCTCAGAAAAGCGGGTGTTACGGATCAGTACGTCCTGTAAAACAATGTAGTTTTTATCGAATATAGAACGCAGATTGGTCTGGATTTTGTCTTCAATTTCCTGACGGTTTTCAGAATAAACGCTTTCTACGGTGTATTTACCAATCACCGCACGCACCTCACTGCGAATGGCGGGCACGATAATTTTGGTGACGTAGTTCTGACCAATTTTCTTGTGCAGATCTGGCAGCTGATCTGGTTTGGGGTGAAACTGAACCGAAAGCTCCACGTGGACGGTTTGGCCGTCGCTGGTGCGAGCTTCAATAGAGGTTTCGTTATTGTCACCCCGGTTGTTGTTCTGCGTGTCGTTGGTGCCCAGATTATAGGTCTGAGTTTTTACATCGTAATAGGTGGGCCGTTGAATGAAAGGAATCACAAAGGTCATACCTTCATCGCGGGCGGTGGGCAGTACCCCACGGGTATTGTCAAAAATAATGGCCCGTTCACCTGCGGGCACAATCACCACGCTGGTGCTAATGACCACCAGCACCGCTAAAAAAATGACGCCGCCAATAATTGCGGTAAAACTCGGAGGTCTTGCGCCTCCATCATTGTTAAATGCCATGGCTATTTCCTTTTTTTAACTATTATAACCCTTGTATTGCTTCGGCGGCGCGTAAAAACGCCACATCAGCTCCGTTCCTTTACGAATCCCGATGCGGGAGGTAGCTTCATAATCAAAAGTGAGCCCGCGATTTTCCAGCCACAGGCCCTGTCCGGGTGTTTGAGAAAGTGCCTGGCGATCCCAGCTTTTGTCAATGTTGAGAGCCTGACAGAGTTTTCCGGGCCCGTCACTGAGCCGTTTCAAAGGTACGGGGCGATAGGTCAGCATTTGCTCCACGTTCACCGCAGGAATGAGTCCACGAATCAGAACTGCAGCACCCACGCCAGCGGTTTCGGTGACCAGATTCAGGCAAAATACCTGATGAATCGAATACACGTACAGGTGACCCGGTGCCAGATACATGGAGGCGGTGCGGGGCGTGCGTTTGCCGTTGTAGGCATGACAGGCGGGATCTCCGTCCTGATGGTAGGCTTCCGTCTCAATAATCGGTCCGCCTCCTGCAGGAGTGAGCAAAAATTTGCCCAGCAACTCTTGTGCCACCGTGACCGTGGGTCGGGAAAAAAAGGCGGGCGATAAAATCTCAGACATACTTCAAATTGTAATCTGAACACAAGTGGCAAAAGAAGGGTCTTTGGTATAATTCAAAACAGGTAATGAAATTGGAGTGCCCCGATGATGAAAATCAACAAGCTGGTGGAGTTTTTCCGGGAAGGTTCGCTGTTTAGCAACCTCACTGAAGACGAACTGGTACAACTGGCGCAAATTGCTCGTGAAAGACGCTTTGATCGCAATCAGGTGATCTTTTATGAAGGGGATCTGGGCGGCAGCCTGTACATTATCGCTACGGGAACCGTAAAGATTGTCATGATGTCCGACGATGGCAGAGAGCATATTCTCGGCATGTTGCACAATGGTGACTTTTTTGGTGAAATTTCCCTCATCGACGGACAGCCCCGTTCTGCTACCGCTATTGCTCAGGATAAGGTGAGCATTGTTACCATCAGTCGTGATGACTTTGTGCGTTTGCTTAAAGAAAATCCCGAAATGTCTCTTAAGATTATGGTCACCCTCTGTGAGCGTCTGCGTCGCACCGATAAACATGTGGAAAGCCTGGCCTTTTTGAGTGCTCCCGGACGGGTCGTACAGGTGCTGTTGAACTGGGCCGAGCGCCATGCACCCGATGTGCATAAAGATGTCACCATCCCTCATAGAATGACCCGCCAGGAATTTGCCAGTATTGCCAGCACTTCCCGTGAAACCCTCACCCGCGTGCTGATGGATTTACAGGACGATGGCCTGATTCGCCTGGAGAAAAACGAAATTCTGATCCACGATTGCTATAAACTGCGCGAAAAAGCTGTGTAATGCCTAATGTGCGTACCGGGCTGATTTTACTGGGAGCGAGTTTGCTTTCGGGCTGCTTAACTCTGGGGCAAAAAACACTCCCTGAACATAAGCTGATGGCTCCTTTAGGGCTCTGTGATTCTGCCAACGACGCAGAAAATGCGGAAGTCACCTTCAATGTGAAACAACGACCACCCCTCGTCCTTTCCACCGCCAAAAGTCCCTGGGATACCCATTTGCGCTACGTTTACCCTTTCGGTAAAACCACCCAACAATTTGAGGTGACCGTCAACAATACGGGAAAACATATTTTGGGGCTGAGTGAAGCACTGGTGTTAGAACAGCAAAACGCCGTTCTGGCCACACCACTGCCTCAGGCTTATTTTGAGCGCCTCTGGCCCACGGGAGCCGTGCGTAATGCCGAACAACTGCGCGATCGTAGCATGGCCATGGGAGAGGTGATTCAGTCCCGCTGGCACGCCCGGGTTTTGTATCCTGGAGAATCCTACACCGGCCGGGTGATTTTTGATACGGAGCTGCCCGATGCGAAACAGCCCGATACGGAGCTTTATCTGCGGGTGCCGCTTTTAAAGGCTGAACGGGTAGAAAACTATACCCTTTGCTTAAACGCTCAATCGAGCGACAAAAACGCCGATTAGGAATATATTCCAAAATTTGCTATAGTCACAGCAGGAGACTGCTCATGGACACGCATTTTAACCCCCATTTTTCCCCGGCGGCTTTACAGACCCTGCGTCAGTTAGACACCGACAAAAACGGTGTTTCTGCCCGCGAACTCCAGGCTTTAGATACGGACCAAAATCAGCATCTGTCTCCACAGGATATGCGCCTTATGAATCAGGCGCTAGAGCAGGGAAAATCCAATCCCGAAATGCCCATCTTACTGGATACGGCTCAGGTTTTTGGCTGGGAAGAAATCAGCTCAGAGATCATTAATGACGCCGCCATGGGCTTTAGTGCTTCCACCCAGTACAACCCCCATTATTTTCGACATTCTAGTACAGAAGAAAAAACCGCGCTGCTTTTTGAACGATTGGGAGCAAGTGCAGAGCCGGTGAAGCCTTTTACCCATTTTTTAGCGGACCAGCAGCTGCTGAATCACAGCCAGATGGAATCGCTAGTCAAGCGTCTGGGAGCCCAAAAAACCGTAAAAATAGGTGAACAGATTCAGCAATACTGGCAGCAACCGTCTCGTCTTTCGGCTCGGGAGCGTCAGGGATTAATCAAAGATTTGATCAAAGAGCTGGGTTCACCCGTTACCGTAGCTCAGGGGGGCAAAGGCACCTGTGCGGCCTGTGCGGTACAAATGAAACTGTTGATCGAAAACCCCGAAGCCTATACTCGCATTGCGCTGGAGCTGGTGGAAGGCCGTGCGGTCAAGTCACCGGGAGGAGACACTCTTGAACCCAACGATACCTGGCGTTTGCCCGGCGTGAAATACGGCGAAGGCCAGAAACGCACCGCCAGTGATCACCGCAGTCTCAGCTCCAAAAGTGTACAAAATGCTTTTATGAACGAGGCGCTGACCTTTTCTTCTTACGAAAGCAATGAGGACTACGATAATAACGAAGATGCTCCCAGTATCGGGCAGCAGGCCAAATTGCTCAAAAAAGTCTTTGGGAACAAGGGCTTTGATGCCGATTACTGGGGCAGGGGCAGCAGTAAGCTGGCGGCCCTTGAAGACGATCTGGCCCGGGGGCGATCTGCGGTGGCAAACTTTAACGGTCACGCCATCCTGGTGGTGGGATTGGACAAAAGCAGCGATCAGCATAAGGTGATTTTCTGGTCAGACGATGCCCAGTATCAAATGGATGCCAAACAATTCGCCAAAGATGTGGCGTCTATTGTTACTGTGAATGACAAAGGCCGTGATAATCGCAAAATTCGTGAGGGTCAGCGCTATACCGTGAGCGGTGATGTGCACGCCCAGGAAGAAGATTTGCAAAATACCATGCGGGCATTACGGGATCAGCGACGCACCGAACCCAGTAATTGAAGGGCCTCGTCACACCACTCTAGCCAGCTCTTTTCATAGGCCAATCCACTGCGCAGCGTGAGCATAATGCCTAGTTGAGACAGCTGTTCCGGCTGCTGATGGAAATACGTTTTTTCAATGTTTTGGTAGGTATTAAGCTTTTCCTGATGCAATTTACGATGGCGCTGTAATTCTTTGATTAAAGTGTCGGGTGTTGTAAACCCGGCGGCATAAAGCTTTACCAACAGCGGATCGCGCACGATCGCTGGCTCTACACTTTCTGATAACCAGGAGCACAGGGCGGATTCCCCTTCAGGTGTCAGGGTATACACTTTGCGATCCGGCCGCTTTTTCTGGGGCTTTACGGTGATCTGCACGAGGTTGGCAGCGGCCAGTTTTTTTAATTCTCGATAAATCTGTTGGTGGGTTGCCTGCCAGAAATAACCTGCTGTGGAAGAAAAGTGCCGGGCCAAATCGTATCCCGTCAGAGACTCTCGACTGAGAGCTGCTAGCAAAGCATAAGAAAGCGCCATTCTCATCTCCTGTTTTGAAATAGGTTATGCAATAAGTTGCATAATAACACGTTTTCTGTTAGTCTGAATTCAAATTATGCAATTTGTTGCATATAGAAGGCGGTAATTATGGCAGCAATGGTAGCGGCGTTCCACTTTATTGCACTGGGTATGGGCAGCACAGGTATTGTGATTCGGGCGCGTTCTCTTAAGGCAAAACAACTTAAAACAGCGTTTTTCGGTGACAATCTTTGGGGTATTGCGGCCTTGCTCTGGATAGTTAGTGGCTTACTCAGAGCCTTTGGCAGTTACGAAAAGGGAAGTACTTATTACTTACAGCAGCCCTTTTTCTGGGTCAAGATGCTTTTGTTTACGGCGATTGTGTTGCTTGAAATCTGGCCCATGGTCCGACTTATTCAGGCGCGGATCCGTCAGGAAGAACGTTTGAGCGATCTTTTATTTCAGCGTTTTGCGCTCATTTCTTATCTTCAGCTGACGTTACTGGTGGGCATGGTTTTTATGGCGAGTTTGATGGCTCGCGGTATTCAACCCACCGGTTTATAGAGGTGTACTCGCGGGTATACTCAAGAAAAAAAGGATTTTCTATGACCGTTACTAAACCCCAGCGTGTGAACAAGCCTCACGAATTGATTGGCAATACTCCGCTTTTGCGTATTCCCTCTTTGAGTGATTTGAGCGGCTGCGATATTTACATCAAGTGCGAACAGTTTAACCCTGGTGGTTCCATTAAAGATCGTGCTGCTCTTGGCATGGTGGAACAGGCCATAGCCAGCGGTGAGTTAAAACCCGGCATGACCATTATTGAGGGAACCGCCGGAAATACCGGCATTGGTCTGGCGGTAGTGGGGAAATCACTGGGTTATAAAGTCAAAGTGGTCATGCCCCGCGGACAAACCCCGGAAAAAGAACAGATGATTGCTCTGCACGGGGCTGAGCTGCATCTGGTGGATCCAGTACCCTTCAAAAACGAAAACCACTTTTATCACACGGCCCGGCGACTGGCGGAAGCAGAGCCCGACACCTACTGGTGGGCCAATCAGTTTGAAAATCTGGCCAACTACGAAGCCCATTATCGCACCACGGGTCCCGAAATATTAACCCAGACCGAAGGCCGATTAGACATTCTGGTAGCTGCCGCCGGTACGGGGGGGACTCTGGCGGGTACTTCTGCCTATCTCAAGGAGCACTTGCCCGAACTGGAAGTGGTCTTAGCAGATCCCAGAGGTTCAGGCTTAAAAAGCTATTTGGAAACCGGTGCATTTGTGTCGGAAGGTTCTTCTATTACCGAAGGCATTGGCATTATGCGTAAGGTGGCCAATTTTGGCAAAGCGCGGGTGGACCGTGCCCTGAGCCTGCCTGATCAAGATCTGGTGACAGTGGCTTATCATGTACAGGCTCACGACGGGATTTTACTGGGGTCCAGCTCAGCCCATAACGTGGCCAACGCGTTATATTGCGCCCTGGAAAAGGGGCCGGGCCACAGCATTGTGACTTTTTGTTGCGATCTGGGTGAACGTTCCCGCTCCAAGCTTTATGATGCGGAATTCCTGGCCAGTAAGGGCTTGAATCCTGAAGAAAGCCTGACTCAACTGCAGGAGCGCTGGAAGCTGACATCTCAGAAATAGAGGGCAGAAGGGCCTGTGTTAAACTTAACGCATAACGAAAGTACCCCTGAAGGATATTGTATATGCCCTGTTTGCGTTTTTTACTGGCCCTGTGCTTTTTCTTGAATATGCTCATGCTGCCTGCGTTGGCACAGTCTCTGGAAACCGCGATTTTGCCCCTGCGATCTAAAGGGGAAACCCGGGCTACTCTGACGGATATTCTGACGGATCGCATTCGGGCCCAGCTGTTGCAACGCAGTCGCCTTAAGGTGATGGAGCGTTCTCAGGTGGACGCCATATTAAAAGAACAGGGCTTTCAGGGCAGTGCCTATGCCTGTCAGGAAGAAAGCTGCGCGATTCGTCTGGGGCAGATGCTCTCCGTGCGCCAGTTGGTGCTGGGCTCTGTGAGCAAGGTGGGTAATTTATACGCGCTGAGCCTGCGTATGGTGGACACTGAGACCGGTCAAATTCTGGCAGAAAAATACTTTGACTGTTACTGCACAGACGAAGAACTACTCACGCGCGGTACCTCGCAAATTGTGTCGGCTCTGCTCAACGATACCCAGCCGGAAAGCCAGGAAGCCATCAAAACTTTTACCAAAGATCCTCTGGTGACGGCGTTGCTGAATATTCCCGGGCCTTTCGGGTATCTTTATCTGGAAGAATGGGGCTGGTTTGGCGGTCTGCTAGCGGTGGACGGTATTGCGCTGCTGGCGCTGTTGGCCAATAACTGGGCTTTTCCCGGGGGTGAGGCCACCGCTTACCTGGCGCTGGCGGGCACACGGATTTTCGGTATTTTTCACGGTCCCGGGCTGGCCAATGAAAAAAACCGTCAGCTCATGAGCGGTGTATCTCCTCACACGGTGGTAAACCCGTTGGATACCCGAAAACACCCCCTTACAGCTCCCACTGTTACCTTGCTTCAGCAGCAGTGGCAGTTCTAAATCCGTTATTTATGTTTTTACAATAAGGGTGCATATATTTACTTTATTGTAAATATATGGTATGGTGATCTGTATATAACAACAAAGGCCACTTGGCAATGCATAGAAAATACCCCTCAAAAATTATAGCTACACTTTTGCTCATATTTGCTACACTCATTCATTCCCCGGCTCAAGCCATTCCATCCAAGTTCGCTCTCGAGATAGGAACAGGTTTGCATGGTTTAGGGCCATATACAAATATAAGAATAAATCACCGTTTGCCCTTAATGAAAGATCGTTTGGGTGTGTTTTTCGGAGTAACCCCTTACAGTGGTATTATTGCGGGCGCAACAGGTATTATTGGCCAGGGCGTACGCCTGGGCGGACGCTATTACTTTACTGAACAGGGTCATTTTTTACCTTACGGTCTTGTGGGTGCAGGAGTGGAGTTTAGCCTTTCAGAAACAGCCCTTCCCGATGGTTCAAGTCTACCACCGGGTTTTATTGGCTCTCCCATGCTGTACACAGGCATTGGCTTTGATTGGTTCTGGAGCAAAGGTGTGGGGCTTAATGGTCAGATTGCGGGAGGCATTGGTGGTGCAGACTATTTCGGGAATAATTTCATGGTCAGACCTGAAATTAACCTGAAATTTGCGTTCTAATCTCATTCCCATGAAAGATGCCACGGGTTATACCCTGATTCCCCGGAAGTTTGAGCGCATTGTGTCTCTTGTGCCTTCTCAGACAGAGCTTTTGTGCGATCTGGGCGTGACGCCCGTGGGTCGCACCCGCTTTTGTGAACACGCAGATGCGTCTCAGCAGGCCAGGCTCGAGCAGGTGACCGTGGTGGGAGGCACCAAGGATTTTAGTGCGGCTAAAATTCGTGCTCTGCGCCCCGACCTGGTGCTGGCCAATAAAGAAGAAAATGTGGCAGAACCCCTGTTAGAGCTGCGTCAGGACATTCCCGTGTGGACTACGGAGGTGAAAACTCTCACCGATGCCCTGAAAATGATGCAAGACGTGGGACAACTGATCCAGAAAGAGGACTCCGCAACACAGATGATTGAATCTGTGCGGAAAGCCTTTACAACCCTTCACTCCCCTCAACACCGCAAACGTGTACTGTATTTGATCTGGAAAAACCCCTGGATGTCGGTGGGGCAGGACACCTTTATTCACGATATGCTTGGCCAGTGCGGTTGGCAAAATGTGATCACCACGGACCGCTATCCCGCCCTCAGTGACGAAGCTCTGGTGGCTCTCAATCCAGAATTGATTTTGCTGAGTTCAGAACCCTTTCCCTTCAAAGAGAAACATGTGGCAGAGGTGCAGACTCTTTGCCCTGAGGCACGGGTGATACAGGTAGACGGTGCTTTGTTTTCCTGGTACGGTAGCCGCTTGCGAGAAGCACCAGATTATTTTAAAAGTCTAAGGTCTGCTGTGCAAACGTGAAGTGCTGACGTATGGGCTGATGTATACTGAGCATACTGTAATTTTTAAGTGAGAGCATGGTATGACCCCCAAATTTAAACGCTGGCTGCTTGTGGCCTTTGCCCTTGTGGTCGTGGTTTTACTTTATCTGATTCATGAAGTGCTGCTGCCCTTTATTTTCAGCGGTGTTTTTATCTATCTGCTGGCTCCGGCAGTGGACTATCTTTCCGCCAAACGCTGGGGTAAGGTAAAAATGTCCCGCGGGTTCGCGGTGGTGCTCGTTATTATTGGGTTTGTGTCATGTCTTTCGCTGTTGGCCCTGCTGGTGCTGCCTCCGGTTTATGAGGAAGTTCTCAAAATTGCCAACGATATTCCCCGACAAATCGAGCAATTTCGTTCGGTAACCCTGCCCAGCTGGACAGAAAAATTAGAGGCGTTTAGCACCCGTTACAAGTTGGATATTAACGTGGAAGCCTTTGTGGAACAAACCCTTGAGGATTTATACCAGTCTGCCCGGGTTCAGGTGGAAGCATTGCCTGAAAATATGCGTAAACTGGTAGAGGTTATTTTCTCCGCGCTCAGCTCTTTTCTGGTGATTTTTATTGTGACTATTTTTGTCCTTCTTGATTTGCCTCGACTGAAAGCGGGAGCCTTACAAATGGTTCCCGTACATTATCGCGACAGCGTTATTTCACTGATGCAGGCCATTGATCGGGATTTGAGTGGCACCATTCGCGGACAATTGTTAATTTGCCTTGTGAACGGCACTTTTACGACCGTTGGTTTATTGCTCCTGAAAGTTAAATTCGCCATTACCATTGGTTTTATTGCGGGTATTTTTAGTTTGATTCCCGTGTTTGGTGCTGTGATTAGCACCATCCCCGCAGTGCTTATTGCCTTAACCCAATCTGTGTGGACGGCGTTAGCGGTGATTGGCGTGATTATTATTATCCACCTGATTGAGGCCAATATTCTCAATCCTAAAATTCTGGGACATACCGTTGAACTGCACCCGGCGGTGATTGTGTTTGCCATTATTGTGGGTGAGCACTTTTTTGGTGCCGTAGGGTTGTTGTTTGGCGTGCCAGTGGCTGCCATTATCCGTTCTATTTTGCGCTTTATGTATCTGGAGTATTTTCTGGAAGAGAGTGCCCTGCCCGTGATGGACGAAACGGCTCAGGTCAACGAAGTGAAGGTAATTGCCACCGAGGAAACGCAGTGAGGAAAACACCATGAGTGGCAATTACTTCAAAATGTCTGACGGGGAACAGAACGAACAGGAACCTCGCCAGTCGAAAGCAGAACTCAATGCTTTAAAAAACCAGTTTATGGATCGGGCGCGTTCCTTTATGGATGACACTGCCCTGGGCGACGGCAAACAGGCTCTGCAAAAATTCATGCGCAAGGTTAAGGGGGAAGAAGAGCCCCCTGAAGAGGAACCTGCCGAGGTACTGCCACCGGGTGAGACCGTTTATGATGACGACGGCGACTATGAAGATGACGACGAATACTATTATGAAGACGAAAAAGAAGATCTGGACTGGAGCCGCCCGGAATATATCCATGCGGGCTATGCCAAACCCGGCACAGAATTTGAAACCGCCCGCACCCTTGAAGACGCTCAGGAAGAAAGTTTTGACTTAAAGTTTGGCAATTTATCAGGGCTGCTGTCCCGCTTTGGTTCAGAAGACGCCGTGGCGGACCCCGAAGCTGAAGAGGCTCGCCGCCGGGAAATGGATCTCGACCTGTTCAGAAAGCAGATGCAACACATTTATGCGGGCCTGCGGGAGCAAGTGGGGCAAGTATCTGATGAACTCTGGCTTCACCCGGAAGTGCTCACCCTGTTCCGGGGCCACAATACGGAATTACAAATTCTGCAATTTATTATGGCAGCCCTCTTTGCTCGCACGGACGAAAACTACTTACTGGACGCTGACAAAATCTGGATTCAGGAATTGCTACAGCGGGCGGGATACTTATTTCCCAAAGAAAAAGTGGAACGTCAGCTAGAACAGACTTTTCTGTACCCGGAGCGGGTACACCGTCTCTACGAAACCCTCTTAGAAACCCCTTTGCGTATAGCGGGTGAAAAAATGGAGCACTATGCTGAAAATCTGGCCAAGCTCTTTATTCACGAAATGTCTGCGCGCTATGAAGCAGACCCCCGTACCGTCATCCGCGTGATGGCCCAGCAGTGGCAGGAGCGTGCCGCCGCTTTTCAGACTGCCCGTGAGGCCGTAGCACCCGCTCAGAAACAATATGAGCGCTTTCAGAACAAAAAAATGACTTCCGCATCGCTGTTTGAAAAACTGCGGCAGGCAGAAATCCAGGCTGAAGAAAAACGCGGAGCCTTACAGTCTCTTGCTTTGGATCTGGAGCGTCTGAAGGCGGTGACCCGTTTTTTGCAGGAAGAAGAGGCGCTGCACAAACTGGAACAGTTTCCCACCGCCGCCTTTTTACCGGCGGATTTTGAAGCCAAACCCATGTACCTGGAAGATTTGCGCAGGGCCTTTGTAGAGCTTCAGCTCAAGCCTGTGAGCACGACAGCGGTGGCGGCCACCCCGGATACGGAACACGCTGAATTGAGCCCCATCGAACAAAAGCGTGCCATCGGTCGCGCCAAAGAGGGCGAGCTGAAGTCTCTCAAGCGTATTTTTGCCTATAAACGCTCACGCTTACCGGCTCACCAGCTCGCCTTATCTGAATGAAGCACCAGGGCCTTTTGCTTTAGCACAAAGCTTTCTCCTTGTTTACGCCACAGATGCAGCGGCACGTCTTCAGCACCCAGTGCAATATACTCACCGTTTTGTGAAATGCTGCATACGCTGTCCTCAAATTTTTTGTTCCAGGAAGGCAATGTGGTTTTTAGCGGGCATGCCAGAGACTCATCTGTGGTGGCCAGCTGAAAATGCTTGAAGACACCCTTACTGTCCAGGGTATAGCAGCTGTGACGACCTGTGGCGTCCAACCCCAGTTCAAAGGCCAGAAAAAAAGCGTCCTGATACAAATGGTGCAGCAATTGCCAGCCCGAATTATATTGCCAGATTTGCAGTTCGTTTTCCCCGGAAATGCCCAACAGTTCGAGTTCCGGGAACCAGCGCACCACTTCTATCTCTAAATCACAATCAAAAGGAGTGATGTCACCGGTCTTCAGGTTCATGCATTTGAAATCCCCATCTCGGGTAGGATGATCCAATAACACTTCAAGATGCGATTCGTGATTCATAACGCCCAATAGCAGTGCATCCGCAGGCAAATTCTGCCGGGCGTGCCAGCGATTTTGCCGGGCGTTGAACACCTGCAGGATGTTTTTGCCTTTGTGTTCAAACTGCACGACACAGCCTGTAGGGGTCGCACAGGCATACTGTAAAGCACCGTTGTGTAGAGCTTTATGCCAGGGTTTTTCCGGGGCGGGTAAATTCAGCGGAGCAGAAGCGTTTTTTGAATAGCCGTGCAGCGCACCCGTGCTCTGAGCCCAGAGCACGTCACCGTGAATCTGGAGTTGCTCCACCGGCTGTGCCGGGTAGTCATAGATTTGCTCAGGGGTTAACTCCGGCAGCGTCAACTGACATAAGGTGCCGTTTTGACCCCCTCCCAGAAACAGAGCATTGTCTGAAAAACACAGGGCGCTGACCCATCCCCCTTCACCTTGCAGCGTGACTTCTATTGTCAGTTCTTCGCTAATGAAGCTGGCGTTACAGCGGTGCTGATCCGCCACCCAGAATCCTCCGGATGGGGCCGCAACGGCGTGAGACCAGTAGATAGGCCAGGTATCGTAAGGAGCCTCATACTGCATGATCTGATGTTGTAGAATCTCGCCGTCGGGCTTTACTTTTGTGGTAAACAGAGTGTCTCCACTGGCCCAGAGCAAGGTGTCCCCGGTCTGGGAAAAAGCCAGCGGGCGGCCATAGTAAACGGTGGAGCCTCTGGTTGCTGCGTTTTCTGTTTTAGTGTCTAAGAAAACAACGGTGCGATCCACCACCACGGCTACATTGTCCTGATATTGATGCACCAGAAAGGGTGTTTCTACGTCTGCTGCCCGAACGGGTTCCGTATGGCGCAGTTTCCATTCTGAGTCGTGTTCCCGGTATTCCCAGTATTCCCAGCGCCCGGCATACAGTACAAACAGGGTGTGCTCTGTGGGAGCAAGCTTTTGCAAATACTGAGAATCTTCAAAAACCGGTGCACCGGCTATACTTTGTAGCGTTGAAGGAATCGGTTCTAAATTCAGGACGTCTTTTTGCCAGTGCCAGGCGTATACCGCCTCTCCGCGTTGAGCTGTCAGCGTCTCTGCCTGCCATTGTAGCTGAACTACTGGTCCCGACAGCCCAAGAGAAGCCACTTCTACCCATCGTGCCTGTTCAGAAGTTTCCTGTTCCGCGAGCGGTTGCCAGATTTTTAGCGTGCCGTCGTCTGCGGTGGCCAGCAGCGGTTCAGAAGCGTGGGCGGCCATGGCCACGATGGGTTGTCCGTGGCCCAGCTGAGGCACGTTGAGATGGGGCAAATGGGAAGGAGAATACAGCAGCATAAGGGGTTCTTTCTAAGCTTGAGATATCACGCAAGTTTGCGCCGTTCACGGGCGATAATGAGTTTAACATAACTGTCTCAAGGTGAGGATTTTCATGGACATTCGCCCCATTATGAGCACGTCTTCTACTGCTGTGTCTCTGGCTGCTGAAGCGGCAGCCCAAAAGGTGGAGCAGGCCGTCAGTGATTTTGTGGCAAATACCTCTACGGCAGATACCCTGAACGTCTTGCCCGGCACCCCGTCTCAAAATCAGGCTTCCGTTGCGCTGTTTAGCACTTCCAGAGAGACGCTGGAAAAAGAAATTGAGGCAGTTCTGGCGGATCCTGAGTTAAAGGCCCGGCTCTCTTCAGACTATGGCCATTGTATGGATGTGTCCATGGCCTTAAAACAGCATCTGGAAACCCGGGGGATTGATGTGAGTTTTACGCTCACTGACTCCAATCAGGCCAGCACACAAGTGAAACTTAAAGATGGCACAACCCAACGGGCCCATAAACTGCACGCCTTCTTGACCCTTGAACTTCACCGCGAAGAGGGCAAACAGGAACTGATTATTGATCCCAGTTGGAAGCAGTTTATAACGGACGAAAGCCAGGTGGAGCATTTGCCCCATATTCTGGTAGGTACCGCAGAAGACATCAAGCGGGTTTACGCTCCCTTGCAGCCGCTGGTGCATCTGGAAGTAAACTACGATCCCCTGGCCGGCAAATATGACGCAGCCAGTGCGGTGGAGTTGATTTATTCTATCGGAGATATGTCGCACGCCCGCCTCAAACTTTAAGGCGAAACTTTGACGCTTATGGGCGATCGTATCCCGTGAGCTCCACGTAGCCTTTTCCCAGAGACTTGCCCGTCGTATCCAGAATTTCCACGGCTCCTTCCCAGTACACAAATGACAGGGGCAATTCCTGATTGTTCATGAGGGGCTTGACCTGAAAAGTGCGCGGAATCTGTCCCGGATGCTGTACAGAAAGCTCCCAGCCCGCCGGGTAGCGAATACCTGTGGCCTCACTGGTCCAGTAAGTGGTGGGCTTAATCTCAAAGCGAGCTTCTTCTAAATGGGTACTGCTGCCATCTTTGGCAATGTGGGTGCCTGAGGAATAATTGTCCACGCCCCCCGCTTTGAGCCGCAGCTGATAAAGCATGAGTTCTTCCCCGTTATCAAAATGGAGCGAAAACCAGTCCCAGCCGCTTTGTTCGCGGGAGAGTACGCTGGTGCTCCATTCCCGATCCAGCCAGGACAACCCCTTCACCGCCATGCGCTCTTGTTCCGGCAGTTTCAGGGTACCTTCGGAAGCAATACGGGTGCGAGAATAATAATAAGAGGCATTGCCTTCTCCCGAACTCTTCTGGCTTAAGCCCTTATCTCCTTCGAGAACCACGGGTTTGAGGGCATTGAGTTTCAGGTCCAGTTCGACACCTTCTGCGTGAGCCTTTAAAATCACTTCGCCTTCGGGATTGCCACTAATTTGCCAGTGGTCAAGCCACACCTTAAAGGGTTGTGATTGTGCACCCGCCAGATCAATAGAGCCTCGCTGCCAGCGCTCAAAAGGATAGAAGGCCTTGTTTTGCATATCGCTCACGGTGAAATGAGCAAAATACACCTGCTGGGTGGGCCAGTCTTCCGGGGTGAGTTGGGGGGCAGGGGAAAGGGCCCGCCGAAAAAACGTCAGCTGGTAGCCGAAGTCTCGCCCGGTGGCATCTTCTAAATTGCCCGTATAGTACCACCACTCTGTCTGATATTCCGGGTGGGGGCCTGCATCGGCCGGAAAGGTAAAGGTACGGGGTTCCGTGGCCCGGGCAAAGCCCTGATCCGGGTCGGTCGCTGACAGGGCCTCAATGGGACTGCTCTTTTGCAAATCCGGTTTCGAATTTTGGCAGCCCGGTAAAATGCCGCTAAAAACGATCAGCAGCAGAAGTGCTGAGAAGGGTTTGAATAAATGCCACATAAACTCTTTTTAGCCTCAATTCAAGGTAATATACAAGAAGGTATTGCCCATTATGTTTTTCTTTAACATCTCTGATCGTTACGTGCTGTCCGAGCTCTTGAAGCCTTTTCTGGCAGGGGTTGTGGCTTTCATGATTATCATGATTTCCAATACCCTGTATATTTTTGCGGAGCTGATCGTCAAAAGTAATGCGGGCATTGACGTGGTGTTAAAGATGATTCTTTACAGTTTGCCCGCCATTATTGTGGTGACGCTGCCCGTGGCCTATATGTTTGCCACGCTCCTGGCGCTGGGCCGTTTAGGACGGGATAGCGAAATTATCGCGCTGCGGGCCTGTGGCGTAAGTTTAAGCCGTATTATTGCTCCGGTGATTGTGCTGTCGCTGATTATTAGCGGCATTGGTTACTATATTCAGGAAAAAACCGTGCCCTGGGCCAATCAGCAAACCATTGAAGTGCTTAAAGACATGATGCGCCGCGACCCCTTAAAAGCCGTTAAACCCAAGGTGTTTTTATCCGCCGGGGATCGCAACTTTTTTGTGAATGACGTGGATCGTGAAAAAGGCGAATTGCAGGAAGTTTACGTACTGGACCAAAGTGTGAGCAACGACTTCCCACAGGTGATTGCCGCCGAGCAAGCCACCCGCGACAAAACCACCTGGAACCTCACCAACGGTATTTTGCGCAAATTAGAAACCAGCGGCTATATTGACCACGAAATCAAGTTTAAATCCATGCAAATTCAGATGGAAATTAAGCCCGATATGGTGTTTAATAACCAGCTGGACGTGCGTAGCCTGTCCGGGGCTGACGCCAAAAAGCTGATTGACGAGAAAAAAGCGCGGGGCGAAAATACCAACAAAGACGAACTGGACTATCACACCAAATTTTCACTGCCGCTGGCCACCTTTTTTACCATCTTGCTGGCGGCTCCCATTGGCATTATGTTTTCTAAAATGGGCAATTATTTTGGCGTGGCCATCAGTATTGCTCTGGTATTTGTGTGGTATATGACCTACTCTATTTTTACCAACCTGGGTTCCGCGGGAACGGTATCTCCTTTGCTGGCCGCCTGGGTACAAAATATTGTGTTTGGCTCTTTAGGGCTTTTGCTGCTCATGGAGTTATCGGGTTTAAAGGTGCACCGTTTGATCACAGCGCCCTTTACCTTTGTGCAATGGCAGGCACCGGTGTCCGCCATGGTGCCTCCGCGCCCGGCTCCCCTTGAAGCAATCATTGAGGTGGGTGAACCCGATGCAACGATTGAAATGCCTGACGGCGAAGAAATTGCTGTGGCCGCGTTGCCCAAATCCCACGGACCGCTGTCTTTGTTATCTCAGGCGGTGCGCCGCCCCTATATTCACCTTACTCGTGGGGAGTTTATGTTGGCCCACATGGTGGTGTTTGGCGTCTTTGGTTTTCTGGTGGCGGGCAGCATCTGGGGCAGCTTACTCTACGGCAACGAACGCATTGTTATGTGGACACTGGGCCTGGCGGGACTCTTTGGTGCGTTCCTGATTTTTCACACCACGCTCATTCTGGGCATCAAGCGTTTGCGCCACCTGAAACGCTCTCCCGGGTGGGTGGCTTTACTTTTTGGCCCCCTCTACCCCTTTATGATGGCCTACTTATGTTTTGCCAGAGGCAAGCCAGAGGTACCTTACCCCACCGCACGGGTGCTTACCAAAAATACCGGCGTGACGGTGAGCCTGTTTTTGATGTTGTCCCTGATTCCCTGGGGAGGCGCCTTGTCAGAGAATTTGCCGGTGTATGAAGCCGCAGACTATTTTAAAACAATGTTGTTCCCACCTCAGGGGCCTCCTCAGGGCATGCCGCCCGGTCCACCCCCTGAAGGCATGCCGCCCGGACCTCCACCTGAGGGAGCACCTCCACCCCCTCCTGAGGGATTTCCGGAAGCTCCGCCTGAAGGACCTCCTCTGGACATGCCTCCTGAAGAGATACCGCCGGAGTAATCACGGCCCCATTCGGGAAATTTCGTTTTGTGCGCTACAATAAGAGGGAATAAGGAGTGTGCCTATGAAACCCCACAATACGCAACCTCGCACCACACAGGTGGACCCCACGGGCATTGCTCGTCTGTATCTGCGCACTCCCGAAATCCCCGATTTTTTCACCGCACAGCAAAATTATTGTGAATATCATGCGCGTAAGCAAAGTGCCTATCGTTTATACGGTTCGCTCATTACGCTTTTGATAGGGATTGGCATTGGGCTGGTACTGCTCGATGAGTTTGGTTTTGGAGAAGATGAAGGGGTCATCGTTATTTTCTGGGGGATAGGAGTCCTCATTGCCCTGGGCATTATTATTGGAATATTCTCAGGCAAAATTGACAAGCTGCGCCTGGATGAGGCCAAAAGCAAAATGCTATCCACGTTTTTTGCCGCTATTGCTGATGACTTACATCCCGATTCGGGCTTAAAAGGTATTATCAATCACGGTAAACACGGGACAAAAGACGTGTATAAGCGTAAGACCAGCCCTTATTCCGGAGCCAAAAAGGTCTATTATAAATACCCCTGGGCCACCTTGAAATTTATGCTGCTTGACGGCACCTCGCTGCGCCTGAAGTGTGTGGATAAACTCAAAGAGAAAAGTTCTTCCGTGGTGCGCTTCCAGGAAATTGGCAAAACCAAAGTGGCGCCCAATACCTTGCTTTATGACTTCATGCCGGGACAGCACATTAATTTACGCAAAGATTTATGCCATACGCAGCACGATTTGCTCAAACATCCCGAAACCCACGGTGAGTCTCTGGCAGCTTTGCTCAAACAAACCTATCAGCGTAAAATGCCCCGCCGCTCTCGACCCGTTCCTGCCTCTACGTCTTCCTCCACAAGTTCTTCCACAGCGTCTTCCACAGGGACGACTTCCACCGGCGCTGCTAAAGATAGTAAAAGTCTGATGGCGTTGCGCCGTCAGATTGAAAATTCGGCCCTTGAAGTGCTCATCACGCCGCTGGGCCAGGAAACCTTAGAGCTGCGCTACGCCTTTGAGGGCACAGAGTACGTGCTCTGGTTAGATATCAAAGCCCATGAAGGTCAGGACTATGTGGGCATTCGGTTGCCTGTGCTTGGAGATGCTCCCGGCACGTCCCGTTTATTGCTGGCCAATGCCGCTCTGGCTTACGGACGCTTTGCTTACATCAAGCGGGCCTCCGGTAAGCAACTGTGCTTATTTAAGCCTTTGCTTTTGAGCACTCTGGATCCCGAAGAACTGGAAACCGCTATTCAGGGGCTGTGCCGTTTGAGTCAGCACTGGCAAAGCAAAAAATTACCCACCAAAACCCGGGCTTATCGGCAAGAGCGAGAACCGGACTGGGAAAAATCCTTGATCAACAATGCCGTGGCGTCCCTGCCCCTGGCAGCGCCCGTGGAAATGCAAAATAACAAGGTGAAAGTACGTCTTAAACTGCCCAAAGGCCGCCAGCAGACGGTACACGTGCGCTTTGACCGTCAGGATGCCGAAGGCAATCAACTCATTGCTCTCCAGTCTTACTGCGGTGCGGACAATGCAGAACTCTATGATGTGGCCTTAGAAGAAAACAGTCAGTATTCTTATGGGGCGCTGGGCTTAGGCGCCCTCGGTGGAACCCCCATGTTTGCCGTTTACGATCACCAGCTGGCAGAAACCGCCGATCCGCCGGAAATTACCCATGCTTTGATGCATATTGCTCAAAAAGCGGATCAAATGGAAGATCTGCTGACGGGAGCAGACGTGCATTAGATGTATAAACTTGATCGTTATCTGGGAGAACGCCCCAAAAAACTACGCCAGGGTCTGGACACTTATGCAGGCATTCGCCCCCTGAGCGTCAAAATTAAGCTCACCTGGTACTGTAATCTGGCCTGTGTGATGTGTTCAGAATGGCGCATCAAAGGGGAAGCGCCACCGCGTCCCAACTATTTTGACAGCTGGGATAAGCTACAGGCGGTCCTGGATGACTTGATTGCTTTAAAAACCAAAAAGGTGCATTTTTCGGGTGGAGAACCCCTCATGTCTCCTTTTCTGGATCAGGCAGTGAGTTATTTGACCCGGCACGGACGTCACGTATCGCTGGTATCTAACGGTACCCTGTGGACCCGTTCTCGCGCCAAAAACCTGATTAAGGCAGGTTTGAGCAATATCACGTTTTCGGTGGACAGTCTTGATCCCGATACCTTTGCTCAAATTCGGGGCAGAGACAGTTGGCAAAAGCTGATGCAAGGCATTGAAAATGTCAAAGCCGCCGTGGCTGACAGCCACAGGCCCGTCAAATTGCGCACCAATACGGTGCTGACCCGCCATAATTTCAGAGATATTCTGGCCTATCCAAAGGCCGCCCACGCGCTGGGCATTGATCAGATTCGCTTATTGCCCGTGGACGATTTGCACACTGACGAACGCCCGTTGCGGCTCACTATAGAAGATATTGCGGAGTATAACCGCGAGATTGCGCCCCGACTGGCACAAGAAGCCTACGCGCTAGGACTGATTAAAAGCCCTGTGGACGTCTACCCCTTTGGGCAATCGGAAGCGGAAATGACCGCCGCTGCCAGAGGTCACTATGCCCTGAATTTATACGAAAAACAGCATTGTTTTGTGCCCTGGTTACACAGTTTGATCGGGGCCGATGGTCGGGTATTTGCCTGCTGCATGCTCAAAAGCGAAAAGCAGCACATTGACCGTCTGGGACCAGAACGTTCCTTTGCCGAGATCTGGCAGGGTGAAAAATATGCGCAGTTCAGAGCCTCTATCCAGCAACAAAAGCCCGATATTTGTAAACACTGCGACGATTTTTCCCACGAAAACCGCTACTTAAATCAGTTGCTTAAAACCTGCTAGCGGTTTTAAAAATTCTTAAGATACTTTACAATCTCGTCAGACTCGTACATAGGTGTTCCATCTACCACCAGGCACGGCACCTGACCTTTGCCCCCGAGAGATACCAGCTCCTCCCGCAAGGCGGGTTCCTGACGAATATCCTTGTAGGTAAGCGGAAGCGGGTGCTGTTTCAGGTAGTCCATCACTTTCTGGCAGTAGGGACAGGCGTTGAACTTATACAGCACCAGTTCGTGCGGGTTTCCCTGCTGATCCAGGGCCGGGCCAGCAGGGGGTGTGGCGGGACGACGCTGTAATAGCGCCGCTAGAAGCGCTTTAAGTGTCAAAACTGGCGAACTTTTCGCGAATTTTGGTACTCAGTTCAGCCACCGGGACGCGAATTTGTTCCATGGAGTCGCGGTCTCTGAGTGTTACGGCGTTGTCTTCAAGGGAATCAAAGTCAAAGGTAACGCAAATGGGCGTGCCAATTTCGTCCTGACGGCGATAGCGTTTGCCGATGCTCTGGGTCACATCAAAATCGCAGGCAAAGTCCTTTTGAATTTGTTGGTACACCGCACGGGCCTGTTCACTGAGCTTTTTAGACAGGGGCAAAATCGCCACCTGAATGGGAGCAATACGGGGGTGCAAGCGCAAAACCATACGGGTATCGCCATTCACTTCTTCCTCGTCGTAGGCGTCTGCCAACACCGCCAATAACAGACGGTCGGCGCCCAGTGCAGGCTCAATGACGTGGGGCACAAACTTTTTGCCGCCTTCAGGAGGTCGGTAGCTCAAATCCGCACCGGAATGCTCCTGGTGCTGACTCAAATCAAAGTTGCCGCGATGGGCCACGCCCCAGAGTTCGCCCCAGCCGAAGGGAAACTTGTACTCGATATCAGAGGTGGCGTCAGAGTAGTGAGACAATTCATCTTTATCGTGCTCACGGGCCCGCAGGTTTTCCGCTTTGATGCCCAGAGACAGGAGCCAGTCCATGCAGAATTTTTGCCAGGCGGCGTAATGTTCTGCGGAGTCCTCGGGGTGACAGAAATATTCCAGTTCCATTTGCTCAAATTCGCGGGTGCGGAAAATGAAGTTGCCGGGGGTAATTTCGTTGCGAAAGGATTTGCCGATCTGGCCCACGCCAAAAGGCAGGCGTGGACGCAGCGTGTTCATGATATTCCGGAAGTTGATGAAAATACCTTGGGCGGTTTCAGGGCGCAAGAAAATGGAGGTGGTGGAATCCGCCACCACACCCTGATGGGTTTCAAACATCAGATTAAAGCGGCGCATTTCGGTAAATTCTTTGGCGCCACACTCCGGACAGCCAATGCCCTGTTCCTGAATATAGCTTTCCATTTGCTCTTTGGACCAGCCGCCCACTTCAGCACCGTCTTTGCCCTGACTGTGCATATATTCTTCAATGATCTTATCGGCGCGCAAGCGGGCTTGACAATTGCGACAGTCCATGAGGTAATCATCGAAGTTACCCACGTGACCGGAGGCTTCCCATACCTTGCTGTTGAGCAAAATGGCGGAATCCAGACCGTACACGTCTTCACGGTCTGACACAAAGGTTTTCCACCAGTAGTCTTTGATGTTTTTCTTCAGTTGTACACCGATGGGGCCGTAGTCCCAGGTGTTGGCCAGACCGCCGTAAATTTCGGAGCCCTGAAAAATCAGGCCCCGGCGCTTGCACAGCGAAATCAGGTCTTTCATATCGTTAAGCATGGTATCTTCCTTCTGGACACAGTGGTTGGTATTCACACATGGTACACCACACCCCCTCCGAAGTGGAACGGGGCGCAGGAATTCCTGCCCGGGTTTCTGTGTGTCGCCGGTAATTTTGAATCAGTTCTCTAAAAAACAGGTCTTCTTCCTCAGCGTTCTGGCTATCGAGGGTAAAGGTTTCAATGTGAGCATCTTCTAAGAAGTGTGCGCTGGCCACTACTTTGGTGAGAGCGCCGTCTGTAACGATCTGTTCACGGGCCAGCCAGAGCATCCAGCTGTAAAAGCGCAGCTGAAGTTGGGTGCTTTCTGTATATTGAGGCTGCCACTGGCCGGTTTTCCAGTCCAGCAGATGCATGGCCTGATCCTGTAAATAGACCCGGTCAAGCCTTCCGGTGAGCAACACCATCTCAGAAAGGGGTACTAAGCATTCCCATTCGCTCCAGCTGGCCCGCGCTGTGCGTTCATGAGGAGAGATCACTTGCTGGTAAGCGCCCCACAACTCGGTTTCTGTTTCTGACAGGTGGGTGGGCAAACCTTCAAAGGCCCGGTGTAAGGCAGCATGGATTTCACTGCCGCGATGGGCCCGGGCCGGTGGCCGCGCCAGCCGCAGCTGAGGTGACAGTCGGTAACTGCTCAGGCGGGGGCAGGCCCAGTAGTCCCTGAGCACAGAATAATTGACGTTCAGCATTTAAAAGCGATAAGCGAGTCCCAGTTGGGCCAGTCCCAGCCAGCCCAGACCCTGAACGGGCAGACCCTGTCCGGTAGGATTAATGCCCAGCTGAGCATTTACAATAAAGCCTTCAATGGGATTTGAGCCCGCTTCAAAATACATCATGGAACCCACCCCTCCCAGACGGCCGCCGAGTCCGGCATAAGCAAATTCGTTGAAAAACTTTTGAAAGCCCAGTTGAAAAGCAGGAGTACGTCCGTTGGCCACGTATTCAAAACGGGAAGTGGCGTAAAGTCCGGGAAAGTTTTGTAATACACCGTCAAACCGGTAGCGAGCATTCAGCAAAACGGTCAGGGGCACCGTGGCGGTGTAGTTGACGGATTTCCCCTCTTCATCATCCACGTTTAAGCTGGGTTGCACCTGCACCTGACCGTTTTGATTGCGCACGATGCGACCTTCAAAAGGACGTTCCGTGCCGGGCCAGAGCACCAGGGGGTTTTGTACCTGGAGGCCAATACGGAAATAACGGTAAAGCAGCGCGTCAATACCGATGTCCACACCCATGCCTGCTCCTGAGGGGGTGGTGAGTGTGCCTCTGTAGGAAATATCTTCAATTTCGTCAAGAAGCGTCTCCTGAATGGTCTGCACATCGCGCACTGCCTGTTGGACATTGCCCTGTACCGTGTTCAGGCTTTGAGACAGTTCAACACCATCTTGTACCAGAGCTGCTCCCTGCGCGGCGGCAGCGTTAAGATTATTCTGACTCAGTTGTTCCTGAATTGCGTCCACGCTCTGAGAAACGTTCTCTGCTCTGTCCAGAATTTGATTCACGTTTTGTGCGGTTTGTTCAAAATTATCCAGGGTGGTGTTGAGTTCCTGAGTGCTTTTGAGACCGGTGACTTCTGTTAAGGCCAGCTTGCCAAAGAGTCCCGCCTGAGATTGAATGTTCAGGGTTTCCAGGGGTACATTGAAAGGCATCATAAATAGTTTGAGGCGTCCGCCCAGCGCTATTTTCATATTTTCGTTCTCAAAGACGGGGTAAGCGGCGGATACTCCCAGGGTCATATGGGTATCCGCTGCCCCCACAATTTCCACACCATCACCGGAAAGGGTGTCAAGCGAGTTCAGCAAACTGCGAGAAGCGGTGGTGGTACTACTCACCAGATCGGTGAGCTCTCTGGCGGGAGGCAACAGTGTTTTGACCTGGGTATTTACACTATTCAAGCGCTGACTCAACTGAGCAATCTGACCCTGAGGGTTGTTGAGTGGATTGCTCTGAAACTGCTGTACGGAATTCAGCAAGGCGTTAATGTCCTGGGTGAGTGTGCCTACCTGACCCGTTAAGGCATTGGCGTTTTGCACAATTTGTGCGGCGCCAGAACCGCTGGCCAGTACATCTGGTAAGGAAGCGGTCAGGGTTTTGAGGTTATTGTTAAAATCTTCAGAAAAGCGGGCCTGTAAATAACCACGGGTATTGCTACTGAGGCTCACGCCCAGAGATAAAGGACGGTCATTGATTTCTATCTGCGAAAAGGGAGCCCCGCCAAAGCCCAGTAAATTAATGTCCAGATCGTAATCCAGGCGCGTGGGCTGTTCAAATTGGGTCAAAAAGGTGTCTATATTCACTTTTAAAGCATCGGCGTCAGCACCCACGCTCTGGTTGCTGTCTAAATTACCAATGACATCCGTAAAGGCATTGCCCAGCTGTGTGCCTTCACGAATCAGGCGATCTGTGGACAGCGTGGTGCCAATGTCAAAGCGCATAGAGGGCAGTTGCAAACGTCCGGGACCGTAAAAAGAGAGGCTGGCCGGATTGGGTTCTCCCAATTGCTGTCGCCAGTCGGGATAATCCACACTGAGATCCACTTGTGCCAGGGCTGAAGGGGTCAGTGTGAGCAAAGATAAACACAAAGCAAAACAAGATAAACGCATGGGTGACTCCAGAAACAAATTCTGTACTATCATACCGCGTATTGTGACAGGGTGCGTCAGACCTTCAGGGTTTAATGCTGATGGGCTTTCTGGTGCAAATGCATATTGTAAAGGTGAGCAAAAGTAATGCCCAGTGCCCCCACAATGGCGAGCGGTGCCTCGTAATGTTCCACACAACGGCTGAGCACAATGGAAATCACGCCCAGTGCCAGTAGGGGAAGAGCTTGTTTTTGTTTATGGTGAGACATTCCGGCGAACACGCTATAGGTGGCCAGCGCCACGGAAAAAGCCAGAAAGATAGTTTCATAGCGTTCGTTCATTAAAAAGCCCAGTCCGGCCATGGGCAAAATGAGCAAAAGCAGAGGTTGTAGAGCGCAGTGGAGAGCACAGGCAAAAGACAACCCTGCCCCAAGCTTATCCCAGTGAAGAGACGGGAGCTTATAAGAGCGAGGTTTAAGAGAGAGTGAACGCGAATAACTAGACATACCTTAATGTTAACTTAAACAAAGCATAAATGCAAACAGCTTGCAATAAAAAGATTAATATTTTCTTTACGGTGCTTTGACGCGATATTTGGGTGTTTTTATTTAGTGTAGTAAGTAAATTAACGAGGAAAAAGGAGTATTTATGCACTATTTAGATTTAAATAGCCTGGAGGCTTTAATTGACCACAAAGAAACACCCGCGGTTTCTATTTTTCTACCCACTCATCCTAAAGATATCAATCATGAGAAGGACAGAATTTTACTGAAGCAGGCCATTAAAAAAGCGGAAGAAAATCTCATAGAACACTATTCTACACGGGAAATTGATCAATTCTTAGCGCCCGTTCAAGAGCTTTATTCGGATAAAACCTTCTGGTCATCCATTAAAGAAGGGCTGGCCATTTTTGTAGGCCCCGAATTTTTTAAAGTTTTCCGCACCCCTGGACCCCTTGACTCTCGCGTCATTGTAAACAGTCATTTTCATTTACCGCCGCTGGTGCCCTACTTTGAAAGCGAGCAGAGCCTATACTTGCTGGCACTAAGTCAGAACCACGTGCGCTTATTTGAGGCAAACAGTTTGCAAATCCAGGAGATTGACCTGAAAAAAATTGAAGGTGTGCCCCAAAGTCTGGAGCATTTTTTACGCTTTGACGAATTTGAACCTCAGTTACAGCACCACAGTCGACAGGGCAACAGTATTTATCACGGCCATGGTGACGAAGGTTATCCCCGGGATAAACAAATCGAGAACTACTGTAAAGCCATTGCTAAGGCCTTAAATCCCATGCTCGAAAACAGTAAATATCCCCTCGTGCTGGCCTGTGTGGACGAGCTACATGGTGTCTTTAGTAAGCACTGTGCTTACGAAGGGTTACAGACTACAAATATTTCAGGCAATCCTGATCAGCTTAGCGCTCGGGAACTCCATCAGGAGCTCGTAGAGCAGGTAGAACCTCTACTGCATACCCAACGCCAGAAGGCATTGAAACGCTTGAACGATCTGTACAGTACTGAAAAGACCAGCATTGAGTTAAAAGAAGTGGCACAGGCCGCCTTTAATAGTCGGGTACAGACACTTTTTGTGCTCAAAGAGGAAGGCCCCAAAGGTCAAATAGATACAGAAACCAATCAGGTCAAAGTAATATCAGGTGGAATTGATGAAAGTCAGGATCTGATCAACATGGCCACTTTGCATACGGTACTCAACGGGGGTGAAGTGTTCTCTCTGGACGCTGGTGAAATAGAGGGAGCTACGCAACTGGCCGCGATTCTCCGCTACTAGAGGCTTTAACCTCAAAATTGTAGACAGACAGTATGAGAGGGTTGCTATACTACAGGGTATGGCAACCCTTTATTTAATTGATATTCTTGATGATCCCGATCACGCATTCACTGACGTTTTTGACCGCTTTTTGCAGCGTGAAAACCTGAACATTTCCTACTACCGCATTGACGGACTGCATGAACAGGTGAATTACGAGGCCGTTCTGGACAGCGACCCTGCGGGGATTGTAATATCAGGTTCCCTTCAGTCGGTCTACGATCAAAAACCCTGGATGCAGAAACTGTCTCTTTGTATAAGAGAGGCTCACCGCCGGAATATTCCGGTGATTGGATTGTGCTTTGGGCATCAGCTTATCGCTCACGCCATGGGGGGACAGGTAGAACCTCTGAAAAGCTGGGAATTTGGTGTACATACGGTGTTTCAGCAGGGAGAACACGACCTGTTACAAGATCTTCCAGAGCGTTTTGAGACCCTTCAGGTCCATCAGGATCACGTCAGCCGTTTGCCCGAAGGCGCGCAAAATCTGGGTTTTTCTGAACAAACGCCCCACCAGATGTTTGCGCTGGGCAGTTTATTCGGGGTGCAGTTTCACCCGGAATACACCGTGGAGATGTTGCGCACTATTATTCAGCATCGCCATCAGAAATTTGTTGATAAAGGCCCCTTTACTTCTGAGGCTCACTTAAATGCCCTGGCCAATCGCTGGGAGGTTCCCACTCTGCCCGCCAAAATTTTACGTCGCTTTTTATTGTCTCTCCCCGTAGAGGCTGAGGAGCGTGATCATGCAGTATGAGATTCTGGCTTTTGCACAGTTGCGAGAGCGTTTCGGGGCTTCAAAAGTAAGTGTGGACTTGCCAGAAGAAAGCACCTTAAAAGATTTACAGGCCCTGCTCATCAAGCGTTTTCCTGAAGCCGAAGTGACTATTTTAGCCAGCCGTTTTGCGGTGAATCAAACCTATGCGGTGCATTTAGAACAGCCGCTTGTGCACGGTGACGAACTGGCGTTAATTCCGCCGGTGAGTGGAGGTTAAGGATGTACTTGCAAGATACCAGTTATGTGGAAATTCAGGAGCAACCTCTGTCCCTGGACATGGTGATTCAACGGGTGAGTGCCCCTCACGTGGGTGCTGTTTCCACCTTTTCAGGCATTGTGCGGAATCATAATCTGGGGCGGGAGGTCTCGCACCTGGAGTATGAGTGTTATGCCCCCATGGCGGTCAAAGAAATGCAGGCCATACGCGCACAGGCCATGAAAAAATGGGAGCTCCACGACATTGCTATTGCACACCGGGTGGGGCGTTTAGATATTGGGGATGCTGCTGTGGTCATTGCGGTGGCGAGCGTTCACCGTGAGTCGGGTTTGCAGGCCCTGAAGTTTACCATTGATACCCTTAAAGCCACCGTACCCATCTGGAAAAAAGAGTACTGGGCCGATGGCTCTATGTGGTTGGAAAACTGCTGCGGTTAGCTTGCAAGATAGCCTGTGGCTACTTCATTTTCAGGATCTACACCGTCAATAACCACTGATAACAGCTCATTGCGTTGTACTTGTGCTGAATTGGGCACGTGCACCCGTAAATAATGGGGGGTGTAGCCTTTGACAATACCGTCTTTATTGATGGTTTCCGCCAGTACTTCCACGGTTTTTCCCAGCCATTGTTCCATCCAGCGGGTTTTGAGCTGATGATCCAGCTGTAACATGCGTTGTACGCGAGCCTGTTTGACGTCGGGCTCCACGTGATCTTTCATAAATGCAGCCCGCGTACCGGGGCGAATAGAAAAAGGAAACACGTGAATTTTATGGACGCCCAGTGCTTCCATCAGCGTATAAGAAGCCTCAAAATCCGCTTCACTTTCTCCGGCAAATCCCACAATCATATCTGTAGTCAAAGAAATATCGGGCACTTCCGTTTTCAATCGCTGAACCGTGGCCAGAATGGCTTCTCGGGTGTCGCGGCGACGCATGCGTTCTAACACCGTGTCGGAGCCGCTCTGAATGGGGATATGCAAATACGGGCAAATGCGCGGAGAGTTTTTGAGTGCTGCTATCATGGAGTCACTGATTTCATGGGGATCAATAGAACTCAGTCGCACCCGGTGAATGTCCGTTTCCTCATTGATGCGATGAAGTAAATTATCTAAACCATGAAGGCCATGTTCATGGCCGTAGGCACCCAGATGTACGCCAGTGAGAATAGCTTCTTTGTACCCCAGTTTGTGGGCAGCTTGTAAGCGCCTAATGACTTCATCTGCATCCAGGCTACGCACGGTACCCCGGCGAGAGGGAATAATACAAAAGGCACAGGATTCAAAACAACCGTCGGTGATTTTGAGGTTGAGGCGCGTGGTCTTTGAACCACTTACCGGTGGGAAATAATAGTCAAACTGCGGGTGCTGAGTTTCTCCCAGAAATTGTTGCAGTTGCTCCACAAGATTGTCTTTGTGGAGATTGGGCACAAAAAGATCCGCCACTTCTTTCATACCGGGGTGGCGTTCCAGAGAGCGTCCTGCACAGCCGGTGACCACAATTTTGGCCTCAGGATTGCGTCGTTTGGCCTGGCGCACCATCTGTCGTGACTGACGTTCGGCTTCCAGGGTGACAGCACAGGTGTTCACAATGTAAATATCCGCGGGTTGACGAAAGTCCACCAGCGTCCAACCACTCTCCAGACTGTGCTGACGGTACGTGGATTCTTCTGCCTGATTGACGCGGCAGCCCAGTGAAAGAAATGCGACCGTGCGCGGTTTAGAGAGCGTGGCCTGCATTAGAAATTCTTGGCTTCAAATTCAAGGTTGGGCAACTTATCTTTCAGGTCGTCCAGTTTAATGGCTTCTTTATCGTCACCGGTTTTAGACTTTTCAAACATCTGAGCGGAATAAATACGCGTGGTAATTTCAGCATTGGGCCCCATATTTTTGGGGGCATTACTCCATTGCAGGGCGAGTCGCTCTAAAACTTCTTTTTCATAGCCCTGGCGAATGGCTTTAACAGAGATCTGATAAAACTTGGCGTGATATTGAAGGGCTTTGCGGGTGTCAGCCGCTATTTTTACCCACTTGGGAATGACGGCAATGGTCGGAGCCAGGGCGCGTGCCTGTGAAAAATTAGCAAGAGCTGCTGCTGCAAGCTTATCGGTGCTTTGCAACGCACGGATTTTTAAACCAATGTGTGCGTAGGTGGGACCGTATTTGACAAGATCTTGCAACTGGACCCGCTCAGGGATAATTCCTTTTTGCTTGACTTCCAATTTGCCTTCCTCATAGCTGCTGCTGATCTCATTAATGGCGTCAAATCGGGCACGTACTTCTCTATATTGTTGGATGCCTTTAAAAAGGAGCTGGCTGGCGCGCTGATTTCCTGCGGTAAACGAGGTGCGGGACAGGGGATACTTGGCTTTGAGGCGCTTTTGTTTTTCGACGGCCTCTTTGCGCTCTGCTTCGGTGGGCTCAGGACGTTGTTCGCCGTTTTCATCGATGGACTCCAGGCTGCTCGTGCCGTAGATGCCCTTGCGACCTAATTTTTTAGCTTCCTTGTTAGTGGACTGCCCAAAGGCAGGAAGCACGAGGCTGCTGGCACAAATGGCCCCAAGGATAAGACGATTAAATTGACGGTATACCATTTTATTCACTCCTGTTGCTCCTATCATACCCAAAAGCGATTATGACGGCAACTGATTTAGATTGAGTTGTAGCCCTTCGCGGGCCAGAAAACTAGAGGAAAAAATAGCCTGTGCTTCTTTTTCCATTTTTAAGAGATAAGCATCGTTGTGAGAAGGATCATGATGATAGAGCATGACCTTTTTGACACCAGATTTTTTAGCCAGATGGGCAGCGGTTAAATGGGTACTGTGGCCCCAGCCGGTTTTTTTTGCCAGTTCTTCCGGGGTGTACTGGGCATCAAACACCAGTACGTCGGCATCTTGAGCAAAGCGAATCAAATGCTCAGGGATAGCATCATGGGGGTATTCCATATCGGTGGCGAACACAAAGCATTGTGTGCTTTCCTGAATTCGAAAAGCCAGAACCCCGCCGGGATGGTTAAAGGCCATGGTGGTAATGGTGGCCGTGCCAATCTGAAAGGTTTCTTCGCCCAGTTCGCGAAAAGAAAGCGAGGCTTTAAGGGTGTCTAAGCCCACGGGAAAGTAAGGGGGCTTCATTTGATGGGCCAATACGTCTTTCAGGGGCATGGTGGTATTAGACGGGCCATAAATAGAAAGGGTGTTTTTTTCGTCATAAGCCGGGCCAAAAAAGGGAAACCCCTGAATATGATCCCAGTGCACATGAGACAGGAGCAGGTGAAAATGGGTCTGTCGGGCTTTCCAGAATTCTCCCAGACGTCCCAGGCCCGTACCCGCATCCAGAATTAGTGGGGTACCGTCCTCAAGCTCTACCAGGACACAGGAAGTATTGCCGCCGGTTTGTACGGTGTCAGGACTGGAAATGGGGGAAGAGCCGCGAACGCCCCAGAAAGTAACCTTCAAAACGAGCCTCTCTTAATAAGGTTCTTGTATTGAAACACAAAGTAGGGGACAGCGGATGTGTCGAAAGCGACACTTCAAGGGGTTTGCGGTAGAAAGAACGAGTCTCGTTCTTTGGCTAAATAAGTTTCAGGGAATAACTGGCGAGACTTTTGTTCAATATCCGCCAGAATTTGATCACTGTGGTCGGGATCATGAGAAAAAAGGTAGAGTTTTTTGACCTGAGCCAGACGGGCCAGATGGGTGGCCACTTCATAATGACTATGCCCCCATCCCGACTTGATATTGTATTCTTCCGGGGTGTACTGAGCGTCGAAAATCAGGGCGTCCGCGCCTGAGACAAAGGCTTTTAAATCCTCTGTGAGCGAGCCGGTGGTGTATTCCATATCTGTGGCGTATACCAGGGTCTGGTCGTCTTCAGTCAGGCGAAAGCCCAATACGCCTCCGGGGTGATTAAAGCGGGCGGTCTGAATATTCAGAGATCCAATCTGTATGTCCTGGCCTGAGAGGGTGACAAAATCCACCTGTGCTGCGGCCTGATCCAGTGCGATGGGGAAATAAGCGGGCTTCATTTGTTCGCGAATAACGGATTCGAAGGTGCGATTGGGTTTGTCTGCGCCATAAAAGGTAATGTGATTACCGGGATAGCTGAGTAAGCTGAAAAAGGGAATGCCCTGAATGTGATCCCAGTGGGTGTGACTTAAAAGCACGTGAATACGCTGGTTCTGGTGTTCATTATTGGCCAGGCGACCCTTGGCCAGCATACGAATACCCGTACCCGCATCTAGGATAATGAAGTCATTGCTTTTGGACACCACTTCCACACAAGATGTGTTTCCACCGACTTCCATGGCCTCGGCCCAGGGCGTGGGAATAGAGCCTCTGACTCCCCAGAATTTGACCTTCATAAAAGCGAAGCCCCCCAAAATGCCAACTGCAATCCCCCCAGCACAAAAGAGGCTGCCACCAGCGCACCCATCAAAAAGAAAGAGAGTACCAGTACGCCCAGGGTGCGATCCAGAGGCAACGACGCACTGTTCACCAGCAGGCGACTGAGCAGTGCCACGGCCCAGAATACCAGTCCCATGCCCAGTAGCAGACTGAGGGTCTGTCCCGCGCTGCCAAAGCGTTGCGCCAGGACCATGAGGGGGCCCAACAGTAAGAAAGGGGTACTGGCCACGCCGCAGGCGGCCAGCGTCTGGGCGATGCGCCCTTCGCCACCAAACACATCGGCACTAAAATGAAGCAAGAGTGAAAAAAGCCACCAGAACAATAAGCTTTGTCCCCATACCAGCGGCAATCCGATGGACAATTGTTGTCCGTTCCAGCCCTGAGGGCCGGCCATGGCGAGGGTGGAGAGGGTAGACACCAGCAGCACGAGTAAAGCGCCCTGCCACCAGCTCACGGTGGGGGCTCCAGAACTCTCTGTATGAGAGCCCCGGGACAAATGGAGTTGCTCGGGCTGAAAAAACGCATTGTAAACGATTTGTAACATAGCTGATGACTTTCTTTGTCTCTTTAGTATATCACTGTTTACAACAGTAACATAGCGTCGCCAAAACTATAAAAACGATAGGCTTCTGCAATCGCTTCTTCATAGATCCGCATCATGGGCTCACGGCCAATAAATGCTGACACCAGCATCAGGAGACTCGACTGGGGCAAATGGAAGTTGGTAATCAGAGCATCAATACTCTGGATCGGCTGGCCGGGGTATAAAAATAAGCGGGTACTGTCGCTTTCCGCACGGTACTCCCCGTATTTGCGATATACGGATTCCAGTGTGCGGGTAGCGGTGGTGCCCACAGAAATAATGCGATGACCCGCCGCACGCTGTCGATTCAAAAGAGCTGCCGTGGCTTCAGGAAGCACGTAAAACTCTTTGTGCATGGGGTGGTCGGTAATATTGTCCGTGCGCACGGGCATAAAGGTGCCAATCCCCACGTGCAGGGTAACTTCGGCAAAAAGAATGCCCCGTTGTTTCAGGAATTCTGTATAGCTTTCGCTAAAGTGCAGGCCTGCTGTGGGCGCAGCAACAGAGCCGGTGGGCCCCTCAAATACAGTTTGATAGCGAGCGTCGCCGGCTTCCCGGGACTGAATATAGGGAGGATAGGGAATCTCACCGTGGGTATGAATCCACTGCCAGAAGTCCGGCATGGGTTTGAACTCCAGGAGTACATGGCCCGCTGCGCGAGATTCCTTAATTTCTGCCTCTACCCCTTCTGCAAAGCGAAATACATACCCCGGTTTGATGCGTTTGCTGTTTTTGGCGAGGGCTTCCCAGCACCCGGGTGTTTCTTCTCGCAAAAGTAAAAACTCAAAACGGGTGCCGGTGTGAGACTTTTCGCCAAAAATTCGGGCTGGAAAGACTTTGCTATTATTGACCACCAGCACGTCACCAGGATTCAATTCCTCATGCAGCACATCAAATATTTTGTGAGTGATGCTTTCCTGCTGGCGTTTATACACCAGCAGGCGAGATTTCTCCCGGCGTTCGGCGGGGGTCTGCGCAATCAGGTGGGGAGGCAAATGGTAGTCGTAAGCACTGAGCTGAAGGTCTGGATTTGTCATTTAACGACTGGCTATCTTATAGCGACGAGCGTTGGGCGTGGGCTCAATCTTTTTGACCCGGACACCCTGATAATAATGCTTTAAAATCTCACGATAACCTTTACCATCCAGGGCAAGTTGGCGAGCGCCCCATTGGGACATGCCCATGCCGTGGCCCCAGCCACGACCTGCAAATTCAAAGGTTTCAGGAATTTCTACAATTTGCTCCTGATCGGGCACAATCAATTGGCCCGCGGCGTTGATGCCCCCCACGTTAAAAAAGGTGCTGTTGAGATGAAGGGCGCTGCGCAGTTTTGCGCCATCTACGGTTTTAACGCCCCGGGTGCCCTGAATACGCAGAGTTTTTACCCGCCCGCCACGGGTGCGGGTGGCGGGTTCAAGAGATTTTAATTCGCCCACGTTCACCTGTAGCTTACTTTGCAGCAGTTGTTGCAGCTGTTGCTGTGAGAACTGGGTGTGCCAGATATATTTGGGAGAAGCCTGATCCACGTCTTTGACGGGCTTAAGATAGGGCTTATTGGCCCATAAATCACCGCCAAATTCCGTTTTTCCGCCTGAAGTGGAGTGAAAATAAGCGTCAATGGGCTCGTTTTTGAAGGTGACCACCTGCCCCCGGGTGGCAATGACCGCCTGAGTAGAGCGAGGGTGTTCTGCTTTAACTCCCTGATAAACCTGGCTGGCGGTGGTAGCCGCCACATCATAACCCCGCCGGTGGGAGCGCTTGAGATCTACAAGGGCATAGGTGCGGGCGGCCACGGCCTGAGATTTGAGGGCGTCTAAAGGCCAACTGGCAGGCATTTCTGAAGGCACCACGCTGTAAAGGTACTGTTCCAGGGGCAGCGTATTACGCACGTCAAAACCGTTGCCCGTGCTCACCAGATGCAGGCTGCCGCGATAACTTTTCTGATTAAAGGTCACCTGTCCTTTTTCATGGGGCAGTGTGATTTTTACTTCGCTGAACCGGGGCTGTCCGTCTAAATTGCTAATGCGAATACTGCGGGCCACGCTCTGAAAACTCAGGGTTTGACCCGGTCTGGCATTACCCAGGCTTTTCCAGCCGCCGGAGGTCAGGGCCAGGATGTCTGCGGTTACGGAGGCAGAAACCGTTGCAGAATGCTGTTGTGTGGCCAGCTGAACTTTAATATCCAGATCTTGTGGCGTGGCCACGGCCGGTAAAGCAAACCACGCTATGATGCTTAAAGACACAATCCATTTCATGGGGTGATACATTTCAACTTCTCAACTTCATAGTATTGTCTTCATTATTGTCTTCATTATGTTCGGAATTCATGATAGAGATCAAGTCGTTTGGTCACAGCTCCCGCTCAGAGAGCGCCTCACCCCTTAGTGGATAGGTGTTGAGCCATTGTGCTGGCAGGGCGTTTTTGGCAATGATTTGCTGATAGAGCTTTGCCGAAGGTCGCCACTGACGCTGCGCATTCATCAATCCAAATTTGGGGCCGTAGCCGTCCGTCCACTCAAAATTATCGATGAGGCTCCAGTGCAAATACCCCATCACCGGCACCCCCGCAAGAATGGCGTCGTGTACGGCTTTTAAATGGTGCACCAGAAAACCGGGGCGCACGTCGTCGTCGGCATCGGCGAGGCCGTTTTCGGTGATAATAATGGGCACATGCAATTGTTGAGCGTAGGTGTTGGCCATACGTAGCGCACGGGCCATGCCATCTGGAGCAATTGCCCAGTTGAGTTCCGTACGGGGCGCGTCAGGGGGCGTGAGGAGCTTGCCGCTGGATCTTACCTTATAGCGTGAATAGTAATTGACGCCCAGAAAATCAGCGGAGTGTTTAAGCTCCGGATCAAAAGCAATGTGCTGCGGTTCAAGTCCGGGCACGTCCAGATGCAGTTCGCCTTTTATTATAGATTGCCAGAACACGTGATTAAACAAATCGCTCTGTACCCGGGTAATGATTTGATCCACGGGATTGATGGGCCAGTGGGGATCCAGAATGCTAATGTGTTTGGCAAAGCCCACTTTGGCAAAGGCATCGTGCTTGTGAATGATGCGATAAGCCTTACCGTGGGCCACGATTAAATTGCGGGCTACCGTCAGCGCAACGTTGCGATCTTTAACAAAAGGGGGCCATTCTCCCTCGTCATAACTGCGAAAGGCAAACACCATGGGTTCATTGAGGGTGTTCCAGTAATAGACGTCATCGGCAAAATAAGCGCTGACTTTGTTCACAAAACGCAGATAGTGGGAGATGTTTTCAGCCTTTTGCCAGCCACCGTTTTTGCTAAACCACTGCGGTGCCGTAAAGTGAAACAGGGTCACCATGGGCACAATGCCTCTTTGAGAGAGGGATCGCAGCATACGCTGGTACTGAGCCAGAGCCGCTTCGTTAAACTGACCCGGTTGTGGCTCAATGCGAGCCCAGGACAGGGACATGCGGTACATGTGGTGGCCCATGCGTTCCAGGGCGTCAAAATCCTCTTCGTAGCGCTGCCAGTGATTGACCGACTCGCCCGCATCCACCCCTGCGGCACTCCAGTCATTTTGAATACCTCCTTCCACCTGATACGCTGCGGTGGCGCTGCCCCATAAAAATCCTTCGGGAAAGCTCAGTATTTCGGAGTCAGGAGGCGCTGCAAGCACCGGAGAACAGAGGGTGAAGCTCAGAAAAAGATACAACAAAGTTTTGAACATAAGGGTATTTTACCGTCTTTTTGGCAAACATTCGCCAAACTGAGCCCTTTAAAGCGTGGCCGAAAGCCCGAA
>CAYFGW010000005.1:0-42852 GCA_964342365.1 uncultured Candidatus Sericytochromatia bacterium | reverse complement strand
GCTACCAATCACTTACTGGTATTTTTTACCGGCTGGTTTGCGGCCACGATGGGACTCCATCGACTGCTCGTCTATTATCACGAGCGGCCGGGGGCACATCGGGCGGCCCGTCAAAAATTGCGGGTGAGTCTTCCCGGTGCCCTGTGTCTTATAGGGGCTTTTCTCTTGATGTATCTGTCCACGGGAGCTTTGCATTATCAGGGGGTTTTTACCGTACAAACGCCGTCGTGGGCGTTGAATATCGCTTCTTTTTTGCTGGTGTTGGCCGCCGTGGCCAAATCCGTACAGTTTCCCTTTCATCGCTGGCTACCTGAAAGTATGGAGGCACCAACTCCTGTTTCAGCCTTTATGCATGCGGGCATTATCAACGCCGGGGGCTTCCTGGTGCTACGTTTTTCTCCCGTGCTGGTACAAACACCTTTTGTGCTGGGCTTGCTGGCCTGCTTCGGGGGGATGACCGCCCTTTTGGGTGCCATGATGATGTTGACCCAGACCACCGTTAAAAAACGCCTGGCTTATTCCACTGTGTCTCAAATGGGCTTCATGATGCTGCAATGTGGTCTGGGCGCTTTTGTGGCAGCCACGGTGCATTTGGTGGCCCATTCTCTGTATAAAGCCCACGCCTTTTTGAACTCGGGCAGCCTGATTCGTCAGCTAAAGCTTTCACGGTCTTCCAAAGCCGCTGCGACTTTGTCCTGGCCGCTGGTGCTTGTGCTTGCGGGCTTTTATTTTGTGCTTTGTGTCCTTGCGGCTCATCTCTGGGGCATACCGCTCTGGACGCAGCCCGGTGAATGGGTGCTGATGCTGGTGCTTCTCATGGGGCTCTTGACCCTTCACTTGCGGGCTCATGAGAAGGTGGGCGCCGGGGCTTATTTCTGGATGCCGGGGGTTGGAGGGTTGCTGGCCCTGTTTTATTTTGGGGTTTATCACGGGTTTGAAATGCTGCTAAAAGCGGTTTTTCCACCCTTTGCTCTGCCGTTTATGTTTGAGGGAATGTGGGCTGTTTTACTGGTTTTGGGTTTTTTGAGTCTGGTGTTTTTAGAAACCCGGCAGCAGGTGTCCTGGCCCGTGTATCGCTATTTGCGTTGGCCAGAGCGCCGTGAGCATTTTATGGCGGGGCGTCCTCCCATGCGTATTTCCACGATTCATCCTTTTCACAACTTTAGCGTGCAACCTGTTTCTCCCCATCTTGAAACCCTCTGGCCTGTGCTGGCGAAACGTCTGGCTCCCGTCTGGCCTCTGGAAGATTATGTGGCGGTGAACCCCCTCATGGGCTGGGCCGAACAGGACTTTTTGACGGTGCATCGCACCATGACCCGTATTGGCACAGAAGGAATTTTGCCCACCTGGGAAATATGTCAAAGGGCTTATGCCAGAGGAGACTTTAAAGATGACCATTTGCGAGCGGTGTTGACCCAATCTAACGTATTAACTCCCGAGCTGTCACCTCCCAGGCTGTCTTTGAAGACCCTCAAAGGGTGGCTGAGGTCACCGGAACCGCTGTTTTTCGGGCGTTATCAGCGTTTGATGGAGTGGATGGACGCTCATGACGGTACCCGACAGGAAGAACAGGTGCTGGCGGATATCTCTGCCATTTGTGCCGCCTATTATGATCAGGGGATGACCTCCGTGCGTCCTACGCCCCGGCCCGCTTCCCTTTACGCTTTCTGGCGGACCCGAAAACAGCAGGAGCAAGACCTTTTTGCACAGCTCCCCGCAGATCCGCTGGTGGCCATTGAATCTATTTTGCGCCATATGCAGGTGCCTGAGTCTACATGGGAAGAGGTGTTGCTCAATTATTTGTATACCATGAGCGGTTGGGGAGCCTGGATTCAGTACACGCAGCCCGCGGACCTGTGCGGTTTGTTGGCTTTGCGTCTGTGTTATGAAGTCATTTTGTGGGAGTCCAGCGGGTACAAAGCGTGGCCGCGGGTTCAGAAAGCAGTACAGGAGCACGGTTTTCGTACAGCGTCTCATGACCCGGAAACTTTAGAACATATGCAACACTCCCTTTATCTCTGTCAACAGGCGATGGAGTATGCCTATCAGGAGAGATTGTTTTCCAAACTTAAGCCCTCGGCTCCGGCGAAAAAGGCTGTAAAGGCCCAGTTTGTTTTTTGTATTGACGTACGCTCTGAGCGTTTTCGCAGGCATCTGGAACAGGTTGAACCCGGCCTTGAAACCTTCGGGTTTGCGGGCTTTTTTGCCATGCCCATTGCTTACAGGGCCCTTGGCGATCATCAATTTGTTAAGCATTGTCCTGCCCCGCTGGACTTTCGCTATAAAATTGAAGAAACCGCTGAACCCCTTCTCCAAAAACAACAAAAGACCCGTCGTGTGCTGCGGAAACTCTGGAAGCAGTTTAAATCCTCTGCGGTATCCTGTTTTGCCTTCATTGAGACGGTGGGGATAGGGTTTGCCCCGCAACTGCTTCTGGAAAGTCTGAAAAAAGTGCCGCTATCCTCCAGAAACCCTCATCTGGTTCCGGATCTGTCGTTACTGCCTCTGTCAGAACGGGTAGCGCTGGCCCAAAATATGTTGACACAACTTGGCCTGACCCGCGATTTTGCACCGCTGGTGCTGCTCTGCGGTCACGGCAGCACCGTGCAAAACAACCCTTTTCAGGCGGCATACGATTGTGGAGCCTGTTGTGGTCATTCCGGTGCCCCCAATGCGCTCATGGCCGCCGAGATTTTAAACGATGGCTCAGTCAGAGCCGCTCTGAAACAAAAAGGGATTGCTATTCCCGAAAACACTTTTTTTGTGGCGGCTTGTCATGACACCACCCGTGACCATATTCGCCTGCTCAATACCCACCGCGCGCCCCACGTGGATTTTTCAGAGGTGGAAGCCTGGATTGCAAAAGCCCGTACACACACCCTCAAAGAGCGAGCAGCGTTATTAAACACTTCTGTTCGACAATTGCTGCACCGTAGCCGCGATATTTCAGAAGTGCGGCCAGAATGGGGGCTCGCGGGCAACGCTGCTTTTGTGATTGGTCAACGCCAGAGTACCTACGCTCAGGATCTTGAAGGTCGCTGTTTCTTGCACAGATATCACGCGGAGACAGATCCTGAAGGCGCGGTCTTAGAGGGCATCATGACGGCCCCCATGGTGGTCACCCACTGGATTAACTTTCAGTACTATGCCTCCAGCGTTTGCCCACAGCGTTATGGTAGTGGCAATAAAACCCTGCATAATATTGTGGGTAATCTGGGGGTATTGGAAGGCAACAGCGGCGATTTGCGCACAGGCCTGCCTTTTCAGTCCGTTCACAACGGGCAGGATTTACAATACGCGCCCTTGCGTTTGTCGGTGGTGATTGAAGCCCCTCGCGAGCGTATTGAAACTATTCTGAATAAACACCAGCACCTCAAAGATCTGGTTCAGCATCAGTGGCTCTGGCTCTTTGCTTACGACGGCGGTCAGATTTATGCTTATGCTGCTCATGCTAATGATGGTGAAGAGCAATGGCAGCTCAGAACGTCACTTGCAGAGACTCAGGGCCTGCGATAGGTGTTGCCCGTTTTAAGGATTTCTAAGCCCCGGTGGGTGCGAAAAAGGGTGGGAATCGTCACGGAGCGTTCGCCGTTGACGGGGTGATACACGTGAAAATGCAGATGGGGGCCTTTGCTATAACCGGTGGTTCCCGACAGGCCCAGCAAGTCACCGGCTTTCACCTGCTGTCCGGGTTTGACCTTAACGCCGTGGCGCTGCATATGGCCATACCGGGCCACGGTACCGTCGTTGTGTAAGACTTCTACGCGATTGTCACGCCCCTTATAACGGTCTTCAATGCCTCCGTCGGTGAACTGATCCACTGTCCATATGACTTTGCCTGCCCGCGCAGCGTGAATGGGCGTGCCCAGAGGCAAGCGAAAATCGAGGGCGTAGCGATAGTCTCCCTTGTGGGTAAAGCTGCCGTTATAAGCCTGTCCCATTTTGTAATTGGCCCCCCGTGCGTAGGGCAGCTCATAAATATGTTTGCGCTGAATTTGGGCCTGGTAATCTCCACGGCGGTAACGGTAGCGGTATTTAAAACGCCAGCGTTGCAGCGGATCAATTTTGGCCAGATGAATATAATGCACGCCTGAGTACAGGCTGAGCGTACAGGGGTTACCGCAGGAGCTTCTCACGTTTTCATAGGGCTGAAAGCGAAACGTAAAAGTATAAGGGCCGGGTTCACGATTAACAATGGCAATGCGATGTTGTGATTTTTCGTAGTGCACTTCTAAACGGGGGCGGGGTTTATCGGGCTGTTTGGGTGCCGGGGTTGAGGTCTTTGCACCGGCGCAAAGGGTGATGCTGATCATGCTGCAAAGAAAGCTGGCAAAGAGGAAGCTCCTTTTGCTCATCAACGCAGGACCAGTTTCACAAATGCCGCCGAAAAACTCTGGGCTGCAGCAGGCGTTTGTGTCTCCGCCAGGCCCAGCTCCATGTCCGTCTGGTTACGCTGGGCCTCTGGCAAATACGAACCAAAAAGATAATCCCACCAGGGCACCGAAAATCCGTAATTTTTCTGGCTTTCTGTCAATTCTGTGGAGTGATGAATACGATGAAAATCAGGAGTCACCAGAATATAGCGCAGGTAACGATCCACGCGGGGAGAAATGTAAATATTGCCGTGGTTGAAAGTGGCGCATAAATTGAGCACCAGCTCAAAGATAAGCACCAGTGATGGTGCAATGCCCAGTGCTACAATGACCGCCATTTTTCCCAGCATGGACAGTAAACCTTCCAGGGGGTGAAAACGCACCCCTGAACTCACGTCCAAATCCAAATCTGCATGGTGAACCCGATGCATGCGCCAGAGCAGGGGGATAACGTGAAAAAGTCGATGCTGCCAGTAAATGGACAGATCCAACAGGGCAAAACACAGGACGTATTCTAACCACAGCGGCCAGTTAAGCATGTGAAAAAGCCCGATGTTAGCCTGTTCTGCCCACAGCGCCGCTCCCACGGCGGCACTGGCCAGTAGCAAACGAATCCCCAGAATATTTACCACGGAAAGGGCCAAATTCGCCGGCCAGCGTTGCCAGCGGGAAAGCCGCAGTTGTCGACGGGGGGCCAGGGCCTCCCAGCCTGCAATAATCAGAAAAAGGCAGCCAAAAGCGATCAGTCGTGTGGAACTTTCCATACGCCTATTATAGCTAAATAACGGTTAAATACGCATCACGGTGTCCGTTTGCAGCACGGGTAATTTACTGCGAACAGATGCCAGGCGGTCAAAGTCCAGATCTGCACAGGCATAGCCTTCTCCCGTGGGCAGTTGTGCCAGAATTTCTCCCCAGGGGTCAATAATCAGGCTGTGTCCGTATTCCGCGGGTTTTCCTTCAGAACAGCCGTTGGCCGCAATGACAAAACACTGGTTTTCAATGGCGCGCGCCTGTAGCAGCGGGAGCCAGTGGTGACTGCCCGTCACACGCAAAAATTTAGAGGGCACCATCAGCATGGTGGCTTCCTGGCTGCGGGCATAGTGCTGGTACATGAGCGGGAAGCGCAAATCATAGCAAATAGAGAGCCCCATACCTCCCCAGGGGGTTTTTGCCACCGCCAGATCCTCAGGCTTTCCCGGCATCTGATAGCTGGCTTCGGACATCTTTTTTTCGTCCTCAAAGGAAAACAAATGGTTCTTGCGGTATTTGGCCAACAGGTTGCCTTTGGGGTCATACACCAGGCTGGTATTAAAAGCCCGCGCCGGATTCTCGGGATTGGTTTCAAAGATGCTGCCCCCGGCAAAGTAAATGTCGTGTTTTTTAGCCAGTTTAGACATCCATTGACTGGTGGGACCGGGGATTTCTTCAGAGATGGCCTGCATATCGGCCTCACTGTGGGAGCCTGAATACAAAAAAGTTTCTGGGAGAGACACCAGTTGCGCACCGTCTTCAACGGCCCTGGCAATTAAACCTTCGGCTTTTTCTAAATTGGCAGATTTGACACTGCCCGGAGACATTTGAATAACGGCGGCCCGGAGACAAGATGAAGACATAGAGGTTTCCTTAAGGTACAAAGTAGTGGCATATGCAAGATATGCAAATAGTATAGAAGCGGTCACAGGCCCATTTGCGCCAATACCCTGTAAACTTCTTATTAAACTCACGAACACAATGAGATAAGGAAACGCAATCCCTATGAAACGTAAACGATTAAAGGGCGCCTTCAGCCTCACGTTACTTCCGTTGCTTCTGATTCCCTTTCTGACCGCTGAAGCGGCAGCTCTTGAATCTGCAAAAATTCCCGACCGGGTCAAAACGGCGGCGAAAAAAATGGTGGACCAGGGCATGGTGACAGGGCTAAGTATGGTGTATCTGGAAAAAGGCAAGGCTCCCGTTTACTTGAATCTGGGGCACACCACAAAAAAGGGATTTGCGATTACCGAACGTTCTCGGTTTGAAATTGGCAGTATTACCAAGGTGTTTACCGGTTTAGAAACCGCTTACCTTATCGAAAAAAACAAACTGTCTCTAAAGGATACGGTGGGCTCACTATTGCCTGACAGCGTGAGCCAAAAATTTGCGGAGAACGTCCAGAAAATTTCTCTGAAAGATCTGACCACGCACACTTCTGGTTTGCCCAGAATGCCACAAAATTTTAAACCGGCCGATGTGAATAACCCTTATGTGGATTACACCGCTGAGCAATTGCTAGCCTTTCTGGGCACCACGGATCTTGCCACCAGCGGCAAGCACGCGTACTCCAATGCAGGGGTGGGATTACTGGGCTATTTGCTCACGCAGCATGAAAAGGCCGAAGATCCCGGCGCCCTGCTTCAGCGGGATTTGCTGATTCCTCTGGGGATGGGTAGCACCTCTTATACGGATCTCGAAAGCCTGAAAATCACCGCTTTACCTCACAGCTACGGCACTGCAGTGAGCCCCTGGGATTTTTCGTACAGTACCGCCGGGGCCGGGGGACTGCGTTCTAGTACCGAAGACATGCTCAAATTTTTACAGGCCCAGATGTCCCCTGAGGAACAAAAGCTCCCTACCGCACTGCGTCAGGCGATTCAGCGCAGCCAGCAGGTCCTGTATAAAAACGAGAATTTAAAGATGGGCTACGGCTGGTTTCAGATTGATTTTAAAGATCAGCCCCTCTATTTTCACGGTGGAGCCACCGGTGGTTTTCGTTCCTTTATGGGTTTTGATGCCAAAAAAGAACGGGGCGTGGTGATTCTGAGCAACGATGTGCAATCCGTAGAACCTCTGGGACTGGCCCTGCTCAACGATCGCTTTGAACTGCCAGAAATCAAAGTGGAACGCCTGAGTCCGGAGGTGCTTAAAGCTTATGAAGGACGTTATCAGCTGGCACCGGGTATGGTGTTTGAGGTGCGGCAAGAGAACGGTTATTTGATGGTGAAACTGGGTGAGCAGCCTACCCTGCGCGTGGTTCCTGCGGGAAAACATCGCTTTGCTTACAAAGAAGTTCAGGCCAGCCTGGAGTTTCAATTTGATGAAACAGGCCAGATCACGGGGCTGATTTTACATCAAAACGGGCACCACAAGGCTCCGTATATCGGGCCTGTTTCATAAAAACACTACCGTAAACGCTCATAAACCCGTGTACCCCCCTGCGACAGCATCTCGATTTTTCCCGGGCCCCATTCATACAGGCTAATGGGGGCAATAGGGTCAATAAAATGCAGGCGATACTGCACCATAAACAGGCCGTTAAAGCCCAGTAGAGCCATGCAGATGAACAGCATAGCGCTGCGCAGGGCGGTTCTGTGACGTATGCTGTGCCCGGCATAGGCCAGTCCCAGAATAAAAAACGGGGTGCAGTTTACAAAGCGCCGCATGCCAAAAGCGGCCCCGCCACCAATGTCCGCCACCACCGAAGCGTTCACGTACAACATGGCCAGAAAACTCAGCATCATGGCCAGTCCCATGGTGTGGCGGCGGGCAAAATACACCACCCCCCCGAGACACAGGACCACCAGCGGTGTCCAACTGAGCAATCCGTGTTGCAGCGTAAAAAGCACTTCCACGATCCGCGGGTGCAGAAAATCCACAAAGCCGCTGCCCTGAGGAATGGTGAGCCAGGTGCCCAGAGTAACTTTCCAGAACAGGAGCTGGGGTATAAAAATCAGTGCGGCACTCAGGCCGATCCAGAACAGTTCCTGGCTCGTGCGTGTCAAGGAGCTGACTCCCGAACGCCAACGGCTCCATAAAAAAGGCCAGAGGGCCACTAAAAACACGCTATTTTGCCAGCGCACCAGCGTCATCAGGCCCACGGTGGCCCCCAGCAGGCACAGATCTGCGGTTCGTATTGTAGTGTGCTGGGCTGAAGTGTGTGGGGTGTTTGGCTGCGCAAATGTTTTCCACAGCGTATAAAAATACAGCGCACAGGCAAAGAGTGATACCGCGTGGGACATACTGGGCTCAAAAATGAAGTAATAAAACACAGAGGTGCCCAGGGTTACGATCAGCGTGCTCCAGAGGGCCACAGCATCTTTGACGTATTCTCGCGCCAGCCGGTAGCACAGCCACAGCCCGGTACAGCCGTAGAGCAAACTTCCCAGACACACCAGTGCTTCTTCCAGATAAGAGTAGCCGTTCACCGGAAAGCTCGCTCCCAGTTCGTTAAGCAGGAGCACCAGGGCGTGTCCTAGGAGAAAAAACGGCAGCCAGAGTATCGACGTCCCCACCGCAAAGGCATAGGTCATCTGGGGAATATCCCGCATAATCACATCTACCTGAATGCCCGTGGACGCGGGGGGAGTGGGAGTGGGCTCTGCTAAAAGTCCCGCGTTGTGCATTTGCATTTCGTTTTGAATGTTGACATTACCGTCCAGGCACAGGGAGCGCAAATAGGCGTAGTAATACAAACCATCTCCTCCGATGAGGTGACCGTCGGCTCTGGGGACGGCAATCAGGGCCAGTTGTAACAGCACACAGAGGGCAAAAAAGCCCCCCAGAATTTTCAAGGAAATTCGCCTTCGGGGGCCGGCGGAGGTACATTGAGGCGCTGTCTTACGGTTTCCAGGGGTTCTTCCCAGAGTTCTTCCCACTTCACCCCCATGAGTTTGTCCGCCTGTTTGCCAGCGGCCCAGCCCCGGTGGATGGCGCGCATGAGTTCATCAATGCGCTCGGGCTCTCTTAAGATGGTGTACAAAAAGCCAAAACCCAGCAAAAGAGCGGACAGAGGCACATTGTGTTGGGCCAGATAAAAAGCGGAAATGGCCATTTCTCCCGCGTCAATGGCGGGAAAACCCAGCACCACGTGGTGGATGTCGTGGGTTTGACGGGCCCGCTTGCGCCAGTAGGCGATGTCATCGTCCTCTTTGTCTTCCAGAGGGGGGTAAAACACCTGTTCGAGCTTGTAGGCTTTCATATGTTTGGCAAAAGCATGACCCAGGGTATGTTCAGGGAGCCTGAGCAGGGCGTCCAGATCATAAGCTTCGGGTGCCAGATAGCGGGTGTGCAAAAGCTCTGCGGTACTGGCGTTTTCTCTGAAGGTGGCCAGCGAAATTTGGAAACTTTTGTGGTTGCGAAACGACTTACCCTTAAAAATCGGCGAAATATCTTTGGGATTCACAATGAGCTTTGAAAAGCGGCCCAGCATGAGCACAATATCTTTCACCATGAGAGAGTTCCTGGCCAGATCCCCCAATTCTTTAAGCTCTTTTTTGGGACGGGCTTTGGGGCCCGATGCCAACGGATCAAAAAGGCTCTGTTTAAAATAAGCTTCTCGCAAAAGACGATAATCCATAATATTCCTTTCTCAGGTTAATCTGTGTCACCGCTAACCCAGTGCCAGCTCAGGACGAAACGGATAGGCATGGGTAGTGGCTTCGCTGCTCAGCAACCACAGCTTATTTTGCTGATGGGGCCAGGTGGGTAAAAAGCAATGTAAAGGATCTGCGGTATCCAGCGCAAGCCCCAGAATACGCTGGCCCATGTGGCGTCCTTTTGTGAGAGACGCCTGGACCAGCAGGGGCAGATAGCGCCGAAAGGCGGGTTCTACACAAAGGTGTGTTCCACAGAGCATGGCCAGCGAACGGCTCTGTTTGCCGTACAACCAGTTTTTCAGGAGCGCAGGCTGATTGGGCAAGGTGATCTGGCGATGCTGAGACTGATCCCAGAGCCCCAGATAACCCACCAGTTGATGGTCAGCCCGTAGGTAGACGTGATATTGCACCGGAGGGGCGTGTCTGGCCTTAAAAAGATTCTCGTAAATACGGCCCGCCTGCGTACGACAACTGCGCCGTTGCCACAATGCGTTGACCTCGTGTTGGAGGGGTTCAGAGAGCTGTGAGGTGACATGTACCTTCAGGGTTTCCGGAACGGGCATGCTCAGGGCCGACGGCAGTTTGAAACAGGGGTAAAACAGGGTTTGAATCTGCGTCATTTTTTGCATATGCACCCGGGGAAACAGTTTTTCGTTTTTACGCAGTCCCGCGGCGTTGTCGCAGGTGACAGAGGTGAGAATTACGCAGTGAGGGTGTTTTTCGAAGGCGAGATCTATTGCCGCCTGCATGAGCCGATCTCCAAGGCCCTGGCCTCTGGCGGCGGGGCTGACGCGGAGATCTGCGGTATAGGCGCACCAGCGGGGAGTCCCGTCATAAAACACGCGATCAAAATTCACCGTCATGGCACCCAGCAAAGAGGCACCACGTACGGCACCCAGCACAACGCCGTGTCGCCCCTGATACTGCATCAGCGAAAAGAAGTCCGGTTGTCTACGCATTACGAAGGCCTGGGCGTTGTGATTGATTTGCATATGTTCGCTGAGTTGGTGTAACGACTGTTGCCAGGTGCTGTCCAGTACCTGAATAGAGGGGCTGTTCATCAGCGTTTTTTCAAAGTGTCCTCAGCGTCTTCAGAGTCCTCTTCTGGCTCGTCCTCTTCTCGCTCATCGTCATGTTCGCGTTGTCCGTCGGGATCTGTGGTGCCGTCTTCTTCTGCCACGTCGTCAGCACCTTCTTCCTCTTCGAGTTCTTCTATTTCTTCGTACTCGCCTTCCAGCTCTCCTTCTTCTTCTATCTCTTCGGCTTCTTCAAATTCGCTTTCTTCCACCTCAACGCCCAGATCCTCGGCTTCTTCGTCCAGTTCTTCAAGAGACTCATCTTCTAAGCCCGTTTCTTCTTCAGCGGGTTCGGGCACGCCTTCATCCAGGCTTTCGGTTTCCAGATCCGACAGCAGTTCTTCTACATCGGCTTCGGTTTGCACCGGCTGTTCTTGCAGCGTTTTTTCCTGGGGACGAAGTTTTTCCTGAGGAGCAGCGGTCTCGGGTTTGGCGGTTTCAGCAACGGCCTTGGGTTGCTGTGTTCGCTGTGGCCCTTTGATCTGGGGCATGGGCTGCTGGTTATGGCCTAATCCACCAATACTCATGCTTGCGCTCCCTGCGTATATTGATCCAGTGTTTGAAACAGTGCCACTACTTTTTCATAAGGCTTTAGCACCTGTTGAATATTCATGCCAGAACCTTCAAACATATCCAGTTCGTCAGCCATTTGCTCCAGCACCGATTCGTATTTATTGAGTAATTGCTCTGCCTGTGGCTTTGATAATTTGCGCTGCCGGGCCAGCTGCAGCTGGCCGCTAAAGGTTTTCTCCAGATGGGCAATGCGCTGATATAGCTTGACCATGCTTTCTGAATGGTCACACACATCGTCTAAACGGTTTAAGCTAATTTCTAGTTTTTGCAAATCCAGATCTACGCTGGTCACATCCATATGCGGAGCCAGGCGGTCCATCATGCGGCACAGGCGTTGGTAATTTGCGTCAAATTCGTCTCTCAGTCGGCAATAGCCCATCCACACCGGTCTGGCCCAGGTGGGCTGCAAGTCGGTGAGCTCGCGGTAAGCTTTGCTTATGACCTGCTGCAATTCGATATGCAATTTGTCTTTCTGGTAAGCCAGTTGTTGGGGATCGGGCTTTTGCGGTTTGGTGCTCACCGTACCCACGGGAGCCCCCTGTTGCAAATGGTTCAGTAATTGCTGCATTTCGGCGTTCTGAGGATCCAGGCGCTGCGCTTCTTTTAAATAATGCACCGACTTGCGGCGATTGCCCGCCAGAGAGAACAAAAAGGCCTGTTTTAAATAAGGAGCCGGATCTTTACGGTTGTGTTCAATGGAAGCGGAAAAACAGCGGGCGGCGTTACGGAGTAAGACCCTGTCCCAGTCGTGCTGTCGGGCACGCTGTAAATACTCAAGGCCTAGCTTGTACAGCCGTTGTGCCTTTTCGTGGCGGGCGTGTAAATGATCCGATCGCGTGGCGTTTTGTAATGCTTTGAGATCCATGGGGCGGCCTTTGTGTTTTTATTATGATAACGGATAGTGTGAAACTTGTATATAAAACCGTAAAAATTACAAGGAGCACCGGGGCAAGAAAGCGCCCGCTTAACCCATTTTGCGGAGGTCTCTGTATAAATCGCGTCGTCATGGTAGGCTAGAGTCAGCATAGAGAAAGCGTGAAAAGACTGTGGAACACCCGCCTATTCCTTTTCATCTGGCCCTCCAAAATACAGGGGTGGGCATCTGGTATTACGAGCCGGTTTCCGGTCAGGTAAATTATTCTCAAGAGTGGTACAATATGCTGGGCCTGGCGCAAGACGTGCCGCCGGTACTGGACACGCTTTTGGCGCATATTCATCCTGAAGATCGAGACACTTTTGTCGCAGAGCTTGAAGCAACCCGCGAAGCGACCGCTCCCACGGTCCGGGATCATCGCATGGTGCATCAAAGCGGCCGTACGCTCTGGGTTCAAACCGCTGTCCACGTTCATGAGCCCCTGGAGCAGGGGCAAGCTCAAATGATTCTGGGAACGCAAATTAATGTCAGCCACCGGCAGGCCAGAGCCCTTGAATTACAGTCCACTCTTACTGAATTGCATCGCACCACCGAATTGCTGGAAATGAGTGGACGCATGAACCGCACCGGCTGGTGGTGGGTGGATAAGCAAGATCGCCGCGTATACTGGTCAAAAATGACCCGGGATATTCACGAGGTAGACGCTGACTTTGAGCCTGACCTGGAATCCAGCATTAACTTCTATATCGAAGCGCACCGCCCGATTATTCAGCGATGGGTAGAAAAGACGCTGGCTACGGGAGAACCCTTTGAAGGCGAATTTCAAATTCTGACTGCCAAAAACAATTTGCGTTGGGTCAAAACCGTCTGTGAAGTGGAGCATGTGGAAGGGGAGGCTGTTAAGCTCTTTGGCTCTTTCCAGGATATTACGGCTTATAAGCGCAATGAGGAAAAACTGGTGCGCGCCCGACACAGAGCAGAATCAGCCAGCCGCACCAAAAGTGAGTTTTTGACCAATATGAGCCATGAAATTCGTACTCCGTTGAACGGCGTCATTGGCTTTAGTGAGCTGCTTCTGCATACGGCTCTGGATACCAAACAAAAAAACTATGTGGATGCCATTATGCGTTCCGGCATGAATTTAACCCATTTGCTCAGCGATATTCTGGATTATTCAAAAATAGAAGCAGGGCAGGTGCCTCTGGAGCCCGAAAACATTCGCCTGGCGGACTGGATTCAGAGGGCCAGTGATGATTACACCCGTCGGGCCCATCAACATAATTTGAGGTTTTTGTTAAATCTGGGGCCCCGTTTGCCTGAATCTGTGTATGTGGATCAAAAAGCCCTGTCCAAGGTGCTGGATGTTTTACTGAGCAATGCCCTTAAATTTACCGAGCAGGGTGAAATTGAGTTACGTATTGAAATGACCGAGCAAAACAAACTCTTATTTGCCGTGCGGGATACGGGGATAGGGATTGCTCCAGAAAATCATCAAAAGATATTTGAGCTGTTTACCCAGGTGGACGGCTCCCGCACTCGCAAACACAGCGGAAGCGGTCTGGGTTTAAGTATTTGTCAGCATCTTTTGACGCTGATGAAGAGCGAATTGCAATTGCGCAGCGCAATCGGCGTGGGCAGCACTTTTTCTTTTATGCTGGAACTCTTGCCCCAGGTACATGCGGATGGTCTGTTTGAGCGGGCGCTTATCGTGGATGACAACCCCGCCAACCGCCAAATTTTGGAAGAAATGCTGCAATTGCTTCAGGTGCCCACCCGTTCGTGTAGCACAGGAGAGGCCGCTTTGCATTGTCTTCAGACCGAATTTTTTGATCTGGCAGTGGTTGATGACCAGATGCCTGGCATGCACGGCCTTGAGGTGATCAAAAAAATACGTGAACAGCATCATCGTCTCGCCATTTTACTGTGCCACAGTTCTCACGATACCGACGAAATCGCCGCCGCCCGGCGTGATTTTGCCATAGAAGACGCGCCCAAGCCATTAACCTTTGACGCTTTCCAACACCTTTTGTATCGCATGAGCAAGGGCGTGGCTTCCCGGGCTCCTCATGTGAACCATGCTCGCCTGAAAGAACGTATGGAGGGATTGGAATTAGATCTTAACGCCATTTCTGCCACCATTTGTCACGCGGTTCGTCAGGACATCGCCCCCTTACAGGACGCGGTTCAACAGGGGCGTCTGGCCACAGTAGAATCACTTTTGCAGCGTATGCGGGGCAGTGCTAGATATCTCTGTTTTGATCATCTGGTGGAGCTGATCGAGCAGCTGGGTGCGGAAAAACATCGCCCGGAGGCTTTCAAAAAGCTTTTAAAACACGTGGAAGCAGAACTGACGCATTTAGAAAACTTGCGCTCCGAGGGTGTGCTCCACACGTTTTAATACGTTCAGGGTCAAACGGTGGGCCGTGGGGTAATCAAAGCGCTTAATAGCCTGTACAATAGCGGGAATATCTTCATGGGCATGATGCAAAACCTGTACCTGATCTTCAGCTTGCATATCGTAACGGCTCAGGCTCAGGCTCAGTTCCAGTAACTGAGCATAAAAAGCCGATTTCTCTTGAAGCGTACTTTCGGCCTCCGTGGCTATATCTTCGCCCAACAGGGCTCTAAGTGTTTTTGCGGTGCGTTCATAGGCCTGCACAAATTGGGCGAAAGCAGGGCTTTCTTGGGGAGGGCCTTCTTCTTTTTGCAGGATGCTACAGGCTTCAAAAAGGCCTGCAAAACCAAGGTTGCCCGACAGTCCTTTTAAGCTGTGGAGTTTATCCCGGTAAGCTTCACCTTCCAGTGTCTTGAGTTCTGCTAGCGCATCTTCGGTCAGAAAACGTCGAAAAAGTCGTTTAAACAAAGACATATTGTCCAATAGCCTTTCTCTGGCGGTGGCAAAATCAAAAAAATCGTCGGCGGCGTCCAGGGTTTCCATCCGGTTTTTTATCATATGATCCGGTGCTTCGGGCGCTTCGAGTGGCTCTGCGGGTTCTTGAGCGGCCGGTGCCTCAGGCTTACAGGATGCAAGATATTTATGCAAGACTTCAAGGAAGGCATCCAATTGCAAAGGCTTGGCGAGGACGTGCTGAATCCCCACGTCGTGCGCTCGACGTTCTACTTTATTAAGGACATCTGCTGTGAGAACCACGATGGGTAAATCGGCTTTTTCCTCCCGGATACGCTGAGAAGCTTCCAAACCGTCCATGACAGGCATGTGTAAATCCATGAGTACCAGGTCGTAAGCCTGTGTAGTGGCTTGTGTGACCGCTTCTTTGCCGTTATCTACCACATCAAAATCCAGAGCCATCTGACTCAATAGTTCCCGGATGATGTGCTGGTTGACTTCATGATCTTCTGCCACCAGTACACGCCCCTGGAACTCCGGTAATGATTTGAGGGGTAAATGCTCCAGTACGTTTTCTGTTTGCTCAAGCAGGTGATTGTGGAGTTTAGACAGGGTGATAGGCTTGTGTAAAACGTAGTCCACCTGTGCATGCTGCTCTGCTCTTGCACTTGCGCTATGACCGTAAGGGACCATTAAAACAATGCGAGGTTTCCCCGTCGCAAGGTAAGCCTTGAGTTGTTCAAGGATTTCAAAACTGTTGTGTTGCCTCATGCTGCCATCCAGCAGAATAACCTCATAGGCTTCTCCGAAATTTGGGGTGTTTGCCGCATGATTCAGAGCCTCCTGAGGGACTTTAAAAGCTGTGACCTGACAATTCAAATGTTCCAGATACAGGGTTAGCAAACGCAGCATTTCTGAATGGTCTTCGATGAGAAGTACCCGGGTTTTCGGGAGTAGCGTGGTGGGATTGGGGGGAGGCAGATAGGTATTGAGCATGGGCAGGGCAAAAGAAAATGTGGAGCCTTCACCGGGGGTAGTGTCTACCTCCAAATGGCCACCCATAAGCTGCACCAGTTCTTTAGATATTGCCAGTCCGAGGCCGGTACCCCCGAATTTATGGGAAATTGAAAGCTCTGCCTGAGAATAGGGTTCAAAGATCCGTTCGATTTGGGCTTTTTCTATGCCAATACCCGTATCGGAAATATGGAAATGACACAGGGTCACTTCTGCGTCGGCGGCTTTTTCATAGGTTATTTTTAAGGCCACGTGACCTTCCGGGGTGAACTTAATGGCGTTACCCAGTAAATTGAGTAACACCTGTTCTAAGCGCAGGGGATCTCCCCAGAGCACGGCAGGCACCGTGGGAGAAATATCAAACAAAAGTTCCAGCCCCTTTTGTTCAGCACTCAGGGCCAGAATATCTCGCAGCTTTTCTAAAATGTTTTCCAGCGGGAACAGCTTCTGTTCCAGCAAAAGTTCTCCGGCCTCTATTTTGGACAAATCCAGGATCCCGTTCACCACTTCCAGCATATGCCGAGAAGAGCGAGACAGTCGCTGCAGGTATTCCTGCTGTTGATCGTCTAAGGATGTCCTGCCCAGCAACTGGGTATATCCCAGTACTGCATTGAGGGGAGTCCGAATTTCGTGGGAGGTATTTGAGAGAATTTCTTTGCGTATGCTGGCCAGTTTGAGGGCTTCCTGCCGGGAGGAAGTCAGGGCTTTATGTTGGGTCTTGAGACGTAACAACTCACTTACCTGTCTGGCCAGGGCCTGGAGGGCGCTGAGCTGTGCCTCCGACAGCTGGCGAGGCTTTTGATCAATCACGCAAAAAGAGCCCAGCGCATGACCGCGCTCAGAAACAATGGGAGCCCCGGCATAAAAGCGAATGTGCGGTTCGCCGGTGACCAGCGCATTATCCACAAAGCGCTCGTCTCCCAGAGCATCTTCCACAATGAGCGGCGCATCTTTTAAAATGGTGTGGCTGCAAAAGGCCACGTTTCTTTCGGTCTGACGGGTGTCCAGACCCTGAATAGATTTAAACCACTGGCGGTTATAATCCACAAAACTGATGGCGGCAATGGGTGTATCGCAAATATGGGTGGCCAGCAAGGTCAAATCATCCCAGACGCCTTCAGGAAGCGTGTCCAGAATTTCGTGACGGTAGAGCTCTGCCAGTCGTTCCGGCTCGTTATCGGGGATTGGCGTGTTCATTAACGTCGTCCCGTTTTCAAAGTCAGTTCAAAACGAGCCCCTTTGGGGGTGTCTTTGAGTTCAATGTCAATATGTAGCTGGTCACAGTATTCTTTGACAATGGAAAGACCCAGTCCCGTGGAAGCCTCTTCGCCCGTGGGGCGGGCGGTTAATCGGGTGAACGGCTGGTACATTTTTTGACGATCTTCAGGGGTGAATCCGGGACCTTCGTCCTGAATCGTAAGGGTGTAGTGCGTCAGGTCGGCGGAGTCGAGAGGCGCATTGGGGGTGAGAGTCATGCTGACTTCTGTATTCACCGGAGAATACTTCAGCGCGTTTGATAATAAATTGTCCACAATTTGAGACAGCATTTCCGAATCGCTACGAATGATACAGGGGGAATCGGGCACAGTTAATTGCAGCGAAAGTCGTTTACTGTGAGCGGTGCTGCGGTAGAGGGTTTGAAAGTCCTGAAGTAATTCGCGTAGATCCACATTTTCAATGCGAGGCTCTGAGCGACCGGCTTCAATACGGTGTACGTCCAGCAGGTCATTTACAATATTTAAGCAGCGCTCTGCAGAAGAGACCATCAATTGATGCATGCGCCGGGTATCGGCATCGTAATCGTCTTTGCTACGTTCTAGTAATTGTCCGATGGTGACAATATTGGCCAGAGGGCTGCGCACGTCGTGACTGGCCACGGTCAAAAAATGATTTTTTTCTTCGTTGAGGGTAATTAAGTCCTGCTGTTGTTGACGAATGAGCAGATGATTTTTCACCCGGGCCAGTAGCTCAGCGGGGGCAAAGGGCTTGGTGATGTAGTCAGCACCGCCCACCTCAAAGCCTTTGATGACATCGGCAATTTTGTCTCGGGCCGTTAGAAAAATAACCGGCAAGTGGCGGTGTTCCGGGTGATCTTTGATTTTTTGGCACAGAGTATAGCCGGAAATATACGGCATGGTCACATCCAGAAGCACCAGATCGGGCTGAAGCTCTGGCAAGGACGTGAGTAAATGCTCTGCCTCTGTAATGGTTTTAATCCGATACCCTTGAGCAGACAAAAGGTGGTCCAGAATTTCGATATTCGAAATTTCGTCGTCCACCAACAAAATTAAGTATTTTGCAGGGTCAAATTTTTTCATGATGCGGGTTTACACGGTTTCCTGTTCATGAGTAGCGTAACACATTATGACACTTACCCCCTTTGCGTTATAATTAATCAAATGCAAATCATTTGCGTTTATGATTTGCCACCAAGCATTTGAGGAAAAACCATGTCAAATTCAACACGTTCAAACCCCACTCAGGAAACATCTCAGGATACGCGCCTGCCTGTAACTCTGCTGTCGGGATTTCTGGGGGCGGGAAAAACCACTTTAATGAATCATCTCTTGCACCATGACCACGGTCTGCGAGTGGCGGTGATCGTCAACGATATGAGCGAGGTGAATATTGACGCCCGTCTGATTGAAAAAAACACCCACTTTAAGCAGAGCGAAGAGAAGTTGGTGGAAATGAGCAACGGCTGCATTTGCTGTACTTTGCGAGAAGATCTCCTGATTGAAATTGCCAATCTGGCCCGTGAAGGCCGCTTCGATTATTTGCTCATTGAGTCCAGCGGCATTTCTGAACCGCTTCCCGTGGCAGAAACCTTCACTTTTATGGATGAAGCCGGAAAGAGTTTGTCGGAAGTGGCCCGTCTGGATACGCTGGTCACCGTGGTAGACGCCCTCAGATTTGATGAAGACTTTAATAGTCTCGACGAATTGCCCGACCGCAATATGGGTGTGGACGACACCGATGATCGCTCGATTGTGGATTTATTGGTGGATCAGATTGAGTTTGCCAACGTGGTTTTGCTCAACAAAACTGATTTGGTTCCTGAAGAAACCACCGCCCGTATTGAGCGTTTGATTCAGCAACTGAATCCGGGTGCCAGGATTTTGCGCACCACCCACAGTCACGTAGAACCCTCAAAGATCTTAAATACCGGAGCCTTTGAAGTCATGGATATTGACCACCCTGAATGGTTGAGTGGCGATCCCCATACGCCAGAAACGGAAACCTACGGCATCAATCACTTTGTCTACCGGGCCAAACGCCCTTTTCATCCCGATCGCCTTTTTGGCAGAGTGGAAAAGGGAATCCCGGGCCTGTTGCGCTCCAAAGGACTGATCTGGCTGGCTTCGCGCCCCGATCTGGCCGGGGACTGGTCTCAGGCGGGGCAAATGGTCAGCGTTTCGCCTGCTGGCTTCTGGGAAGATGACGACGCAGGCCAGACGGAACTGGTCATGATTGGGCAGCATCTGGATCAGGAACAACTCACCTGCGAACTGGACGATTGTTTGCTTACCGACCAGGAAATGCAGCTGTCTAAAGAAGAGTGGCAAACCTGGGAAGATCCCCTGGAACCCTGGGTTTTTCATGAAGAACACGACCATGCGGCTGTGACGGTTTAGCCTGACACCATCGTTTTATAAATGAAGCACAAAGAGGAAGCTTCCGATTAAAAAGGTAGCGGCGGCTCCCCCAATATTGAACCAGCGTTCCAGGCTTTGGCTTTTGGTTTCCGTGCTAAAACGGTTGCTGAGCCATTTAAAGGCCTGACGACGAGACAGCACGGTAAGCACCGCCAGTAAAGAAATGGTGAGTCCCATGCCTAAAGCAATAGCGCTTGCCAGAATCACGCCCAGCCACAGGGTGTTCAGAGAAATTGAAAACAGCAATAAGGTCAATGCTCCAGGACAGGGCACCACACCAATGGCCAGCGCTGCCAACCAGAGGCTTTGCGGTTTGTGTTCGTGATGATGGTGATCATGTCCATAGTGGTGATCGTGATCATGTCTATGGTGGTGATGGTCATGATCGCAGTCGGAGGCGCATACCGCTGTGGTACGCCGACGGTAAATGTTTTTCATTAGAAGAGAAAGGCCCAACATGGTAATCAATCCGTATCCCACCAGTCCAATATAGCGGGTGGCTTCGTTAAACACCATTTGACTGGAGCCTTTGAGTAAGTAGTACACCACGCTTACCACCAGAAAAGCAGACAGCGCGTGCACAATGGCCACCAGATAGCCCAGTACCAGCCCCCGCTTCAGACTGGAGGCTTCTGCTGTGAAATAAGAGCACACCACGCATTTGCCGTGGCCCGGCCCAAGTGAGTGGAAGGCTCCGTATAAGAAGGAGGTGCCAATCAGAATGATCCAGAGGCGACTGTGGCCTTCAGAGGCCTCGGTCAAATCACGGGTTTTTTCCGCCATTTCGTTTTGAAAAATAGCCTGCTGGGTGCGAAACTGTCCCTTTAAGCGAACCCACCAACCGGTTTCCACAGGCTCGTTGACTGTGCTTTCATTGACCGACTCGGTAGTGCTGTTGTTGTTTCTCAAGAAAGGATTGCCCTGTGCCAGTGTGGGCAAGCTCATACCACCGAGGAATACCCCCCAGAGCATGAGTACAATAAATAAACGCTTCATTTTCGGGCGATGGTAAAGCGGGTGCTGTCATACATCTGTTTGGGATGAGATACGACACGAACGGCGGTGTTTTTAGCTGCCTGAACATGAACGGGACGAGATTTCATGGGGCTAAAAGCCACGTAGTTGGTGCTGTCTATGGGGGTCACCGTAAGTTGTTTATGTTGCTTAGACAAAGGAATGGCGCAGGGAAAGTACAGATCGTAGGTAATGCGCTTGTTTTGGTAGCCCACGCGGATGTTTTCCACGCTGCGTACGGGAATACGGTGACCGTTCACCTGAATCTGGGTAAAGTAGTCAAAACCCTTTAAATTGTCTCGCATGCTCTGAGCCACTTCTTTGGCTTCTGTGCCCGTGATGCGACCGTCTTTGTTTTTATCAAACTCGTCCAGGATCAGTTCGCTGTTCATAAGGTCCAGTTGCCAGTGGGCCTGAATGCCGCGCATTTTTTGGCTATCAAACACCAGCTTCATTTGATAATCCACAAAGACATGGGGATGGGCGTGAGCGCTCTGGGTGCCTACCAATAGGAGTGCCAGGCCCATAACACAGCGTTTCAGACTCTTTTTGACCTTCATGAACAAGTCTCCTTCACCAGACGATAATTCAAGAGATGGCACAGCGCAAGGCCTACACCTCCCATGATAGCAAATTGCTCGTATCCCATGTACCAACTACCCGTCATTAAAACCGCGCAAAAGACGCCGCTCGCGATCACACGGTTCCGCCGGTGTTTGAGAAACCCCCGATACAGGCTAACGGTGGCAATACAAAGCGAACCGATAATAATGCCCAGTTCCAGCGATTCACTGGCAAAAATCCCCAGACTTAAAGAGGGCACCAGAATGAGCAGTACCGGAATCAGCGCGCAGTGAAGCGCACAGAGGAAGGATAGGCCTGCGCCAAGCACGTCGAGATAGTTCCATATTGGGGTTGATTTGAATCCTTGCATACCCTTTCGATTATAAGTTACGCTGCTCCTTAAAAAATACTGGAAAAGTTATTCTGAAGTCCAAGCCCCAGACTTTTCGCGCGGGCCATCCGGCGCGGTTTTTGCCCCCGAATTTTATATTCCTTTTGGGCAGGCTCCTGTGGCTTATTGAGTCGCTGAGACCACTGGTCTTTGAGCTGTTTCCAGGTGTCTATCGTGTCTTCTACCGGGATTTTAAAGCGTTCGGGGCTGTCTTTGACCACCTGTTGCCGCCATTCCGGGGGCACCTGTTGAGCTATCCACTCCTCATAATCAATCACCCGCTGTGCCAGAGCCGTCAATAGCTCTCCGGTACAGCGGCGACTTTCCACATCCGGGGGGGAAACGGCTTCAGGAAAATCGTGGGTGCTAGAAAGTGCTGCATCCACCTCATCGCAAAGCCAGCGCGGGCGGAACTTGTGGCGTTCTAGCAAAATATTACCGTGTTCACAGGCAATGGTGAGTCCGAAGGACCATAAGCTCAGTTCCACCGCTTTGCCGTTGTGGTTCCAGGTATAACCATACTGACTGGAGCCGTGCTTTTGGCCGTTTTCTTCCACATCTCTGCGGTAAGAAAACCCGTAAGATTTGAGTAGGTTGCCTTTGGGGTAGCGAATGTCTCTCCCCCAGAGCCACATTTGCTGGGCATAAAGTCGGGTAGCCAGTTTGCGTTCTTGCGCAGACACCTGAAAGTCTTTTGTCATAACTGCTCCTTTGATATGCGATAGCTGAGCCCGTCAGTTTCTGAGAGATCTTTCTAATCACAAAACCGATGACGTCATGTATATTGCCTAGATGCAAATGAGTTGCATCTAGGCAATATACCATTATTAAGGTCCGTTACGTAATAAAATAAAGCCCTATTGCCAAGTATATGGAAACGATCTGTCAGGCCACAGGCGCTAAATTACTCACCGTCGGCCCTGGCAGGGACTCGCAATTATTGGCTAGAATAGTCTAAGCAACCCTAAGGAGCACCTGATAACCACTCATGAAAAACTTACGCAAAAAGAGCCCCGATTACATTGCCCTCAAAACAGAGCTGAAACAAACGCTGGCCGTATGGCATACCCTGACTCCCGACGCGCGTCAGCATCTATGCGCCCGCTTTTTGCTCTCGCCCGAGCTCAAAAAGCAAAAGAAACTGACTCCTGATCTGCTATCTGGTGTGATGACTCCTGCCCTGGCGCTGGAGCAAGAAGCCAGTGGACTCGTGGCCAACGATGCTGGAACTTTTGCGCATCTGGGAGACCTGCTAAAAAAGTCTGCCAGTCGGCTTCCAGATTTGGAGCAACCTGCAAGCTGTTCTTGTTGCTAGCGACGCTTTAGCTCAGGTTTTTGACGTATTTTAAGAAAACCTGTTCTGGCGCTTCACTGTCCTGCCACAGACCATCGGGTTTAAAATTCAGTTTTTCAAACAGGCCAATGGAGCGTTTGTTTTGTGGGTGAATGAGTCCCATTACTGTTTTGAGTTGATGTTTTTGGCGCAGGAATAACAGAAATAGCTGCATCGCCTCGCTGGCGTAACCCTTTCCATAATCTTCTGGCTCTAATATCTCAATACCGCACTCACAGGCCTGTACTGAAAAGTCAAAGGCTTTCACAAATCCCAGCAGCTTTTCGGAGTCAGAAGGGCTTTCAGGGTAAAGTACAATGGCATAGGCTTCATAATGAGCGGGCCGCAGCTTGTCACGAAATTCTGCTTCTGACCACGCAAACGCATCGTAGGGAGCAGGATAATCCTGAAACTCAGGAGGCTCGGGCAAACGACTGCATTGGGAAGCTTCTTGCCAATCTTGCCAGGTGGCGTCGCGTAAGTGTAGGCGTTGAGAGGATGACATAATTTTATTATATCCGCTTTCCTGACCTGAATACTCTGTGCAATGGATCCCAAAACCTGTTAAACTGAGTCTTGCATACAATACATTTATATTTTATGTTTACCCTCTCTTAAAAATATTTTAATCAAATTCAAAGGAACGATGCACCATGTCCAGAAAGTGTGAGATTTCAAACAAGCGCTACAACAACGCCAATCGCGTCAGCCACTCCAACGTCAAAACCAAGCATCGTCAGCAACCTAACTTGCAGTGGAAGCGTTTTTGGCTTCCTGAAGAAAAGCGCTGGGTTCGCCTGCGTGTTTCCACCAAAGTTATTAAAACCATTACCAAGTACGGTCTGATGGCCACCATTAAGCGTTATGGTGCTGATGCTTCCATTATTCGTAAATAAGGTAGAAAAGGAATAAACCCATGGCTAAACCCGGAGCACGTGTACAAGTTAAGTTAAAAAGTACCGAAAGCCCTCATTACTACTACACCATGAAGAACAAGCGGAACACGCCAGACCGTTTAGAACTGCGCAAGTACGACCCCGTTCTTCGTCGTCATGTGAACTTCAAAGAAGAAAAATAAAAAGACTTTCCGTCTTGCAAGCCTCCAGATACACCGTCTGGAGGTTTTTTGCATGCCTTATCTTTATGGAGATAGCTACGAATTGTAGAGTTTATTTTCAACGAGGCTGTAATAAGAAATGCTCCAGCTCTTGCCCAGTTCAGACTGCAGTGCCGTCCAGAGGCTTAAACCCTCTTCTTCCAGGGCAAGATCTGTCTCCGGGGAATGATAGGAGTGAATGGGGTTTTCCCGATTTAGCAAAGCATCGTACTGGTCTGACCAGGCGATCAGGCGGTCTTTTAGCTCACTAGACACGGCCAAATGGTGAGGAGGGTAGTTGTCCCCATCCTGCGTCCACAGTGGCCAGCAGTCGTAATCCAGCATGATTTTTAGATGGCGCTCGGGAATTCCTTTTCTAAAGCACACGGAAACATCGCCAAATTTCAGATCTGGAAACTGTAGTTCTCCTCCCATTTCGGGATTCCATACCGCAGAGCCACTGTAGTCACCCGGGCCCTCTCCACGGGTAATATGCCAGTTGCCGCCCAGTTTTTTGAGTGTTTGATTCAGCGCCTCATGGGGATGCTTCTCAAAAGGAATATCAAAGGATAATTCTTGCCAGTTTTCAAATTTATCGTAGCTTTCACATTGGACGTGGACGTCAAAAGTTGTGGCTAACAGTTGCTGGATGTCAGAAACAGGGGTGATACTACCGTCAAAAAATAGTCTGCAAACGATGGTTTTCAGGTCTTTATCGCTCAAGGTTTTTTTCCATTCAAATTCCCATTAAAAAAGCCCTCTGAATATCAGAGGGCTTAAGTAAAAGAACTTATTCTTGTGGCGGATGATAAACGATTTCGAGATCTTCAGCGGATACCTTACCAGCTTTGTCAATAATAGCCTGTAACGCTTCGGTGGGAGATACCATCATATCGCTACCGGCCAGCTTGACGGCTTCACCGATGGTGCTGGAAAACACGGGGTGCTGTGACAATTCGCCACCCACGGCCACCATGCCGTCAGCGTTTTTGTCCTGACCGCCAATAATAGCAAACACCATGGCTGCAGCGGGATCGCGTCCGGTGGCGGTGCCTTCAGTAGCATAGCGAGGGGAAACAATGATCTCGTCACCGCGCTTTTTCAGCTCAGAAAGCACGAGCATTTCTTGTTTGTCGCCGACACTCTCCATCTGGCGGGCGGGAAGGGATTCACTGACCTGCTGAGCGTATTCATAAATCACGCTGTCTTCAGTGACGTCAGGGGTCTCGTTACCCTTGAACTTTAAAATATCTGCTTTGGTAATTTTGGTGTCGTTGTCTGACAGCTTCATGAACATGTCGAGGGCAAGACCTGAGGGAGCATCATTAATGTCCACGCCGCCAGCGTCCAGTTGTTCTTTGCTCAGACCGTATTGATCCGCCACTTCCACAATATCTGATTTGCGCTGGGCATCAATTTGGCCCTGAATGTGTTCAACTTGTTTTTGAATAACTTCAGGCTTGACGCGAATACTGAAGCTTCCACCGTTTATGTTTGCCATAAAAAGACTCGTCCTTTTACTATTTCTCGTTACAGTTCTTATCGTGTGATTTTAACAGATCTGACGTGTTTTCTCAAAATTATTTGCTTTTTTATCGGTGCTAGCCTGAGCATTCCGCTGATGATCCGCGGGATAATGGGTATGTAGCGGGGTTTCAAGGGGGAAAAAAAGAATCTCTTTGCCTTCAGATTTAATCTGCACCTGCTGGTGTTTATTTAACACATGGTACGCCGGACGATCTCCAAAGCTGATTTCCACCCCCGGATAAACCACGTTGGCAAAAATTTGACTCCGGGCACTCAGCATCAGTTTCAAGCGGCTGCCGTTGGGGCTTCCCAGTTCGGGAATAATCACATGACCTTCAGCTTCTAATGTGCCTTCTCGACAATATCCCGGTGATCCGGTAAAAATAATGTGTTTACCGCTTTTTAAGGTGGAGTTATAACACCCTTCGCCGGTGACTACAATGCTTCCCCGGGCGGTGAGTTCTGTACCCTGGGCATAGCTGAAGAAAGCGTGATTGGCCTGATCGGGCAGCGCCACCAACTCCCGGGCGAAATCCTCCAGATTTTGGATCCAGTCCGTTAGTAATTTCTGGTTGAGGGGACGCTCTGCGCGGTTTAACAAATGAGAGAGCACCACCTTGAGGGCCATATTGCGGCGAGGATGAAGCTGTTTCAGGGATTTATTCAATTGCCAGAGGGCGTCAAGCTCTTTTTCAAAGCGAGAAAACTGCGTTTTAATCACCCGCAAAATCAGGGTTTTGTCATCGGTGCTGCGCGCGTGAGGAGCCTGACTGCGTACGTCTTTGACCATGCGTAGAATATTGTGCAGGTCTTTGAGCAATTTGAGCACCGGCTCTCTGAGCTGCATCCGGGCCGCTGCATCACCGCCCACCCGCAGCTGAGAACGAATAATACTACCGTGCACAATCAGACCTTCCTGAACTTCTACCAGGCTGTGTCCGATATCTGCCTGAACCTCCAGGTAATCCTGAATCCACACCGAAGCCTGATCGCGAATGCTGTTATGCAATTGCAGGCTGCTTTTAAGATCCACGATATGCCCGGGGCCTCCCACGATTTCACTGTGTTGCTTTTGCAGACCGCTCATTTTGACACCGGCTTCTGCATCAAAAACCGGTACCCCTTCAATGACAGACAGGGCGTGGTTGCGTTCTGGATCCAAACGAACGGTGCGATTGCTGGCCTTGAGTTCTGGCACGATTACGTTTTCCGGGGCCACCACTTCACCGTATACATTCATGCCCGCCCGGCTTTTGTGTGAGTATTCCCGCTCTACAATGACCTTGCCCGCGGAAAGGGTTTTCAGGGTGGGAAAAGAGAGCGCAAACGCTTCTGTATCGGGCTCTGGTAGCGGCAGAGCGTACAAAAAGTGGAGGCGGTTAAAGGGTTGGACGGGTTGAGGCGTTTCGAGAACCACCACCGGTGTGCCCGGAGCCTCTAAAGCGCTTTTGAAAGCTTCTCTGGAAAGGGGTTGATGGATACGCTGGTAGCGCAGTTGTTTCTGAACATCTTCCCAGAGCTGAGATTCAAAGTGGGTGAGAGGCACTTCTTTCTGGTGAAGACTAAGGTGCAAGGTGCGATTTTCAGACTGGGAAGGAATAAAAAACGCCACGCCTGGGGTTTGTTCCTGCACAGTGAGTTGTACAGAATAGGTAGAAATGTCAAAGTCAAAGGTGTACTTCGGGGGCGTGGGTAAGGGGAGTGAAAACTGAATCTGGCTCTGAGAAGTGACGGGTAGAGGGGCTTCCGGGTACTGTTGATCAATGCTTAAGTGAAGGGCATGATCGGCACTCAGGATAGCGGGAGAACCCTGCGGTGCGGGATCTTGAATATGTAGATCCTGTCCGTCAAAAGAAAGGGTTCCGTGAAGGGGTATACACATAAATTTCTCAGAGCCAGGGATGTAAACGGGTTTTTAAACCTAGTATTTACGCTGTTGCTTTTTCAGTTTCTTGTTCGCACGACGTAAAACTTCTTTACGTTTGCGCTGTTTTTTTGCACTGGGAGGCTCATAAAAGCGTTTTTCTTTGATTTTACGGAAAACACCGGCACGGTTCAGCTTCTTTTTAAGCGTCTTAATGGCGGCATCTACTTGTCCTTCCTGGACTTCAACTTCCATCATAATTTGTTCACCTCCTCTCCCATGCATACAATTTTGCAGCCAGAGCATAACACCCTGGAGCATTGCACTATTCTACCACAATTACAGTAGGTCAGGGCTTTTTACGGGGCGAGGGCTCAATATCTTCAAGGGCCCCCGTGAGGTTGCCGGTTTTGAGGCGGGTGAGCATCTGGGTTTTAAAGCGCTTCACAAAGGGAGCTTTGGTGGCTTTGCTATAACTTTCGTAATGAAACACGAGACGGGCCACGGTTTCTTTGGCAAAGCGATCTTCGGGGTCTAAGTGCAGCGCGGTTTCCAATTCGTTTTCCACGTTGCTGTACCACTTTTTCTCGTAGTAAATATTGGCCAGATGTACCCGAAACAAACAGCGGTGAGGGTAGAGTTTAACCGCGGCTTTAAAATGAGACAGCGCCAGTTCTAGCTTGTGTTTGCGATAGGCGGCCAGGCCCGCACGAAACTGAATTTGCACCTTTTCATGTAGAGGCAGATTTTCCCGGCCAAAGCGCCGAATATCGTAGTGGCTGCGCTCCACGGCGTTGCTCAGGAGTTCATAGGACTGGGTGAGGATCAGTAACTGCTCGGCGGCGTTATAGCGTAAATCGTCTGAGAGAGAGTTCAAATGAAAGCCCTGAGAAGCTTCTAAAAAGCGCTGTTCAACTTCTTCGGCCGTGGCCTCCGGCGGCAAACCCAGACGGGAATAATGATCCGGCTCCAGAACAAGGGCATTCAATTCTCCTGTGTGGGGGCGCAAACTAGCGGTGAATGCCTTTGAGCCAGTTGAGTACAAAGACCCCGTTGGTGCGTGACACTTTTTCATCGGTTTTGATTTGTGCCATGCGCTCCACGAGCACCTGCTTTTCCTCCTGGCTCATATCGCTGCGGCCCTGCCATTCAAAAAAGCTTTCTTTGGCCAGAGCAGTGGTGGCTTCCTGAGAAATTTCTGAGACTTCGTGCAGTTCTTCAGCACTGAAATTATCTTCAATATGGGTCAGTGCTGATTCTACATCTTGATCAAAGAGCGGTTTGTTTTTATCGGCTTCCAGTTGTTCAATTAAACGGAGTAACCCCACCAGTTGGGGGCCTTTGAGGAGTCCCTTATCGGCTATAAAATCGTCAAAATCAGGCACGTCCTGAGGCCGTGGTTTTTTATGCTGAAAAGCAAAACCAATGGGTTTATCGTGCTGACTGAGGGTGTGGGTTTTGATCAATTGCTGACTTTTTAAGCCAATGGAAGAAATCAGCGGCGTGGACAGCGCAGGCTCATTGCTATAGGACATGACCAGCATATTTTTGCCGTCGGGACTTAAACCCATCAAATCACAGGGATCATCCAGGCTGCTAAAGCGCTTTCCGGGAATGAGCAAGGTGCCCTGATGGGAAAAATCCTGGCAGCTAAAAATCAAAATGGCGGGTTCCTGCTCGGGATCGGCCAGCATAATCATCAGCTGATTGCGCTGGGCGTCAAAAATCAGGTTGCCCAGCACGCCGTGGGGGGTAGACACCCGTTCCACCTTCTTTTCCCGGGGCTTGATAATAATAATATCTGAGGTTTGATGATCCGTTACATAAGCCACATGGTTTTTGCCGTCATAGGCCAGACAAATGCTCTTCTGACTGCCCGGTTCGCGCACCTTGATTTTGATTTTGGTAATATTCAACGTCAAATCCGTCATAAACACGGTGCCTGCGGCGCGATCCATGATAAACAGACCGTCATCCTGTTCCGGCGGGAAATAAAAATCATAGGGGCCCCGTTCCGCTGTGTTCACGGGAATCAACGGATTAATCAGGCTCGACATACGATAGGGCTTGTTCTTGGACCATACGTAGCCGCCCCGCTCCGCGGGCACGAGTTCCGGACGCGAGCGCTCCTGTACACCTTCAAAGCGACCCTGTAAATCAAAGAGGGCCAGTTTTTCGGAGGCAAAAGGCACCCATTCTCCCGAAAACGCCGGAGCAGGCATTTCCAGGGCACTCCACTCTTCATCTTCAAAACCGTCTGTGGAGGCATCGCGCTCCTGAAGCGAAATACGACCTTCCTGAGCTTGCAGCACGTACTGACACTGTCCTGCCAAAAGCTTGGTGTTGAGATAGGTCTGATAAGCCAGGGAAATATCGCTGGCTTTAACAAGTCCCTGCTGCACTGCCAGAGAACATAGTTTTTGTACGGATTCACTGCTTCGGATGGTCATAAATCAGGCCTTTGAACGTTATGAAAATAGTATAACACGGGGTTTAGAGGGCTTTTGTGCTAAACGTCTTGCGTTTCGTAACGTTTGCGCAAATGATGAAAGTGAGCCACCCCTTTTTCCATATCAGGAGCATAACGTCCGCGATGATACAGCGGTGACTTTAAGCCCTGTTGTACCCTTAAAACCACTTCGTGATCTTCTCGCTCAGTGGTGTCTACATCGGCACCTGCTCCCGTGCTCATTAGCTCCGGGCGAGAAATCCAGCTCAAGTAACGAACGCGGGTCGACTCCAGACCGCGGGGCTCTACCACATTCAGAGAGAGTCCCCAGGGGTAAAAATTGAGCATCAGATTGGGAAAAAGCCAGAAATAAAAGGCCGCGACCCTTTTGCCCGTATCGGGGTGGTCAGGTGGCAATTCAAAGGCCACTTCATCATCTTCCGCCAGCCCGATTTGGAGAACCCCGTGGGGTAAGGTATGGGTTTCATAAGCTTTAAAATTCAGAGCTCGCAACAGGGCGGGGTGTACATAGGGAATGTGCAGGCCCTCCAAATAATTGTCGCAGTAGAGCATCCAGTGGGCCGCGAGGTCGTAGTCCCGGCTGTGAGCTTCAGAAAACTGAAAGGTGTCCAGCGGTAAAAAACCGAGGCGTTCATCGAGGGAGGCCACAAAGGTTTCAAAATCAACAAAGGGCGTTTGTAAAGCCACAAAACGCAGGAAATGCCAGGTTTTGAGTTCTTTACGGGGCAAATGATCCTGAGGGGTGGGAAAGCTGGACACTTTCTCAAAACCGGGCATGGCCAGACATTTTCCACCTTTATCAAAACTGCGCCCGTGGTAGGGGCAGCGCAAAGTGGTAGGCACTTTACAAGATGCTTGATAGAGCAGGGCTCCCCGGTGGGTACACACGTTGGAAAGGGCGTATTCTCGCTGTTCAGACAGCAGAAGTAAATGAGCGTCTAAGAACTGCGGTAGCAGCGTGAAGGGGCTCAGGGTGTCTATGGCCGGAGCGGGAATCCATTGCCAGGAATTGGCAAAGAGTTTCTTTTGACGTTCTAAAATCTCTGAGGACAAATAGTCGGTGGCGGGAGGAGTATACATACTTAAAAGTATACCCCTCTTGTATAATGAAGGGTATGGCTAAAAAACGTTCGCGCAAACCCCTGGTTTTTATTCTGTCTACCCTGGCGATTTTGGGGATTGTGGCTATTTTGGCAGTGATTCTTGGGCCACGGCTTCTGGTGCAACAGGCCACACAGAAACCCGAAAATACGGGTACGTTTGTGACACGTCAATTGGAGGTGGAAAACACCGTAGAACCTGACAATACCCCCGATCTAAATCAGCGTTTGCAAAGTGCTATTGCCAATGCGCCTCCCACAGAAACTACCCAAAACGAGACGTCTAATCTCAATGGCGATAGTCGCAATGCCACTGAAACCAGTACGACTGAAAACACTATTGTAGAAATTCCCGTGAATCGTCCCGACCCGCCCGTCTCAGGCAGAGACGTCACGGACTCAGGTGTTACAAACTCAGACTCCGTTGGCTCAGCGCCTACAGTCCCGGAAACCGTGAACACCGCACCCACGCGCTCGGTTCCCCAAAACAGAGCTTCTCAAACTGAGCGGCCAAAGACCAACGTCAATGATTTTAATTTTCAAATCAGCCAAAACGAAATATCCAGCATGATCTATAACGGTCTCGTAGGAGGGACTGCTCCTGCCTATCGTCAGTCTATTCAGGGTGTTTCTACCACCATTTCCGGCGGGCGCGCCAAAATTACCGTGGCCCTTTTGCCCAAACATTTGCCAGACGCCTTTTTAAACCGTCTGCCCGGCGTCAATCGTGGAACGCCTACCGTTTACCTCGGGGGTGAAATGGGACTGCGTGTCAGTGGCAATACCGTAGAACCTCAGATTCACAGGGTGTCCCTGGGAAATATGGGAGTGCCCATGCCCTTTATTGAAAGCGCTGTACGAGCGCAGGTGCAGGCCTATGTGCGCAACGCCATGCGCTTGCCCAACGGTCAAAAAGCCCGCCTGCAGCAGGTCACCCTCGAAGGGGGCGCGGTGCGTCTCCGGGGGCAATTGCAATAAATGACGGAAGACGGACTGCGACATGTTTCTGAGTTTTTGGAGTTTTTTACCACCTCGCCGGCTCAGGCGGCCAGCTATTTAGAAATCGGTGAAAACAGTCTTCACAACACCCGTTATGAATGGCCAACCCCTGATCCCCATTTAAAAATTAAAATCAAAGAAATTCGTGCTCTGAGCGATACCCTGGGCGAGCGCCTGCCTCCGGAAGTTTCTCTTGAAGGCCAGACGCTCAGCCTGGACTATGCCAGTGCCTTGAATCCGCAGCAGTTGGCTGCCACTACTTGTACACAGGGCCCGCTGCTGGTATTGGCGGGAGCGGGCAGCGGAAAAACCCGTACGCTGGTGCATCGCCTGAGCTATTTGCTGGATCAGGGGGTCAAGCCCGGGCGAATTTTGCTGCTCACCTTTACCCGTCGTTCGGCCATGGAAATGCTGGAACGAGCGCAGCTTCTCAATCCCAAACAGGGGGCCCATCGGGTCATGGGGGGCACCTTTCATTCTTTTTGTGCTTATCTGCTACGCCGTCTGGCGCCCATGGTGGGTTTGTCGCCACAATTTACCATTATTGACACCGTGGACAGTGCTGACGTGGTGGATTTGATTGTGCAAGAGCTGAAACTGCGCGGTAAGGATCGGGCTTTTCCGCGCAAAAAGCGAATTTTTGAGATTATTTCTCGTTCCCGCAATGCCCAGCTCAGCCTTGAAGATATTCTGAAGCAGCAACATCCTGACCTGTTGGAAAACTATTTAGAGGCCTTACAAACCATTGCTAAAACCTATGCCGCTTACAAAAAGGGCAACCAGCTGCTGGACTACGATGATCTGATCGAACTGACCCGCAATCAGCTGCGGGACAACCCGGCCTTTGCCCGCAAAGCCCGCAGTTTATTTGACTATATTATGGTGGACGAATACCAGGACACCAATCTGATTCAAAAAGATTTGGCGGACTATCTGGCCGCAGAACATCGCAATTTAATGGTTGTGGGTGACGATGCCCAGAGCATTTACGGATTCAGAGGCGCCAATTACGAAAATATTTTGCGCTTTCCTCAAACCTGGCAGGACTGCCACGTGGTGCGCTTAGAAGAAAATTATCGCAGTACCCAACCCCTGCTGGACTTTACCAATGCCGTTCTCAGTCACAATACCCTGGGATTTGAAAAACGCCTGTTTAGCGGACGCAAGGTGGGGATTCAGCCCCATGTGGAAAAATTGTACAGCACAGAAGACGAAGCGGTGCATATTGCAGAAACCATTCTGGAAGCGTCCAAAGATACCCCTTATCATGAGATGGCCGTGCTGTATCGTTCCGGGTTCCACGGCAATTTTTTACAGGCAGAACTGATTAAACGCAACATTCCTTTTGTAGTGTACGGCGGCATTCGTTTTACCGAGCGTCGGCATATTAAGGACCTGGTGGCCTACCTGCGGCTTGTGCTGAATCCTCTGGATGCCATTGCCTGGCACCGCTTACTGCAATTATTGCCCGGGGTGGGGCGCGTGACCGCCCGGCGCATTATTACTCACGTGCGAGAACAGGGAGGCCAGTTGCAGCCAGAGGCCTTCGGCAAAAAAAAGTTTGTGCCCGCTCTGGAAGCTCTGGCAAAAGCCCTGATAGAAGCGCGCGCACTGTCCCACCCCACTGCCCAGCTGGATCTGCTGAAGCAACATTATCAGCCCCTGCTCAAGGGCGTAGAGTCAGACTGGCTACAGCGTTTGCCCGATCTGGATATTTTAGAACAGCTGTCCGCCAAGTACGAGAAACTGGACAAATTTTTAACCGACTTTGCCCTGGATCCCCCCAGTCAGAAGTTTCAGGATGGGAGCCAGCCTCTGTTAGAGGAAAGCGAAGAAAAACCGCTCGTGCTTTCCACCATTCATTCTGCCAAGGGACTCGAATGGAAATACGTGTTTGTGATGCATTTATTAGACGGTTTGTTTCCTTCCAATCGCTCTCTTAAAGATGTAGAAAGTATTGAAGAAGAACGACGCTTGTTTTACGTGGCCTGTAGTCGGGCCAGAGAACGGCTGTATTTAAATTTACCGTCTCATTACAGCAGCTATAACGACTTTTTTACGTTGCCGTCTCGCTTTCTGGGCGAAATGGATCCAGAAACCTACGTTTTTTCAGAAAAAAATGTTTAAAAGTCATTTTTTGCGGGTATGATAAAAACCTAAGACAACATCTAGAATTAAAACAGTGTGAGGAAAAACAAACATGGGAAATATGGGAAAAATTGGCGCTAACAGCATGAATATTCAGCAGTTAAAACCCAATAAACCTGCAACCAATAAACCTGCAAAAGACGTTGCGTCGGCACAACAACAAATGCAACAGTCCATGGAGTCTTTGAATCAAGCCAACGTAAAAGAAGACCTCTCAAAATTTGTAGATAAGAACACCGCTGAATCTATCAATAAAGCCCAGATGGATCCCAAAAGCCTCAATTTTGGTGGGCTCGACAAAGAGCAAATAAAAAATAAGCTAAGAGAATCTATGGATTCTCTACAAAAACTTCCTGATGACATGGGTGATAAGCTAAATAAACTCAAGCAGGATGCCTGCAAATGTATTTGTAAATGTCTTGATAATGATAAGCCACCCAAAAAAGATTTAGATGCCTTAAGACAGCAATTACAAGAGCTTTCTTCTGATTCACCTAAACTAGAATCTCTTCGTCAACGGGTCAACGATGCTCTCAATGATATGCAAGAGCTCAATCAGCCCTTAAAGCCAAAACCCCCTGCTCACATGCAGCATTTACAGGGCCACATCAATGCTGATGGCACCACCAACGTAAAGTACGCTTCCGTATTTGCAAAATAAATCCTGCTCGCGGTGCGCAATTACAGAAGGCCAATGGTTAGTTTCCGGTTTTTTTCCGGTTAGTCAAAACTATGTAACAGCGCACCCTGACCAGAATATTGAAAAAGTTTTGCTCACGGACGGCATGTGCCAATACTGTCATCTTTATTTAAAAAACGAAAATAGTCCAACCCTTGAACAGGAGTTGGACTATTTTGTTAAAGACAGTCAGTTCAGTCAGGTGGTGGTAGCTCTTTCTGGCGGTAAAGACAGTTTAACCACTCTGTTTTTGGCCGTCAAAATGGGGTTAACGCCCCGCTGCCTTATGTATCAAAATGGTTTTATTCCTGCAGAAATTGTGGAACGCAGTCGCCAGCATTGTGCGGATTTAAACGTTCCTCTAGACATTGTAGAAATTCCGCTTTATGAAACATTTTTACAAGAATATGAGGTAACACCAACAAAAGTAGAAGCCCGTACCGGCGCTGATTTTTGTAAAAGCTGCAGTAAACATCTTGATGGTATTGCCCGGGCTTATATGAAACAGCATCAGGCACACTGGCTTTTATTTGGCAATAAAACCTATGCCACGCTAAGCCCCTATCTAAGCGCCATGCAACGTCATATTAGCGATGCTGAGCATGCTTACTACAGCGTGAATTTTTTGTATTTACTCAAGGTCACCGCCACGCAACAAAAAGAAATTCTCAACGCCATGAACTGGCAAGATCCGGGGTTAACAGGATATACCAGTAATTGTCTGATTCCAGGATTTGTACACCAGGCCCGACAAGAGAAACTGGGGTTCCACCCGGAACAAAGCTATATTGCCATGGAAAAAAGAAGCGGAAGCTATACCCAAAGCCAGGCAGAAGCGGTTTTAGCCAGCACACAGCCTGAAGCCAGCACGTATCCCGCTACAGAAATTAAGGCTTATTATCAGAAACAGGGCTGGCCGTGGCCGAAAAATCCCCAAAAAGAGGTTTAATACAGCGATAACTGGCCTCGGCCTCTGTATGGTTCCCGCCTCCACACACCTCAAAATAATTGCAATTCAGACAATCTTCAGGCACCTGCCTGTGGCGATAAAGCTCAAAACGATTCCACCAGAGATCTTCTAAGTCATCTTTCAATAAATGCCCTTCCAGGGGAAGTTGATCATCATTAAAACCTTTTATCCCACCATCAGGAAGAATATAAAGACTTTTCCAACCTGTATGGTCCAGGTAACCTTCCTCATAGAACAGATCGTGCCATGGACCCATATAACCGATGCCAGCCACCTTTACGGGCAAGCCTTTTTCTAATTGCCGGGCCGCAAATTTAAGTAAGTCACGAAGCACATCCATGTCTGGCTTCAACATTTCTGTAGCGCGACCAGAAACGCTCACAGGCCGCAAAATCCAATGATTTGCACCGGCAGCAAAAATATCTTCTGCCAGTGCTTTTAAAGAAGATAGGTTTTCAGGGGTTACACAGGTATTTACATTACGTACCTGGATATCAAGCTGTGTGGCGACACGTAAAGCAGAAAGAGTTTCTGCATAACTGGTTTCTGATAAACGAATGGCGTTATGAAAAGACGCTCCACCGTCAATGCTAATAGAAATCGAGTCCAGTGGGTAAGGGGTAAGCTTGTCAGCAAAGCGCTCCAAGTAATGCCCGTTGGTCACCATGGCTACCTTGAAGCCACTCAGTTTGAGCACGGCCAGAATGTCTCCAATGTCCTTACGTAAAAGAGGTTCCCCTCCGGTGAGGGTAACGTATTTGACGCCCAGACGAATCATGTTCGGGATGTTCCTGGCAAAATCTTCAAGGCTCAAATCCGCGTACTGTTTTTCTCCGCCCCAGACGCCACAGTGAACACAGGCCAGATTACAGCGATTGGTCACATGCCAGATGACGTGCTCACAGGGGAGCGTTCGGTTTTTTAAATGGGCGGCATAATGGCGCAGAGTGTCAGTTGCAGAATGGAGCATACGTCTATGATATCACTGTCAAAAAAGTTATTGATACCCGTGATTGGGATCGCAGTTTTGGGTGCTGTAAATCTGCTTGAATAAAGATTACGAAAGCGAGGATATGATGCCCAATCACTTCACCGAAATTATCCCCCAACTAAATGCTGCCAGTCAGCAGCCCGGTCAGCTTTTTCACACGCTCAAAGATGTGTTTAGCCAGCGTTCTGAATGGGCAGCCGCCCTGATTCCATCCTATGCCAGTCATCTGGCCAGCGCAGAATTTGATGCTCTCTCTCAGGAATATCCCGCACTGGCTCCTTTATTAAACGGTTATCGCTCCCTGGCTCAGAGCGTTTAAGAGCGCGAATCTTTAAAATCCGTAAGCTTTGCGCACCCGATTGATGTTTGCCGGTTTAACCTGATAAGGATCCACTACCGCAAAACGTCTGGGGGTGCGCTCGATCTTTCGGCGAGCGTTACCCTTTACTTTTACCCGTTTGCGTTTGGCTCTTTTACTTCTTTCCATATTTTATAATCCTCCCTTTTTATTATCATAAGGGGTGCAAACTTTGAAAACACATAGGGTAAACGTGATTTAAACACGGCTTATATATCCTGTTTATGTTTCTCGTTACGGTACATTTCCTGAAAAAGTTCGTGCAAGTGCGGAAATTTTTGCGGCTCGAGTTCTAATTCCACCCGATAATGCCAGCTCAAATACATGCCGTTGAGCGTGGAATAAAAAATGCCGTCAGAATTACCTTTGATCATGGTGGACACCTGTTTTTTAAATTCAGGTATTTCTTCTAACAGATGCCCCAGGCGCGTGATTTCATCAGGGGTAAGCAAGGCTTTTAAAGCCTGCAGGTCTTTATTTTCCTGCTGCAACTCTATGGCAAGCCACACCATGCTAAAGAGCCGTTTGGCGGGATCGGTCGACAAACCGGTCTGGGCTTTTTCCCATTTTTGTTTTAAACGCCGGTGTCGCTCTTGTTGGTTTTTTTGACGGGTCTGAATCCGTTCTGCTTCTGCTTTTTCAGAAAAATAAGCATTCCACATAAAAGGTGTCATGCTCACCCCTGCATGCCGCGCCTGGTTTGCCAGCGCTTTTTTCTCCGCAAGAGAAATATCCTGCCGATAATAAGCGTAATTAAGCAATTTCAAATGCGCCGGAACGGCGGCTTTGGGCTGCTCTGCGATCAGTTGCTTATAAACTTCTTGGGCCCGTCTACGACGCAGTTGCAAGGCTTCTATCTCAGCCCACTGCAATCCCGAAAACGCGTCTCGTTGTCTCTTCCATTGTGCTCTGGCCAGACGTCGTGCGCTATAATGATGTCCTTCCAGTTGCAACAGCAGAGGACGAAAAGAGATCTGAGCATTTTGCGTATAACGTAACCAGTAACGCGACAGTCTGGCCACGAATTCTTGCTCATCTTGAGAAGTGTAGGAAGATGATGGGAAGCGCGTTTCAAATAGATTAAACAGAGCATCAACATGGTGTTTTGCCATGATTGCGCCTCCCCGATTATGTTTTATTGGCAGCGCTTTTTTAATGACCTGGGGGGAATAGGCGTCAAAAGCAGAAGCGAATGTATCTTTTTTGCTCAGTTTTTCTGCCTGTTCAAACCAGAGCGTTAAATACAGATTGCGAGACGTGTGCCAGCGCTGATGAGGCAGTAAAAGGTTTTCAAAATGTAGCAAATGTAGCAGCGGATGTTGATACGCTCCCAATCCGAGAATAAAGGTTAACAGCAAAGTATAACTGAATTGGCTTTGCCACTTTAAACGTGGACAAGCGTAGGGCATGACGCGCCAGAAAATAACCAGGGCCCACGCCGCCACCAGAAAAGGACTCCATTGTGAAATCAACAAAGAAATCGTGCCCGGCGAAAAACTGCTGCCCAGTGCCCAGAGCAGCGCAAATGGCACCAAAACATGAGGGCCAGCCAACCACAAAAAGACAAAAAACAGGACAAAAGAAACCCGGAGAGTAATGCCGCTGTGATACAGCCAGAGTGAGCTTATGCCGAGCGTTCCCGCTAAAAGAAGCCCTTGCATAAGTAAATTAGCGGTTTTTACTTCAGATACAGTATAAGGACGCGTGAGCAAATACTCCCTGTGCTTCCGCCAGAGGATCTCAGTGGGCAACAGGGCCATCAAGCTCAGAACCGCCCACAAGGGCAAAAACGACAGCAGCACCGATTCCTCAGGCCCCAGAGAAGGCAGAAGCAACAGCATGAGCAACAGACCCAGGCCCGCTAGCGCCGTGCTCAACCCCAAATACTGCAAATAGCCCACCCGCGCAAGGGCAAAGAAACGTTGCCCTTTGCCTGGAGCCATTTTGAAATGTCCCACTTCTAAAAAAAACAAGGTGTTTATATCCTGGTTCTTAAACAAAAGCGAAGTTCTTGGAGAGTGTTTTACCTGAAACAGAACCCACAAGGTCAAAAGCAAAAATCCGTAAAAAGCCACCGTTGACAGTTTGAGCCCGACCATGAAAAACAACACTAAAAACACCAGAATTTGCCATTTTCGCGTCCTGGCGTGTCCTGCGACAAAGGCCAAAATATGAAAAGTTATAAGCATAGGAAACAAGAGCAGCTCAAGAACGGGTGGCGTCCACTGCAAGTCTAACCCGCGTTCTAATACATATAATCCGGTTCCCGATGCCAGCAGAAAGAAGAATCCGCGTAAATAACTTCGCCAGATGGCGGCATAAACCTCTGAAATTTGCAAGGTTCTCGTCATTAACCATTCTTTGAAAAAAAATAGCTGAAACCAGGGCAAAATCAACGCTATGGCAGAGCCGCACAGTAAACTGTATGCCCATGCATCATAGTGAAAAGAAAGTTGTCCGGCAAAAAGCGCTCTCACCCCCGATTCAAACCCTTGAAAAGCGGTCGCCAGAATCACGACACCTATAAAAGTAAAGAAAAAGCTGCGGTTAAAAAATTGTGTCATGATTACACCTCCTGTGTTTGCAAATGCACAAAAATGGATTCCAGGTCCAGCGGCAACACCTGTAAACTCGCTTCAGGAAAACGCTGAACAAGATCACGGGCCATATCTTCATGCCAGTGTCTATACACAATTTCTGCGTAACCCGCGTGTTTTTGTACATCCAATACCGCACCCATGTCAGGCATCACAGTTTCTGCTTGAGGCCCCATTAAAACCACCTTACGCACATGAGAGCGTAAAGTTTCCAATTCCGTCTCTAAGGTCATGGTGCCGTTCTGAAGCAAGCCAATATGGTCGGCAATGCGCTCCAGCTCATTAAGCTGATGCGAAGACAAAATAATGGTGGAGCCGGTCTCATTTAAAAACTCAATCAGGGTTTCTAAAAACTGTTGGCGCACCACCGGGTCAAGTCCACCTGCGGGTTCATCAAGCACCAGCAAGCGTGGACGATGACCAATGGCCATTAGAAAACCCAGTTTCTGGCGATCTCCCCGGGAAAGACTAAAAATACGTTTATTTAAATTAAGCTCTAGCTTTTTTACCCAGCGGTTCACGTAGTCCGGGTCCCAGTCGGGATAAAACGACGCGTTTTCTCGCAAAAGGTCCCCCGCTTTTAGCCAAGGAATCAAAGGTAAGCTGTCAGAGGTATACCCTATTTTTTGGCGCAAATGAAGAGGCAATTGATAGGGATGATGTCCCATCACCTGAAGATGCCCGCTATCGGGTTCCAGTAAGCGCATAATCATGCGCAGCGAGGTGCTTTTGCCTGCCCCGTTACGGCCCACAAGCCCGTAAATAACGCCTTCGGGCACCGTCATATTTAAGCCTGACAGGGCCTTTTGTCGGCGAAAGGTTTTATGGATCTCTTTGAATTGAATGATTGTCTGTGTCATGGTTTTCCTCCCAGTTGGTTTTGACACGTTTGGTGCTTTCGCTGCGGTTATACCCCAACCAGCGCATATCGCGGCCATAGCCCTGCGCCAGATGATCTGCCTTTTGATCGCGGCTGTGTTGAGCCAGTTCAGGAGCTTCTGTATTCACAAAGCTGCCCTTGCCCACCCGGGTAATCAAAAAGCCCTCGCGCTCCAGTTCCCGCACGGCTTTGGCCACCGTATTGGGGTTAACTTTGGCCTGTAACGCCATTTCCCGAATTGTTGGGATGGGCTCACCGGGAGCAAAAACCCCCAGCGCCATGGCATGCTTCAGCTGTTCCATAATTTGCACATAAATCGGTGTGCCGTTACCGGGCTGAATATTTAAACGCATGCCGTTACCTCACAATCATTCAGGAGCAGTATAACAGGGCTAACAGCCCGGATAATTGCTCCTCCTTTGTATTATTGTATTAATTAAGTAGTACAATAATACAATAGCACAATCACAAAAAATTGCAAGCTATGGGTTACAATAAAAATATGGGAAATATACTCAAGCTTTTAATTGTTATTGCCATTGGCTATTGGGGATATCAGACTTTTTCAACGCCTCCTGCTGAGTCTGAGCCCGGGACTTACGTGGAAGTCCCCATGCCCCAACAGCTCAGAAAAAACCACGTCATGGTGGTGGCGGCGGTCAATTGTCCTAAAAAAGCCGCACAGCACGCCAATTTTTTGGCCCGCCGCTTAAAAGAAAAGGGCATTGCTTATCAGCGGGTCAATCAGGTCAATTTTGAACTCAAGGATCCTTCAGAGGCGGAAAAACTCAATCAGGTGATGCGTGCTGGGCCTCCTGTGGTGTTTTACAATCGCAAAGCCATGGCCAATCCTTCTGAAACAGAAATGATGGCCATGATCACAGGAAAATGACACTGTATCATGTGAGTGAAGATCCCGACATTGCGCAATTCACTCCCCGGGAGCCCACCCCCCACTGGGACTCGCTAAACCCTGTGGTGTGGGCGATTGATGAAGAGCACCTGGCTCATTATCTGTTGCCCAGAGACTGTCCAAGAGTCTGTGGTTATACAGAACGTCATCAGCGCTTTATGGCCATTGAATCTCGCTGGTTTGAGCACGCCTTCCACCAGACGCTGTTCCTTTATCATCTGGAGCCCGGGTCGTTTCACTGTGTGGACGCGGTTGCGGGTTATTTTGTGTCTGAACAGGTGTGTTTACCTACTCATGTAGAAATCGAAGATAAACCTCTGGAGCGTATTGTGAACCTGGGGCTTGAACTCCACGTGGTCACATCGCTGTGGCCCGTGCAGGAGCAGGTGGTAAATTCCGGTCAGGACTTCTCCTGTATTCGCATGCGCTATGCACAACCTCCCGTTTCGTAACTCCTTTTTTGACCCAAGAAAAGGCATAAAAAATCTATTAAAATAACGCCGGTTTATGCTATGGTCAGAATAGTTCTATGGCCCGGAGAAAACCTTATGTCCCCTCTGTTTTTACTTGCGCTCCTGTTGATTGATTTACCCGCTTTTGTATACTTTAAGCGGCGTTTTTTCCCCACCTCTGAAAGCGTGCAGCAGGCACTCCAGTGGTCGCATCCGCCCGAGCTGAGTTATCATCTTTTGCATCAGGAATGGCGTCAGGCCGCCGCCTATTTGCGCTTGCCTGCCTTTACTGCCGCCTGCGGCAGCGTTCTACTGATGCAGTATCTGGTGATCCAGGCCGTTAATCTGATCTAGCAGGTGTAATAACCGCTGTTCCATTTGCCGGTAATCGTCGAACATTTTGCTTTGAGACAACATAAATAAACCGCCCAGTGCAGAATGTAAAATGCAGGCTGTTAAACGCTGTTCACAGCCTGGAAAGGCTTGCGCCAACAACTGCAGGGCCTCTCTTTGATTTTCAATGGGCATATGCAATAAAAAAACGCCCCAGTCGTATAAAAAATCGCCTTCGCGCTGCATTTCCCAGTCAATAATTCCCGTGAGTTGCACGGCTCTCGGAGAGGTTTTAACGAACACATGAGCCGGTTTTAAATCGCCGTGTATGGGGACGATTTTTGTATAACGTTCTTGCATATAAATAGCTGCCGCTGTTTTCAGCGCTTCGCAATAGGAAACAAA
>CAYFGW010000004.1:0-43711 GCA_964342365.1 uncultured Candidatus Sericytochromatia bacterium | reverse complement strand
CCAGCTCTTCAGGCGCCATAGAAGCATCTCCCACAATAATCAAACGGGTATCGCGAGAGCGCTGCATTAATTTATTCACGCTCAGCGTACGCTGATGCTCCGGATCGGAAAAGACGGTGGTGTAAATGGTGTTATGAAAATAGCCGGTGGTCAGGCTCTGAAAGCGATCGCTCAGTTTATTGAACAGCAAGCGAGTGAGTGCTACATGAGGCATCATGGAACGTCCCCCGTTATCAATGAGCAATACCACGCTGATTTTGTCTCTTAGTTCTCGTTCAAACACCAGCTCAATTTCGCCCCCGTTCTTTACCGTGGCATCAATGGTTTTTGAGAGGTTTAAATCCGTTCTGGCTCCGGTGGGCTTGAGGGCTTTTAGACGGGCTAGCGCCTGGCGCATATTGCTGCCCTGCAATTGTTGCGAGGCGGCATAGCGAATATAGCGCCGGTCGCCGATGGCTTTTAACGCTGAACGATGGCTACCCGGACCATGAACCCGCACCCCCGGTTGAGCAGCTCCTGAATGTCCAAAAGGAGACGTGCCGCCGGTGCCGATCCATTTGCTCCCACCATCGTGACGTTCTAACTGTTCTTTCAAAGTTTCCCAGAATTTCCGCATCAGTTGCTCACGACTCATTTGCCAGATGTTGGCGGGCACTTCTTTACGTTCAATGGCCTGTGCTAACCATTTGCGAAATTGTTCCGTCTGAAACAGAGCGGGATCCCCTTCGGCCACCTCGGGAATATCAATGTCAAAAAAATAAAAGGCAAAGGCCCGTTCAAAGGTGTCCATATCCTCCGTTTTTTTGACAAACACCAGACGCATAAAAGTAAACAATTCGTCCAGATTGCGCACCAGCCCCTTATCAAGCCCCGTGTAAAAATCCATGACGTATTGCAAACTCAGGGTGAGTCCCCGATGCCTGAGCAGCTCAAAGAAAGGCGAAAACAAAGCACGGTGCCGGGAAACGGGGCCTGTTACCATCGGGGGCCTTTCTGATCCCGATGCGCCAAAATGTCTTCCGTCCGTTTAAGCAAAGTGCCCAGAAAAGGAATTTTATCGGGAGCAGGAGGCGTACTATCACTCATTTGCAACGCCTTTAACCAGTCGATCAACTCGCTGGTGGCCGGCGCTTTTTCAAAGCCTCTGGCTCGCAGTTCGTAAAAAACGTTTAAAGCAGCGTCTTTGAGTTCCGGGGTCAAATCTTTAAAGTGCAGGGCGATGATTTTTTCCATTTCTTCGCGATCGGGAAACGCCAGATGATGACAGAAACAACGTCTGAGAAAGGGGTCCGACAGCTCCCGCTTGGCGTTAGAGGTGATTAAGATCAGAGGGTGATGTTTGGCCCGGATGACATCATTGACCTCTCGCAGAGTAAACTCTTTTTCGTCTAAAACATCCAGCAAATTGTCCTGCACATCGGATTCGGTTTTATCGATTTCGTCGAGTAAGAGCACCACCGGCTCGTCGCTGCGAAAGGCGCGCCCGATAGGCCCCCAGATCACATAATCATAAAAATTATTGATATCCCGTCCAGTGCCTTCGGTGCCAAAACGAGCGTCATTTAAACGCAACACCGTATCCTGCACGTAGCAAGTTTCTTCCCCTTTGATGGTGGATTTGGCCCGCAAAATTTCCAGGGGCATATTCAGGGAGCGACTGATTTCAAAAGCCAGTTGGGTTTTCCCGGTACCGGGTTCTCCGGTGAGCAGAAGTGGCTTTTGCATCTGCAGCGCCATATTTACAATAGAACCCAGCTCCGGGTTGAGATAATAATGATCTGATCCTTCAAATTTCACGACGTTCATCCTTTTTATACCTTTGTGGATTGCCCTTTATGACAGCATGGATCCACTGCTGGTGGGAGCAGTTTCCACGGGTGCTCCCACAAACTATACAAACATAACCTGCTGTGTCTTCGGCCACACTGGCACTGAGCAGTTCGGGAGCCTGCAAATCCCAGGGCGGTACAATCGCCAGACCGGGCACCGGACTTTCTTGCTTAAAAACGCTCAATTGACCATTTTGCTCCATATACGCCACGCTCACCTCACCCAGTTGAGAAATCCCGTTGTAACGCAATAACTGAAACAACTCTTCCTGCGTCAGATGCTCATGTTTAAGGGCATTTTCCTGTATCACTCCATTGTAAAGCATTTCAATGGGTGTGCCCTCCATGGCTGTTTCAACGGTTTCTGAATGCCTGAGGTAATAGGTATACAAACGCTGCATCAATACAATCACGATGAGCACCACAATACCGTGGAAAAGGGGTACATCTTTATAAAAAGTGGGGTCTCCAGCGGCGGAGCCCAGCACAATGACAATGCCAAACTCTAAAATGGAAAGCTGGGTGAGGGCACGCTTGCTCAGGAATCTGAGCAGAAGCAAAAGTACCACGTACATCACAAAAGAACGGAGCAAAATTTCGCCGTAAAAGGCCAAAGGATCTGTGCCCCAGAGCAGTCGCTGCCAGTCCCACTGCCAGTCAGCGTTTGGCAAGTTTAAAATCCGGTGGGTCGAGAATGAGATAGCCAAAGGGGACCAGAGAAGCGGCGGAGGCTTCAATCCAGTAAAAGAATCCCCAGCGTCGTCGCAGGGCCAGCACCAGCGTTAAAGCCAGATAAGCCAGGAATAAAATGCCGTGCAACATGCCCACATAGCGCACGGGCAGAGGCTGATCCGCCAGATACTTCAGCGGCATGGCCACGGTCATGAGCACAATGAGCGAAAAGCTTTCGACCATGCCCAGTTTATGCCAGAAAGCCACCATCAGAAGGGTTTCACAATCACAAGAAACACAATAATAGCGGTTAATACAAGCGGAAGTATGCCCAGTACGCGGGTTTTTTGGAGACTCACGGTATCTCCTTCTGCCAATAAACGGCGGGTTTTGGCCAGTGAGCCGTGATAACCACAGAGTATTACCACCATCAGGAGCTTGGCGTGCATCCAGGGGGCTTTTAGCAATATCGGGTTCAAAACCAGTGTGGCCACACCCAGTATCAGCGTCACCAGCATAAGGGGATTGGCTAGCTTTTTGAGCAAAAAGTGCTCAATTTGTGCCAGTTTGTCCCTGACGGCAGTTTCTGCTGCGGCCTGCACATGGAAGGGCAGTAAAACCGCCAGAGAAAACAAACTGGCGATCCAGCTAATGACGGCGATCAAATGGGCAGATTTAGAGAGAGCGTAAAGCATATATGTGTATCCTGTATAAGTTACGTTTCAGGTTAGCACACAGGCTCACCAAAAGAATGACCCGTATCAACGTAAGACACACAAAAACCGTGTTATTTTAAGCACATGGCATCAAACACAATAGAAAAATCCCGAACCGCATTAATCGCTCTGCTTCAAAAAGCCTATGCCAATGAGCAGGCCGCCGCCCATGCTTATCAGGGCCATAGTCTGGGGCTTTTTCTCAAAAGTGAAGAACGCGCCCACATTCGCGGCATTGCCCGGGCGGAGTGGCGACATTATGAAACTGCCCGGCGCATGCTGGAGCAGCTCCGGGCCCCGCTACCAAAAACAAGAGGCGTGTGTATGGCCCTGCTCGGAAGAGGCATCGGTGTCTTCTGTGTGTTTGGTGGAAAACTCATCCCGATGTACGGCGCAGGCTGGTTAGAGTCAGACGTGGTGAACATTTACGAACAGGCGGCCCGCCATGCTTTTCAGGCAAACCACCAGGAACTGATTCCTGAGCTGTTGGACATGGCGGAAGAAGAATGGGATCACGAAGCCTACTTTATGCAGCATATTCAGCAGCATCCCGTGGGTAAGCATTTAAAACTGTGGAACACACCCGCCCCGCGAGCGAGCTTGCGCACCCGGTTTTCTCGTTTTTGTATGGCGGAGCGCAAGCGAAATCTGGGGCAAGATCTCGCCCGGGTTCAATCCACCCGTTAGGGCAGTTTCTATGCTATGATTGGGCCTCAGCACACCCTGTCGGAGTTCAATATGTTAGATACCGTTCACGCTGCCCGCGAAGCCGCTTTACAGGCCATTGCAGCTGCTCAATCGGAAGCCGATCTCAAAAGCGTTCACGCCGATTATTTAAGTCGAAAAGGTCAAATTAAAGGCTTTTTTGGCCAGATGAGCAAACTACCCCCGGAAGAAAAAAAGCAGGCGGCCCAGGCCATTAACAGCACCCGCTCGGCCATTGAATACGCCATGAAGTCCCGAGAGGCGGATCTTAAAGCCAATCGCTTCAGCGATATCGCCACCACAGAGTGGCTGGACGTGACCGCACCGGGCAAAAAACAGCTGCGGGGACACTTGCACCCCTTAACCCAGATTCAGTACGAAATTGAAGATATTTTTCGTTCCATGGGTTTTCAGATATTTGATGGCCCCCAGCTGGAAGACGACTACCATAATTTTGAAGCCTTAAATATTCCCAAAGACCACCCGGCCAGAGACATGCAAGACACCTTCTGGCTGGAAAACGGTCGCCTGTTGCGCACCCACACCTCATCGGTGCAAATTCGCGCCATGAAGAAAATGAAGCCCCCGATGCGCGGAATTTCTCCGGGGCGGGTTTTTCGTTATGAAGCCACGGACGCCTCCCATGAGAACACCTTTTATCAGGTGGAAGGCCTCATGATTGACAAAGACATTTCTGTAGCCAACCTGATTTATGTAATGAAAAATCTGCTCAGAGAAATCTTTAAACGGGACGTGGAGGTGCGTCTACGTCCGGGGTTTTTCCCCTTCGTAGAACCGGGGTTTGAACTGGACATTAGCTGTCTCATTTGTGACGGCGCGGGCTGCCCCGTGTGCAAACATGAGGGCTGGGTGGAATTACTGCCCTGTGGTGCAGTGCACCCTAATGTACTTAAAGCCTGCGACATTGACCCTGAAGTTTACACGGGCTTTGCCTTTGGCATGGGCCTGAATCGCCTGGTGATGATGCGCTACGGCATTGATGATATTCGCCACTTCCAGAGTGGTAACCTGAAATTTTTGGAGCAGTTTTAATATGAAAATATCTCTTGACTGGATTCAGGAATACACCGGACACATTAAAGACAGCCCCAAAGCCATTGGCAGTCGCATGACTCTGGCCACTGCTGAAATTGAGGGCATGGAAGATCATCAGGGAGACACCCTTTACGATATCGACAATAAATCCCTGACCCACCGCCCGGATCTCTGGGGGCATTATGGTTTTGCGCGGGAATTTGCCGCCGTTTACCGCATGCCCTTACAACCCCTCACGGAACTCACCCAGGGCGACTGGAGCTATCCAGGTGTTTCTGAAGATCTTCTGCAGGTCAATATTGACGTGCCCGCAGACATTTGCCCACGCTATACGGCGGTGGTGATTGAAGGCGTTCAAGTGGAACCCTCCCCTCAATGGTTGCTGGATCGCCTGGAAAAAGTAGGTGCCAGACCCATTAATAACATTGTGGATCTCACCAACTACGTGATGTTTGAACTGGGTCAGCCCATGCACGCTTTTGATCGTTCCCTGATTGCCGGTGACGAATTGGAAGTACGTTTTGCGACGTCCGGCGAAGGTTTTACGGCCTTAGACGAAAGTGAGCATCAACTCAACGAACAGATGATGGTGATTGCCGATGCCGAAAAGGCCGTGGCCTTAGCCGGGGTGATGGGTGGCGCTAACTCAGAAGTGCACGCAGGAACCACCACACTGGTGCTGGAAGTGGCCAATTTTCACCCCACCCACGTGCGCCGTACCGCCGCCGCTCTGAATTTGCGCAGTGAGGCCTCCATGCGCTTTGAAAAAGGGTTAGATCCCTTGCAAACCGAGGCGGCAACCGCCCGCTTTATGACCCTGCTCAAACAGCTCTGCCCAAACGCCCGTTTGCGCACACCGCTTTTACAGGCGGGACTTTCAGAGATTGCGCCCACCACCATCGACACCTCTTTTGACTTTATCAACCAGCGACTGGGCACCACATTGCCCCACGAAGAAATGCAGGATATTTTAGAGCGTCTCTGGTTCAAAATAGAGGATGTGGAAGAAACGTCCTCCGGCATCCGTGTGACCGTGCCCAGTTTTCGGGCCACGGGTGATGTGTCCATTCCCGTGGATCTGGTAGAAGAAGTGGGCCGGGTTTTTGGGTACGACAATATTACCCCCGTGGCGCCAGAAATTCCGGTGATGCCGGTGATGCTCTCTCCTCAGCATCGCCTGCAGCGTCAGCTCAGAGAATTGCTGAGTCGGGATTTACATTTTACGGAAGTGTATAACTACGGTTTTGTGGGAGACCAGCTGCTCCAACAAGTGGGGCTAAACCCTGAAGATCACATTGCCCTGGCCAACCCGCTGGCCAGCGACCAGAACCGCCTGCGCACCAGCTTAGTGCCCAATATGCTCAAAATCACCGCAGAGAACCTGCGTTTTCACAAAAGCTTTCGCCTGTACGAAATGGAGCGAGTTTTTGAAAATAAAGCACAGGGAGACTTTGAGCACGACCGCTTCAAACTCTGTGGTCTGGTCATTCACAAAGACTGGAAAGGCGGCCACGAAGACGCTTTTTACACCATCAAAGGTGTGGTAGAAGATCTTTTTGAGCAGCTAGACTTTGCCGGACGTCTGCGCTTTCGTCCTGCCACCACCCACATGCCCTGGTGTCACCCGGGCCGTACCGCCAGCATTTTGTTGGACACCGTTGAGGTGGGCTATCTCACACAGCTCCACCCGCAAATCGCTGAAAACATGGGAATCAAAGCCGGTGTCGCTCTTTTTGATCTGGATATGGACGTGCTCCTGGCCTGCCAGAGTGCCGAGGCCAGTTTTGAAAAAGTCCAGCGCTACCCCACCGTTCCCTTTGATATCAGCATGATTTGCGAACAAAAAACGCTGATTGCGGATGTGGAAGATACCATCTGGGCCGTGGACGAAAAAGTCAAAGGGGTGGAACTGTTTGACGTATATGAGGGTGACAATATTGGCCCCGGCAAAAAGAGTCTGGCCTTTAAAATCACCTTTGCTGCCCCCGATCATACCCTGCAGCCGGAGGAAATCACCGACGTACAGCAACGTATGATGCAAACCCTCGATCAGGCAGGATACAAAGTGAGAGACGGTGCCGCCTGAAGCTGAGTCCATGAGTACAGACTATACCCTGGCCTGGGCCACGGACATTCATCTGGATCAATGCGACACCGAACATTTTGACGCTTTCATTGAAAGTATTCAGTCCGTGGCCCCACAGGGTCTGTGCCTGACGGGAGATTTGTCCGAAGCCACCACCCTGGAAAGGGATCTCTGTGGCATTGCGGATCGCTTAGAAATCCCCGTGTACTTTGTGCTGGGCAACCACGATTATTATCACGGCAGTATCGCTGAGGTGAGACAAGAGATGCGCAAACTCAGCACGAGGCATCCTTTTTTACGCTGGTTGCCCGCCGTGGGCAAGGTGGCATTGAATACAAACACCACCTTAATCGGTCACGGCGGCTGGGGCGACGGGGGCAACGGGAATATCCAGAAGAGCTGGATTCGTTTACAGGACTTTCGTAAAATCAAAGAACTGATGGACGCCAACGGTCACGATGAAAGCTGGACCTTAGAAGAACGCAAAAATCGTCCCATCACCCCGGAACTTATCACTTTACTCAAGCAATTGGGGCAGGAAGGCGCTGAGCATATAAAACCCTTGCTCTATGAGGTTTTGCGTGACGCTAGCGCTCCCCATCACGTGGTGCTGCTGATGCATGCGCCCCCGTTTCGAGAAACCTGCTTATACGGCACTGAAATGGCCGATGACCACTGGGCGGCGCACTTTACCTGTAAAGCCATGGGAGACGTCATTGAAGATGCAGCCAAAACGTTTCCACAGCATCAAATTACGGTGCTTGCGGGTCATACCCATAACGTGTGTGATGTGAGTTATCGAGATAACCTGAGGGTGTGCGTGGGAGCAGCTGAGTACGGAAGTCCCATGCTGGCCAAACACTTTATCTTTTAATTGGTAAATTTTTAATTGGCAACTTTTTCAGAAATACGGGTATATTAAACATATGTCTACCCCTATTTCCTCCCAAATTCAATCTCGCTGGTCTACGCTAGCTGCCGACAACAAAATGACCCGCCGGGAACTCGACACCCTGACACAAGAACTTGTGGCAGCCAATCCGGACGTGGATCAAAACACCATTCAGGAGTCTGTGAGTGCCTTTATAAAACAGGCAAAACAGGGAGAAGCCAGCGAAACATTGGAATTTGTAGAGGACGGCATTGAATTTGCCATCAAAGACACTTCTATAACAGATATTAACGGTGTGCAAACCGCGGGCAAAGGCGATCTCAGGGGGCACATCGGTGAAATCAGAGCCCGTATTCCCTTTCAAGAAAAAGAGCTCAATCAGCTTCTGGACAGCATAAAACCGGCCCTGGTACAGGCAACCCGAGACGCGGTAAGAGAAGAAGTCAATGAATGGACCACCCCCGCTCCGCCCGAAGCCACTGACGGTATGTTAGACAAACTGGGAGACGCGTTTGCCAGAGGTGCCAAATCTTTTTACGGGGATTATGGAGATCAATGGGTGGAACGTTTGGCGCGTTTTACCGCTGAGCAGAGCGAAATTCGCCTCACAAAAAAAGGCGATCAGGGCGTGATTGAGATCGGTCTGAAAGCGGGAACCGTTGAAAAACTGCCAAAACCCCTGCGCATGTTTTTGGGCAGTGAAACCCGTAAGGCAATGGTAACAGAACCTCTTCTTCAGTTTAAAAGCAATGCTGAAGGGCATATTGAGATCATTCAGGCAGAAAGTCTCAAGGGCTTGCTGCCCGGTGCAGATACGGTGCAGGACTACCTGAAGGACATGGGAATCACCTCTGAAGTGCGGGAAGAAAAAGGAACGTATACACTGGTTCCCACCGCGTTACATCTGACTTCTGAACACATTCAGAATATTCCAGGGCTCTCAGAGATTGCCACAGAACATATTAAACAGGGCGAGCTCCACCTCAGCGCCCACCAGTTCAAAATCCACATCGGGCCGTCGGGAATTGAAATAGCTCTGACGGACGCCACGTTAAAGGGCTCTTCTGATGCAGGGGCTGCCGCCGCTGTAGAAAATGACCGGGCCGCCACAGCCACTATAGAACAGGCTTCAGGCAGCATTTCAGAAGATCTTAGCTCCCTCTCCCTGCACGAACTCACGGGAAAACTCACGGGCCGCGTCAAACTCGATCAAGAAGTGGTTCAAGCCATTCAAACCCGCGTTAATGAAGCACTAGAAACTTTAAATAGCACCCTTAAACAGTATGGGCTCAGCCGCGAACAATTGTCAGAAATTGTTGAAAAAGTCCCCACAGAGAGTCTGGAGAATTTGCTTTCCTCAACCCATACCGGAGACATTGCCACCCTTGCAGATCGTTTTGGGGTGAGCGGAAAATCTCTCAGTTCAGCGTTAAACTTTTTGAGAGAACAGCCTTTACAACAAATGATCGGCGATCTGCAAAAAATGAGTGAGCGTCTGGCCATGGATACAGAAATCCAGGGGGAAGTACACCTTGGCCTGAAACATTTGTCTTTGCAGCTCAAAGACGCAAACCTGAGCACATTGGCCAGAGTGCAACTTAAAGCTCAGGGCCGCGCTGTTTCGCCCGCGGGTCATGCTACCCAACTGCAAGCGGATGTCCAGAGTCATGATGTTAAAAGTGACGGAGAACGGCTGGAAACAGGAGAAACCACCGCACGGCTCCGTGCAGAAGCCGAACCTGATATGGCAACGCCTGACAGGCAGATCGCTAAATTCATGTTAGACCTCAAATTGAAGGGTGACACCTTTCGCCAATCCCGGGATGGAGACGTTTATCTGAAAGATGAAGGGCCGCAACGTCTGCGCAAGCAAAAGGGTTTACGGGCAGAAAGTGCTCTCAAAGAGCTGGAAAAAGCTACGGGGCAAGAATGGGCGCAGCTGACGCAAAAGAGTCTCGAAGCGCGTCAGGATTTCTTTGCCGAAAAAGGGATTCAGTACGGCGATTATTTACACCGCTATATTCAACACCGTGTGCTTACGGCGGCTCCCACAGAAAAAATAGAAGCGGAAGCCTCGCTCCATAGCGCGCGTCTTGAACGCGGAAACAGCGAACTCCAACAGGTGCAAGCTTCAGCCACGTTACACCGTCAGGAAGGCCAGAGCCAAACGCAGGCTCGCGTAGAAGCATCGGTCCAGAGGGTAGCAGCACAGGACGGTCAGGGCATAGCTGAACAACCGCAGATTCAGGCAGACGTGGATATTAAAGAAACCTCCGGTGAGCGTACGCGTGCCCACGCAAAGGCAAAGGCTCAGGACGTTCAGACTCACGCAGATTCAGGTCAGGCGGCGTTACAGGCCCGACAGACGGAGGTAGAAGGACACATTCAAACAGAAGGTTCAGGCAACAAAGTGGACACCCGTCTCAAAGGTGGATTTGATCAAATCAGTGCCAACCCCGAAGAGATTCGTGGACGAGCAGGACGTCTGGATCACGCGCGCTTCGACCACGGGGGAAGTCGCATCAATGTGAGCAGTTCCCACATCGAGGTCAGAGCCCAAGAAGCGGGACTGGATGTAGACACGCGCTTTCGTTGGAATTCCAAAGTCAAAGGCCAAAATAGCACCACCCGACTGGAGGGAGAAACCTCTGCTGCCGTCCGTTCCGGTCGCCTGAAAAAAACCACCACCACGGAACTGACCGGAGATATCAAAACCCGCACCAGCGTGTTGCTGGATTTACTCAAATCCAGTCCCTCACTGGCCAGCATGGGAAAGTATCTGAGTGAGAAGGGTATTCTTGGCAATGATGCCATACAGGTCAAAATTGAAAACAAAGGTCCCATTGTCACCGATCGTCAGGGTGAAATGAAAGATTACCATCTGCAGGTTAGAGCCAGAAAGATTCCCACACGCTTTGGCACAGCCCACCTGAATTTCGACGTCAAAAAGGAGCATCACATTCAGGGAACGCTTCAGCTTAATCCCAATAGATTCTTAGAAAAAACCCTCGAAGACAGTATTCGTCAGATGCTTCCCCAGAATATTGGCGTAGTGAACGTTAAAATCACCGGTAATCAGCTCAAATTGAGCCTGGATGAGGAGCAGTTAGAAACGCTCGAAATAAGTTTGCGGCCCGACGGCAACAATATTCAAATTCAGGTAGATCAGGCCCAACTCGAAAACGGCCTTAAAAAGTTTTTCGCCAAAATTGCGGGCATTGACCCTCGCAAAGAGGCCACGGAAATTATTCGCCAGAATCTGCACCAGAAAGGTCTGGGAGCAGAACGGGTTAGCGGCAATCAATACGCCATTCGTATTCCCACCCAGCGCATGTTACAAGAGGTGCTGGGCCCTGACGTGGCAAGACGTGCCAGGATTTCCCCTGAAATTCGTCAGGGGAATATCCACCTCAGTTTTCAGCACTAAAACCAGCGACTCACTACGTGGTAGGATGACCCGCATCGTACCAGGCCAGCATGCCCCCGTCAAAATTGGTCACATCTTTGAACCCGTGGCTTTCCATGAGCTGAGAAGCGCGCCCGCTGCGACCGCCGCTGCGGCACACCATCACGTAACCTGCGTCTTTATCCAGGCTATCTAAGTGCCCTTCCAGCTCCGATAACATAATTTTTTTAGCGCCGGGAATCACGCCTTCTTCCCATTCTTCAGGCTGACGCACGTCTATCCATTGATCCTGATTTTCACCTTTTTGCGTGGCTTCAAAACGCTGATAAATACTGGCTACACTTTCGCTTTTCATAGAAGACTCCTTTTTGTTGTTAATGGGATTCATTTTACTCCACTGCACAACTCAAAATGAAGATACGCCTTTGCGCTTATAAAACCGGAATTCAAAGAGAATATTTTCCAATAGCCTGAAGTCTACAACTTTCTTGTCCAAAAAACTTAAATTTTGCTTGTGAAAAAATAAACGCAAAAAATTAATTATTAATATGTATTAATTTTTGAATTAACACTTAAAATAAGTGATATTGGCGAAAATAATTATTAGCAAAAATCTGAGCTGGAAAAAGAATAAGATACGTTTATCGATTTTAACTATATTTAAAGCAGTGTTTACAAAAGTACACAAAAGTGTGACAAAAGAGGTGACAGACAAAAAAATAAGACTGTGCTATGAGTAATAATGATTAATTAATCTCATTACAGTGAAGGCAAAAATGAAAAAGCCCAAAGTAAAATATAGAGACAAATCTAAATTTAATGATAAATAGTCACCTTTTGTATCTCAGTTGTGTTCTGGTTTTTTCTAGTTGTCAAGTGGGCATAGGAGTTGCTTCTTTTTCCATTCAACCGGATGTTTCTCCACCTTTAAATCCTTTCAAAGAAAAATCTACTTCTCCTAATCTGAGGTCTAATGATTCAGGTATCAATAGTTCTACTCTTTTACCTTCTCCCTCAAACGAACTATCGACAGGTGTTAAAAGAGAAGATAAAACACAGAACCTCAGTCTAACTGAACCCAATAACATTCAAAATTCTCTGGATAACCAAGTCTTAAAACCAGATGATAAAGAGAAGATATCTTCTAATCCTCAGGGTACGACATCTAGTAGGGGTGGCTCCAATTCATCTGGCAGCAGAAGCGGATCTAGCTCTTTACCCACGGGTTTCAATTGATGTTTATCGAACCAATACTAAGCTCAATACAATCTAGCTCTTCATCAAGATTATATTTTAATTTTGTATTAATAACTTTAGTGCTCAGTTTAAATAACTCATGTATTGAGTCTTCACCTTCTAAAGTAGGAAATAGCGCGCTTCCTGAGATTGTTCAGCAAAGAAAAACTAATGATTCACTTGTTAACCAGCCAACTATTGTAGTTGAAGACTCTCCATCGGTTACGGTTTTACCTCAACAGGTAAAACCTGAATCGAAGAAAATTATGGAGGATATAACTGATATTTTTTCCTCTTGTTTAAGTCAGAGAAGATTAATTTCTCCGTACATTAAAGATGGAACACTAAGAGTCTTAACGGTTAATTCAGATTCAAAAAAGATTCTTAGCTGCCAAGAAAATAGTTCACCAAAAATAATCACAAGTTCTGAAGATAAAATTATTGCTCTGAAAACCGACAAAAATAAATTAGTCTGGTTAGAGGAAAAGAAGACAGGCGTTTTTTATTCACAGAATAATATTTATTTAAAAGTAAAAACATTAGGCGTTCAAAATATTGAAACTAAAACAACTTTATTAAAAAGCACATTTCAACCCATTTTATTGTTTAACAAAGCTGATACTTTTATATTCTCTGGAGATATAACAGATGCTGGGCAGCCTGTTGGAGGCACCTCCTCGTATCGTTTAGACGTACCTGTTTCAGAAAATATCTTTGTAACTAAACCAATTGGTAGTTCCAGCATACTTGAAGAAAATGGTATTCCAACTAATATCTGCTGGGGTGTATGTATAGCTTCTAAAAGCGCTTCTCCTCAATCGAGTTTTAGGGCATGGTTAGGTCACGAAAAGGGTAAAAGAGTTTTTTATACTTTTAATGTGGATTTGCCTAAATCACAGACTTTTATTGAAAAACAAATAGCTGATGAAAAAGATATCGTAAAAATTCAATTACTTAAAGACGGTGAACCTAATGAGGCAACGCTTGTAAATCCTAGTTCTCTAGTTGTTGACAAGCAAAGAAATACGTACTTTGTGGATCAAGTAGGAGAAGATTATTTTGTCCGTAAAGTATCCAATTCAGGTGATGTGTCTACGTTAATCAGTGCTAAAGGATTGTCTGGATTTGGTTATCCAAATGCGCCTGTCAAGCTAGTAGGAGAAAAAAAGATAGACGCTATTTTATTGAATGAAGACGCTGGAGATATATTGATTTTTGGAGAGCGGTTACATCGATATTCACTAGTATCTCAACAAGCATCTCCTGTACTTGTTGATGGGAAAGAGCTTCGATCATTTTTGAAGGGGCGTGTGATAGACCTCAAACTTATCGGCAATGAGTTATATATTTATGAAGAGCTGTCTTTCAATAATGATTACAAGCTGTGGAAATTCACATTAAATAAAGTAGCCTAACACTTTAATTCAATATAAGATGACCGAAAATATGTATTTACGGCCATGGATTAAGGTGGTACAGTGCTCAAAGCCACAGATAGCGTAGAGCGACTTTTTGCAAAAAATCAGAATTTTCGGTCACAAACCAATTTTTACATCAAAATCAGCCCTGCTTTAGACACCACCCCCTCACCCCGTGTAAAATGCTTAATAAAAACGCTGAGGCTATACCATGACCACGCTGATCCCTTTCCCCTTTCCCACGAAAGAAGACTGGAAAGCAGCAGCCACACAGGCGCTCAAAGGCGCTGATTTTGAGCGCACCCTGTATAAAAAGTCCTACGAAGGCCTGAGTTATGAGGGCCTGTACACCCAACGTCCTTCTCAGGATCTGTCCATTCGCAAACGCTCCGGCTGGCAAATCTGCCAACCCTTCAGAGACCCCGATATCGAACGCTGCGTAAACGCCATTGTCCACGACCAGTACGCGGGCTTAGAAGCCGCAGAAATTGACGGGCGCATTGTAGATGACACCTTGCTCATGCAAACGCTATCCCATACCCCTGTTAATATTCCAGTTTATTTGGAAACCCTGACTCCCGAGCTGTGCTTATCAGAGGATTTACCCATCTCAGGGGCCCTGATCGCCCCTCTGGGCCACTGGGTTCAGGGACAGGTGACCAGTCCACAGCACGCATACAAAACCCTGCTCAAACTGTTCAAAATGCAAAAAGAGCGTACAAAACCGCTGCGCTATTTGCTAAAGGTCTCCAGTCTGGACTACGCCGAAGCGGGTGCTCACGCCGTGCAGGAACTGAGCTTTGTGCTGGCGAGCTGTGTAGAGGCCTTTCAACAATTGCTGGACAAGGGATTAAGTTGTGATGAGGTTTTGTCCGCCACGCGCATTGAAGTGGGTGTGGGCACCTCCTTTTTTATGGATTTGGCCAAAATCAGGGCCCTGCGGTTTTTGCTGCACCGTCTGGCCAGTGTTTACGATTGTAGTCACCAGCCCATGACCATTCATGCACGCACCCTGCAACGCCCCCTCAGCCATTTTGATATTCATAACAACTACCTGAGGCAAACCGTGGGCGCAGCAGCAGCTGTGCTGGGCGGCGTGGACAGCCTGGGGACGGGAGCCTATAACGAAATCAACGGCATTCCCGATGCAGAAGCCCGCCGCCGGGCCAGAAATATCCAGCTGGTGTTAAAAAACGAAGCCTACTTCGATCTTTTGCTGGATCCCGCCCGGGGCAGCTTTTTTGTAGAAAACCTGTCCTGTGAACTGGCGGAAGCCGCCTGGGCCGCTTTTCAGAGCATTGAAAAACAGGGCGGCATGGAAATGGGGCTGCGCTCAGGCCGTATACAGCAATCCGTGCAAGACACTGCTGAACAGCGTCTGCTGGGAGCGGCCCGCCGTCGCGACGTGATGGTGGGGGTGAATCTGTATGCCACTCCGGAAACAAAACCCACCGACCATGTCTTAAGTGCCGAGCCCGTGACTTTTCCTGAGGCCGCCTCCGGTATTGAAACCCTGAGCCCGATGCGACCCGCTCAACTTTATGAAGATTTAAGAGCCAATAAAGGGTGGCAAGATCATCAGGTATTGCTTGTGGGACTGGGCCCCGAAAAAGGCGTTCGGGCCAGAGCCGAGTTTATGCAGGGCGTATTTGCCAGTGTGGGCGTGGTGCCAGATATGAGTCCGCCCCTGAAAAGTGCGGAGGATCTTACCGCCTATATCGAGGAAGCAAAGATGCCCCACACCCTCGTGTTTTGTGGCAGTGACGAAGCTTATGCTCAGATTTTACCGGAAGTGCTCAGCACCCTCAGCGCAAATCACCCGACAACGCGCTGGATGCTGGCCGGGCGTCCCGCAGAGCTAGATGGTTTCAAAGAAAAAGGCCTTAACGGCTGTTTTTACAGCGGCTGCAATGTGGTCAAAACCCTTGAGTCCCTGCTCAAATAGAGACGTTTAGACACATTTAAGTGAAGGGCGGACCAATGCCCCAGGACACCAGAGAATAGCGCACACCGCGGATCACGGGTTCCACCTGATGCATGATGTATGAAGGGAAAATAATCAGGTTGCCCTGCTGCTGAATATCCCGCTTCAAAAAAGGGTACAGGTGGAGCTGCCCTCCGGTAAAAGCGTTCGGATCTGACAAAAACACAATCAGCGTCAGCTTGCGGTTGGTGTTGGCATCAGAGGCAAAATCGTTGTGTAAAGGTGAGCACTCCCCTTCGCGATATTCACAAAAGTGGGGTGTTTCCATGGCGTCAATTTTGAAGCGATAATGCTCTGCGTTGGTGCGCGCGGCCACGGGCATCATTTTTTTGATCAAGGGCTCATAGTCCACGGGGTTTGAAAACGCCCGCCGCTTGCCCTGAGGCTGTGCTTCCGCCTCTTCAGGGGTGATATCGCTGATCACGGGATAGGTCACCCCACGCGCAATAATTTCTTCACACTGTGCGGGTGTAAAGATTTTTTCCACCAGCACAGGGTATCGCAACATGGGGTTAATCGTGGACATTTACTTAACGTCTAAGAGTTCCACTTCAAATTTTAACGTGGCGTTGGGGGGAATCACGCCGCCCGCGCCGCTGGCACCGTAACCCAGTTCAGGGGGAATGGTCAGATTGCGAATACCGCCCACTTTCATACCGGCCACGCCTTCGTCCCAGCCTTTGATTACCATACCGGCTCCCAGCGGGAAGCTAAAGGGCTCTCCGCGATCTTTGGAGGAATCAAATTTGGTACCGTCCGTGAGCGTGCCCGTATAGTGCACATCCACCATTTTTCCAGCCACCGCTTCAGCACCGGTGCCTACTTTTACCTGCTCGATTTGCAGGCCGTTGGGCTGTGTTACCACGTTGGTTTTTTCTTCTTTTGCGTTGTCTGTCATCTTATCTCACCTCTAAAAGTTCAACATTAAATTTGAGCGTGGCATTGGGGGGAATCACACCGCCAGCACCCCGGGAGCCATACCCCAATTCGGGGGGAATGGTTAAGTTGCGAATGCCGCCCACTTTCATACCGGCCACACCCTGATCCCAGCCTTTGATCACGCGACCGGCTCCCAGCGGGAAGCTAAAGGGTTCTCCGCGATCACGGGAAGAATCAAATTTGGTGCCGTCGGTCAGCGTGCCCGTGTAGTGAACCACAACGGTTTTTCCGGGAACGGCTTCCGCACCGGTGCCCACTTTTTCGTCTTCAATAATCAGCTGGGTAGCACGGTCTTCTGTGGCTACAGAAGCACTATCAGCGGCATTTCCCTGTTCGCTGGCGCAGCGGCTGGCACTCAACATAAGTACAGCACACAGAACAAACAGTCCATAACGATAAAACATCTTTTCTTTTCTCCGTTTTTGGCTCAGTATACTGGACTTGATCCCCCAAAGAAAGACCCTCCACCTGTCGTGCTATAATGCGGAGCAAGATTTTTAACTTAACGGAGAAAAGCTATGGACTCTATTCAATTAAAACGCCCGGTGGCCATTAAAGCCATTGTGACCGAAAAATTCAAGACCGAAGCCACCAAAGAAATTCAGCAAGCCCTGCAAAACTTTGACCTGGGACTGCAACAATTGGAATTTCAGGGCAAGCGCGCCATGAGCGACATTGACAAAAACGCCGAAATCCCCAACAAAGATCAGGCCCGTCAGAACGTACAGGCTCAAATTGAGCAACAGCGCAACAATATTAACTCCCAGAAAGCGGAATTATTACAGCGTCTGAACGTAATCTCTCAACTGGAGATGGATTCTGAGTTTTTACAGGCCACCGTTGACAACTACGTGGAAGTGAAAGTCAATGACAACCTCTACGACAAATTATCAAATACAGAAGTGATTGTTAAAGATGGAGTTGTTATCGAAATCCGCGGAGAAGGATAGTCCTTACTTCACCATCGGAAAGATATTGTCCGCCCACAGCCTCAGGGGAGCTCTCAAAATGCATTATTTGGGAGACATCCCTGAGCAACTCAGCGCCCTGGAAGAAGTTTTTATTCAGGCTGAGCCCGAAGGGACTATTCTTCAGGGACCGCTGAGGGTTTCAAAAATCAGTCACCACAAAGGTCAGGTGTTTTTGCTGTCGCTGAAGGAGATCCAAAACCGCAGTGAGGCAGAAAGCCTGGCCAAGTCTTTTGTGGCAATTCCGCGTGATGAAGCCCCTGAACTGCCTGAAGAGACCTATTACGTACAGGATCTCATTGGTTTTGTGTGTAAAAACGCTGAAGGTGAAGTCCTGGGCAAAGTCAAACATATGGTGCAGGGACACCAGGATATTCTGGTGATTGAAACCCCGGAGCAAAAAGAGCATTGGGTGCCTTTTGTGTACGAACTGGTGCCTGAAGTTGACGTAAAAACCCGTGAAATGCTCATTACTCCCCCTGAAGGATTGTTTGATTTGTGAGCCCCTCTGCTCCTTCAGGATTGACCTTTAAAGGCCCCATTTATCAGAATGCCGGGTATGCCAGTGCGGCCCGGCAGTTTTTCTGGGCTCTGCACGGTGAAACATCAACACCTGCTTTGCATTTACAATCCCTGCGCTGGAACAGCGGCACCTTAACAGACCTGCCGCGAGACATGTACTTACAGCTCAAAGCCTACGAAAAAGCGCCCGTTTCTCCCGACTACGCTCTGCTGCACTGGAGTATTGCCTCAGAATTTGAGGGCCGCGGCCCGTATTCAACGGCCATCGGTCACACCATTTTTGAAACCCATAGCTTACTGAAAAGTTTTGTGGTGGGATGCAATCGCATGGACCATTTAATCGTTCCCACCGCCTTTCACCAGCAGGCTTTCACAAACGCCGGCGTTACAACCCCCATTCACGTGGTGCCCGAAGGCGTTGACACCGAACGCTTCCAGCCCATTGGACCTACTCTTGAGCATGTGCCCGAACGTTTCACTTTTTTATTTGTGGCACAGGTGTCCTACCGCAAGAGCATTGATCTGGTACTCGAAGCCTTTCTGGAATTGTTTCAACAGCATGAAGATGTGCAGCTGGTGCTACGGTGCTATCTCAGGGACGGTGGCCCGGAAGACCAGGCTGAAATCAAAAAAATTGTGCAGGTGTTTCGGGAAAAGAAAAATTGGTCCGGGGGGAACATTCTGCTGTTGGACAACGTGCCCGAACAGCATCTGCCCGCCATGTACCGCAGCGCTCACGTACTTCTGGCTCCTTTTCGAGGAGAAGGCTGGGGGCTGCCCATTATTGAAGCCCAGGCCTGTGAGGTGCCTGTTATTGTCACCGGCTGGGGAGGGCCCATGGCCTATTTAACGGAAGAAACCGCCTACTTGCTGCCCTTTGAACTGCGGCCTATCCCTTCAGATATTCCCGATTACTTTCTGGGCTCCGCCATGCAAGCAGCCCGGGAAGAGGGGCATTTGCTAGCAGAACCAGCCCTGGACGCGCTAAAATATACCATGTGGGATGCCTATAAAAATTACTTTTTGCACAAAGCACGGGCCACCGCAGCCAGAGATCACGTTCACCGGAACTTTCGTTGGCAGCACGCGGCCCAGAAGTTTATGCACGAGGTGTGGCCCCTGCTAAAAAATCGCTAAAATAACCGCTGAAAAGAGAATGTCCCGTGTCTGAAAATACTGGCAAAAATACAAAACTCGCTTCCCTTCTGGGACTTATTTTCTTACTGGTATGCGGCGGCCTGGTGTGGGGCCTCAGCGATCGCATCAGCGAAACCCCTTCCCAAACAGAAGCGGAAAGTTTTGGCTTAGAAGGCAAAATAGCTCCGGCTTTTACCCTGAAGAACTTAAAGGGGGAACCCGTCAGTCTGGCCGACTACCGGGGTAAGGTGGTCTTTTTAAATTTCTGGGCCACCTGGTGTGAACCCTGTAAAAAAGAAATGCCTTCCATGCAAAATTTGCGGGCCACCATGCAGGGAAAGCCTTTTGAAATTCTGGCCGTTAGTTTAGATAACAACCCGGTGAAGGCAGTGCCCGATTTTGCACAAAAAACCGGACTTAACCTGAATTTTCCCGTACTGCAAGACCCTGAGCAAACCCTGGCAAAAACGAGTTATCAGACCACGGGGGTGCCTGAAAGCTTTTTGATTAACGCTGAAGGAAAAGTAGTCAAACACGTCATAGGTTCCTTTGAATGGGATAGCCCCCAGATCGTCAATTATTTTGAAGAACTCATCGAAAAGCCCGATGGTAACTCCTGAGTTTTGTAAACGCTTAACGCTTTTCCTTCTGCTGCTTTTACACGGATCAGGGTGTACCATGCCCCTGCCCCGGGATACCGCAGGTGGCTCCCCGGTCATTCCCCCCACCCCCGCAGAAACAGTTCCCCGACGCGTATCTGACATTAGTCGACGCTCCGGGCTCTACAACGGTAATGAACTCATTTACCTGGATTTAAACACCTGTGACATCGCCAGCTGCGTGAACGGCATTTCATCTAGTTTAAGCCCTTTGCTCCGCTATCGCTTTATATTTGAGGATGGCACAGCAGTGCTGGGGCAACGCCCGGTGTTTAACCTGGCCAGTGCGGGGCAAAATGCCCCCTTTCGCCGGATTATTAATGTGACCGTGCCGGAAGGATATATCCCCAACAGCATTCAGTCTTCAGAGGACGTGATCAACAGCGGATTTCGGACCGTGGCCACCAACGAGGTGCTGAATAATCCGATTATTACCACAGCACTGGAGGCCGCAAACACAGGGCAAATTCAGGGAAGCGCCTGGTCAGAAGGCAATCTTGTGCCCTATTTAGAACTGGGAGCGGTCCCCTATTCCCCCGTGCAGAACCGCCTGGGGGTAGGGATTGCTTTTTTTATGCGCAACCGGGACAAAACAGATTTGCCTTCACAGCCGGCTCCCATTTTTGACTCGGTCCCCGGTGAGCTACTTTATAGCCCCATTCGTCAGGTGTTCAGAGCCGTCTCTGAAAATCAGAGTGACACCTTCAACAACGATCCTTCTGTGGGTATTAATTCCCAGGAAAGTCTGCTGCAGGCGGTCAACGAAGGCCTTTTTCGTTTAGAAAATACCGGTGAGTTTTTCAATTATCCGGTGCAGAACCTGCTGTCTTCGGAACCCGTCACGCCGACACCGTCCCCCAATATCCAGCGCTTTGATCTCAGCATATCCCGTTTCCAGAATCTACCCACGCTGCCCGCAGACGCCCGTTACATTCTCTGGTTAAGAGACATCAATAACGAAAGTCGTTTGCTGCTGGATTTTAAGCTGACACCTGCAGGGGGCTTTCAAACCCCGGAGGGCAACCCCTTTAACCCACAGGACAGTTTTTTTGGTTTTTCGAACGCTGAAATTGGTAATTTTCGTGAGTTTTTGCTCACCGTAGAAACAGAAAATGTGTCTGTCCCTACAGGCGCTGTGATTCTCTCCGCCCAATACGGCGGCAGACAGCAAATTCAGCTGGATACGCCTTTTGCTTCTCGCTACGCCAACTTGCAAACCGGCAGTTATATGCTCGTCACTCCCACCGATCGTACGATAAATCAACGCAGCGGCCTCTGGTTTGTACAACGCACGGATTCACCTCAGGGAACTCCCGACGTTCCGCTTACGCTCAATCTGGAACCGGGACTGATTCTCTCTCTGCCTCCTGAGGGATGGACCTATAACGGCTGGATCCGCGACACGGCGGGCGGGAATTTCTGGTTGGGAACAGGCCGTTTCCGTGCGGTAAATCAGCCCGATAGCAGTATTACCTATTACGATGCTGAGCGTTCGGCCTATCCCTTTCCCGGGGAAGATTTTTTGCGCAATGCTCCCCGGGGTCTGTTTTTTCCGGTGAATTTACCCAGCACCGGGGAACGGGAAGTGGTGGTTTCACTGGAGCCTGAAAACCTGTCTTTGGACAGGCCCTTTTTCTCTCTGTTTCGTCAGAATATTGCGAAAGGAACACCGCCTTTACGCAATCAACCACTGCCCTTTACACCCGTTCGATTTCCTGCTTTAACATTGCAACTGGATGCTAACAACTAAAAAGACCGCGCTATCTGCGCGGTCTTTTGGTTTGAGGTTTTTCTATCTTGCGGGATAGGCACTGGGGTGGGCTGTGGGCCCAGAAACGGGGTAGCCATAGCCGTAACCATCACCATATCCGTAGCCGGGGTAAGGGTATCCGTAACCATAATCAGGGGGTGTGTTATAGCCAGGGTAAGGTGTAGGAACAGCAGGATAAGGTGTAGGAACAGGAACCGGAGAAGGAGGGTATGCTACAGGAGGCGCAGGTGCAGCACTCGAATTAATATACTCTTTCAAAGACATTTGACCGTCTTTGTTTTTGTCCAACATATCAATGAGATACTGGGCATACTTGATTTTGTCTCCCACAGGCAGCTTATCAGCATAACTACCGTCGTTCAGATTTTTCATAAAGTTCACGAGCTCAGAGACGGTAACCCGACCGTTTTCGTTACGGTCCATCCGGGCAAATATTTCGGCTGTGCTTCCGGTGCTTGAGGATTCTATATCTTCTTGTAAACGAGAGAGAATAGCCTCATTTGCTTTTGCCCGCTGTGTGGATACGCGCTGCATAGAGACAGCATTTTGTGCAGCCAGGGGAGAACGACTATTAACGACAGGCATAACGGGAGACGCAGTGCGGCAAGACGCCAATACAACAGATGCCAGGACAATAAAAGAAATACGTTTCATAACAACCTCTACATTCTATGTATTTTGTATAGTGCCCCTTTTTGAAACACTTTCGCGAATTAAGCATTTTTTACTCTTATAATAAACTGAATTTAACTATTTTCTCCGTGATATAATTTGGCCTGTATCGCAATTTACCCACGAAGGTGCTCTATATGCTTCACATCCGCCGTGCTTCTCAATTCGTTCTGGCCCTGAGTCTCCAGATGATGCTGTGTACAGTACCCGTTGGCTTCACCGTTCCCGCCCGGGCGGTATCACAGACTAAAGCTTCAACAGAACAACCGCAGCAAAGTCAGGCCCTCTGGCAAAGTCCGCGCCAATTTTTGCTTCCCCGCTCCTGGGCCTCTGAAAATATGCGCCTGCGTGTACAGGCTGAACACCAAAAGGCTCGTACTTACCCGCTGGTTCTCATGGCACCAGATGCTGAGCGTGCACAAGCGAAAGCAGATTATCGACGTTATCAGCTGCCTGATTCTGTAGAGCAAGACCTGCCCCAATGGGTGCGTGCAAAACTCAGCATTAGCAATGCCCGAAAAACCACGGGCGTTCAAATGGCTCCTTTGCTGGATCAACACTTCTACAGTTCCGCGACCCTTGGCGTTCAGTACACCGACGACACACCGAAGGTCTCTGTGTGGGCCCCCACCGCCACCCGCGTCACACTGGTGTTGCGCTCAGGAAAAAAGTTTCCCATGCAGCACCGCCAGGGCGTGTGGTCTATCACCGGCCAACCGCACTGGGACAGAGCCTATTACCGTTTTGAAGTACACGGTTATAACCCCCGAACAGGACGATTCGAAACCCATCAGGTCACGGATCCCTATAGTGTTTCCCTATCCACCAACAGCGCATGGAGTCAGTTTATTCGACTCAGCGATCGCGATTTATCGCCCACCGTGCAACAGAAGGCCTCCCCGAAGGCTCCGGAGGATTGGGTCATCTATGAACTGCATGTGCGGGATTTTAGTCAAAACGACCCAAAAGTCCCTGCCACCCATCGCGGAAAATACACCGCTTTTCTACAGTCTGGACAGGGTATGAAACATTTACAATCTCTGGCCAAAAGCGGCGTGACCCACGTGCATTTACTGCCCGTCTTTGATATCGCCACCATTCCCGAAGCCAACCCTCAAAAGGAGACCATCCCCAGGGCTCCTGCCGACAGCGCGGCCCAGCAGGCGGCCGTGGGCAAAATCCGTGCTCGCGACGGGTTTAACTGGGGTTATGATCCGCTGCACTACGGCGTTCCCGAAGGAAGTTACAGTACCCATCCTGAAGGTCCTCAGCGCATTCGAGAATTTCGCGCCATGGTGCAAACCCTTAGACAAAACAATCTGGGAGTGATTATGGATGTGGTTTACAATCACACCCACAGCGCCGGAGACGATTCACAGTCCATTCTGGATAAAATCGTGCCCCATTACTACCACCGTCTGGATAGCAACGGACAGATTCAAAACACCACCTGCTGCCCCGACACCGCCACCGAACACCGGATGATGGAACGGCTGATGATCGACACCCTCGTGCGCTGGGCTAAAGATTACGGCGTGAGCGGTTTTCGTTTTGATTTGATGGGCCACCACACCCGCCAGAATATGGAAAACATTCGCCGGGCGCTGGATCAGCTCACCCTTGAAAAAGACGGCATTGACGGCAAAAGCATTTACCTTTATGGCGAAGGCTGGAGGTTTGGCTCTCTGAACGCCATCATGCCCGAACAGGCTATGCATCAGGCGAACGCTTCGGGCTCCGGCGTGGGTACTTTTAACGATCGCATGCGGGACAGTTTGCGGGGCGGTAATTTCGATCATGCTACCCGCTCCGATCAGGGGTTCATTAACGGTCTATACACCAACTCCAACCACAGTAAATGGAATACCGATACCCCTAAAAGCCCGGACGCCCAGAAACAGCAACTCATTAACTACACCAACGCGGTTCGACTAAGCATGGCGGGCAATCTGAAAGACTTCTTGTTAACCGATTCCAAAGGAGTAGTACGTAAGGGATCCACCTTTGCCTATCGGGGCAGCCCACCGGCTGCTTATACCCTCGATCCCCAGGAAAATATTAACTATGTGTCTGCCCACGACAATTACAGTTTGTGGGATCAAATTGCCGCTAAAGCCCCCGTTGACACCCCTGCAGAAGTTCGGGCCCGTATGCAATTGCTGGGCTTAAGTGCGGTCATTCTGGGGCAGGGGGTTCCCTTTATTCATGCGGGATCCGAAATTTTACGTTCCAAGTCGGGCGATGGCGACAGTTACGACTCCGGCGACTGGTTTAACGCCCTGAACTGGGATTACAGTCACAACAACTGGGGGAAGGGCCTACCGCCCGCCTGGCGCAATGAAAAAGAGTGGGACTTCTGGCGACCGCTACTCACACAACCTCAGTTTAAGCCCTCGCCTGAAATTATCAAGAGTCACCTGCAAAAGGTGCAAAAGCTTCTGGAAATTCGTCGCAATGAGCCGCTCTTGCGCCTGCGCACCGCAGAAGCCATTCAAACCCGGGTACGCTTTTTAAACGCCGAACGTGGGGGAAAGCAAATTCCGGGACTGATTGTTATGCGTATCAAAGATGACCGGGAAGAACTGCTGGTGGTGCTCAACGGCAATCCCAAAAGTCAACGTTTTTCTCATGAAGTGCTGCAACACCAACCCAAAGCACCCTGGCAATTGCTGATGGGTAATCTTAGCGATGTGAAAGGTACCTTTTCTCCCTATAGTGTCAGCGTCTGGAAACGCATATTTGCAGATTAAAAGAGCTGACGTATAATAAAAAGAAGACAGGAGATGCCTTATGCCCTTTAAAATCCCAGCACTTGCCTTGAGCGCCCTTATGTTTTGTACCCTATCCACCCCTGCGTGGAGCGCAACGCCGCAGGTACAAGAAACCTTTCATATGGCCCAGGCCGTCCAAAAGAAAACCGTGGCGGTGGTGGATTTTAACAACGATACGGGACAAAAACAATACGATAACCTCAAACGGGGCATTTCAGAATCTCTCATGACCAAACTGGCGGCTCGCCCCGAACTGATTCTGGTGGAGCGCAATCAGCTAGAAAAAGCCATTAAAGAACTGGGGTTTAGTCAATCCGTTTATGCCAGCAGTACCCAGGCCAAAGAAATTGGCAAAATGACGGGAGCCAGCTATTTAGTGACCGGCGACGTGGTCAAAGCCGGAGACCGCTTTGAAATCAACGTGCGCATGTTAGAGGTAGAAACCGCCAGGGTATTGGTGAGTCAGAGCTATGCCTTTCAATCGGAAAACGACATTTTGCCGGTGGTGGATTATCTCTCTCTCCTGATTCCTCAAAAGCTCGGTCTTTACGTGAGCGACCGGGAACTCATCTCGCCAAAAACCAACTCAGAGCGGCGAACTCCCCCATGGCCAACGCCAACCCTCAGACGGACAATAGCTGGATCTGGTGGACCGTGGGCGGTGTGGTAACGGCGGCAGCTATTGTGGGTGTGGCCATTGTAGCTTCACGGCCTCAGGTCAGCGTTACCCAACGCACCATCGTTGGACCTGACGGACAGAGCAGAACCGTCACGCGTCGCCAGTCCGCCAACAATCTCACCGACCTGAACATTTCGTTGTTTCATTTTTAAGAAAGGCCCGCTGATGATGCTGTCTGAAGCATCCAATTTACCCAATCGTTGGGTGCATATTCACACCGCCGCACTCAAACATAACCTGCGCTACTTACAGTCTAAAGCACCCACGGCCCACGTGATGGGCGTGGTTAAAGCCAACGCTTACGGCCACGGTATGCCTCACGTGGTGCCCATTTTGCACGCCGGGGGTGTTAAACACTTTGGCGTGGCCACCCTGTTTGAAGCTTTTGAAACGCAAAAAATAGCGCAAGCTCACGGGCTGAGCCTGGATACGCTGTTGATTCTGGGCGCTTTGCCCGCTGCGGATTACAAGACCACCATTGCCGAAGGTTTTGACTTTATGCTGCACACCCCTGAAGATATCCCCCGGCTGGCGGCTCATGCAAAAGCTCTCAGCCGCCCCGCCCGACTGCATTTAAAAATAGACACGGGCATGGGACGGGTGGGCTTTTTACCGCACAGACTCCCGGAGGTACTCAACCTCTGCCAGACTCATGGCGAGCATTTGCATATTCGCGGTGTCTGCTCTCATTTATCTTGTGCCGATGGATTGGCCGGTAGTGAAGACGCGGCCCACACCCGAACACAGATCCAGCGTTTTCAGCACTGCAGAGAAACATGCGAGTCTCACCCTTTATTCCAAAACAAAACACCCCTTTACCACCTGGCCAATAGCGACGGCACCTTACAATACCCCGATAGCCATCACGACATGGTACGCCCGGGCATTGCGCTCTATGGTTATACGGGCGTTGTCGCAGAGCGTGCGCACTTACGGCCCACGCTTTCACTTCACACCCAGATTACCCAGCGTCGCCAGGTACCCGCGGGCACTCCGATAGGCTACGGACGCACCTTTGTCACCGCCAGAGAAAGTGAGTTGGGTGTCATTGCCATGGGTTATGAAGACGGTTTACATCGGCAGTTGTCCAATCGTTTTCAAGCAGTTGTCCACGGACATACCGTGCCGGTGGTGGGTCGTATTTCCATGGATCAATGCATGATAGACCTGACGGATCTCTGTGCAGCCGGAGTTTCTCCTGAGGTGGGTAGTCAGGTGACGCTGTTGGGCCCGCCTTCTGCTATTTCAGCACAGCACTGGGCCGACACTTTAGACACCATTCCTTACGAAATGCTCACCAGCCTGGGCCAGCGCCTGCCCCGTATGGTGGTTTAAGCCCCGGAGGCTGTATTGGTGGTACAATACCGCACAAATACCTTATTCAGGAGTTCATTATGACTGCAACCGCCACCGAACTGGCCCCTTTCAAAAACGAGCCTTTCACAGACTTTAGTCTGGAAGAAAACCGTCAGGCCATGCAAAACGCCCTCGATAAAGTCGCCGCAGAACTGGGGCAAACTTACCCCATGCTGATTGACGGCAAAGAAGTAACCGTCGATGAGCAGTTTTCTAGCTATAACCCCTGTAACAAAGAACAAAAGCTGGGGTTTTTCCAGAAAGGCAACAAAGCCCATGCCACCGCCGCTGTGGAATCCGCTTATGAGCATTTCAAAAGCTGGTCTAAAACCCCTGTGGCAGAGCGTGTAGAGTATTTACTCAAAGGCGCTGCCAAAATGCGCGAAGACAAATTTGAGCTGGCAGCCGTCATGGTTTACGAAGTGGGCAAAAGCTGGGCAGAAGCCGACGGCGACGTGGCCGAAGCCATCGATTTTCTGGAGTTCTACGCCCGCGAAATGCTGCGTTTAGACGGCCCCCGTCCCATTACGCCCTACCCCGGTGAAGACAACGAATACGTGTATATTCCCATGGGTGTCGCGGCCATTATTCCCCCGTGGAATTTTCCGCTGGCCATTTTAGCGGGTATGACCACCTCTGCCATTGTCACCGGCAACACCGCCGTACTCAAGCCCGCCGAAGAGTCCATGCTCATTGCCTGGAAATTTATGGAACTCATGAAGGCGGTCGGTTTACCCGACGGCGTGATTCAGTTTATTACCGGCGACGGTGCCGAACTGGGGCAGGAAATGGTGCAGCACAAGCTGACCCGCTTTATTAACTTCACCGGCTCCATGCAGGTGGGATTATTGATCAATGAACAGGCGGCCAAAATGGCCCCCGGTCAGAAATGGATTAAACGGGTGATTGCTGAAATGGGCGGAAAAGACGCCATTGTGGCCGATGCAGACGCCGATCCTGAAGACGTGGCCAGCGGCATTGTGGCTGCAGCCTTTGGCTTCCAGGGTCAAAAGTGCTCCGCCTGCTCCCGCGCCATTATTCATCAGGATATTTATGATGAGGTGTTAGATAAAGTGGTGGCCAAAACCCTCGATCTCAAGGTGGGGCCTGTAGAAGATCGCAATATGTTTATGGGTGCGGTGATCAACCAGGAGTCCGAAGACAAAGTGCTCAAATACATTGGCATTGGTAAAGAAGAAGGTCGCCTCATGGCCGGTGGCGAAAAACTGTCTGACAAGGGTCACTATATTGCTCCCACCGTCTTTGCGGATATCGCCCCCGATGCCCGTCTGGCCCAGGACGAAATCTTTGGCCCGGTGGTGGCCTTTATTAAAGCCAAAGACTTTGATGAAGCTCTCGATATTGCCAACAATACCGACTACGGTTTAACGGGTGCGCTGTACTCTAACAGTGAGGAACATCTGCAACGGGCCAAAGAGGAGTTCTTTGTGGGTAACCTTTATTTGAACCGCAAATGTACCGGCGCTCTGGTAGACGTTCATCCCTTTGGTGGCTTCAACCTGTCAGGTACCGACTCCAAGGCGGGCGGCAGAGACTACCTGCAACACTTTTTACAGGCCAAATCCATTACCCGTAAAATCTAAGGGTAAACCCATAAAGAGCCTCTGCTTTCTAAAAATACAGAGGCTCTTTTTTGTGCCCTGGACAGGCACGCCAAGCAGATCGTGGCGCGGTTCACAGCTACGTGTTCGATGCCAATGCTGAATAATATTGCTTCTACACGCTCCGGTGCGCTTTAATAAAACTATGATTGAACGCATTCTGCGCATGCAAACCATTGACGGTCCCTATCTGGGCAAAAGTGCTCCCACGGCCCAACCTGCGACCTCTATGGCACAACATCTGGCAAAGGCCGCCGTACCCGGTCCCACCACAGAACCCCTCAAATTGCAGTCACTGGGCCAGCAATTGCATATTCAAAGTGCCCAAAAACAGATTAAGCAGCAGAAAGTGCATATGCAAAAGGGCGTCCAGTCTATTGCACAACAAACCTTGCAGCCTACCACCCTACAGGCCATCAAAGGAGGAGGGCTGCACAGCTTATTAGCACTTTCCCCTCAGGAGCTGCTGCTTCTGGCCGCACTACGGGCCAAACACGCCCCCACCGCCAGAACCGCGGATCAATGGGTTCCCCATGTCAGTGCACAGCTTTCGTTTATTGAGACTCCCCGGCAGTTTTTGAGAACCCTTCCCCGAGCCAAAAGTCTGCGCCTGAAAGGGCTTTCTTTTATCCGTTTTCGCTTTGACTGGGAACGGGATGCTGAAAGGGAGCGCGAAGATGACAACGTGCTAGAATGATGCCATTCTAGTTCAACGAGGGCAAATATGAAGCGCTGGCTCATCATCACCGGATTTCTGTGGATGCTCTGGGGATGGCTGCCTGCCACGGCGCAAATCCCTGGTTTAGATAGTCTTGATCTCGATACCGGCGGTACCCAGAGCAAGCTACCGGATATTCAGTTTGTAAATCCCTCCACTCCCGAGCAAGAAGTAGAAGCCATTCGCTCGCTTTTTGATCGAGAGGATTGGAAGTTCAATCAGGATACGCTGGAACAGGCCGTGCGAGACATTCGTTCGGTGCCCACACAGCTGGATAATATTCGCGACACCTTTACCAGTACAGATATCCCTCTCTCGTGGATGATAGGCATCGGGGCTGGCACCCTGATTTTTCTGGTACTGGGCTATTGGAGCGATCGCAAATTAGGTCAGGCCGCCTCCCACATTTTACAATGGGTGCCTACCGGGTGGACCTTCTGGCTGCGCCGCAGCATCAAGGTCCTGGTGGTGGTGCTGAGCCAACTGCTCTTCCCCCTGGCGGTGCTGATCGTATTGCATGTGGGCTGGGAAGCTTTTCCCCAGGATCATTTGTATTTTCCCCTCTTTATTGACGGAGCACTGCTGTTTCTGGTGTACCGATGCTTACAAACCCTGCTCTACGAGGTGTTTTACAGTGAACAAGAGCATCTGTTAGAAAACACCGACGCGGGTTCAGCCCGCAAAATTTATCACCGGTTTCATTACTTCTTGCTCTTTAGCGCCCTGCTCTGGTTTGGCATCTTTGTTTTTCAGGACCTGAACTACCGCGAAGATTTTATCGAGCTGTTGATCTTTATTTACTCCGTGAGCCTCTTTGGCTTTGCGGGATATATGCTCTCCCGAAAACGGGAAATTTTTGGTCTGTTTCCCAATATCGATGAACCCTTTTACCAGCGTTTTTTGTTTTTCCTGAGACGCTTTTACACCTACGTCAGCGGGTTCACGCTGCTGTTGGGCGCCCTGTGGATTGCGGGATACCGACCGCTGGTGAATATTCTGTTTTTGCGTTCCTGGGCCATTGTGGGGCTTATTCTGGGAGTCAGACTCCTGCACCGGGCGATGGTGTACGGTATTGAGCACTACTTTACGGACGAAAAGCCCGAAGACAGCAGGCTCGTGCAGCGCGTTATTCAAACTGCTACCGTCATTGAAGTGGTGGTGCTAAGCCACAGCGTGCTGGCCTTACTGGGACTGCGCGGCCCCTTAATCGGTTTACTGGATCGGCCCATTGCCACCATTGGCGACAAATCCGTCATTAGCCCTCTCTCCTTTGTTAACGGAGTGATTTCTCTGGGCGTGGTTTGGCTCATTACCCGCATTGTGCTGGCCTTTTTAGAAGAACGGGTTTACCCCAAACGTTTTGACGTGGGCATTCAGCAAATGATCAACCTGACGGTGTTTTATGTGCTCATGGCGGTGGGTATTTTAATTGCCCTGAATGTGGTGGGGCTGGATCTGTCGGTCTTTACCATTTTTGCGGGGGCACTGGCTTTTGGCGTGGGCTTTGGCCTGCAGGGCATTGCCAAAAACTTTGTGAGCGGCATTATCCTGATTTTTACGGGTCTGGTCAAAAAAGGAGATTTAATTACCGTTTCAGATCATTCAGGATATATTCAGGATGTCAGTTGGAAAAACGTCCACTTGCGCACCACAGACCACGTGGATTTAATTATTCCTACCGTGGATTTGGTGGAGTCTCCCATTGTGAACTGGAGCTATTCCGGCAACGTGGTGCGTATGCATGTACCTGTGGGAGTGTCGTACAACTCTGACATGAAGCTGGTGAAAAAAGTGTTGCTCAACGTAGCCAGAGAACATGCGGAAGTAAAGACCCACCCGACACCTGCGGTGTGGATGACGGGATTTGGAGACAGTGCGGTCAATTTTGAGATTCTGGTATGGGTAGACTGTCGTCGCATTACCCGCGAACGCTTAATGGGTGAGCTCAACTTCGCCATCTGGAACGCCCTGGCAGAAAACCAGATTGAAATTCCCTTTCCACAGCGGGATTTGCACGTGCGTTCGGTGGCGCCCGAAATTCTGGAGCGAACTGAATCTCATATTGACAAAAGTAAAAAGCACCTGCCAGAGACAGATGCTTAACCTATTTTTTTAACGGAAACTTAGCGACCGGGGGGACGACCGGGAGGCGGTCCGGGTGGGCGGTTGCCGGGAGGACGATTTCCAGGAGGGCCGGGGGGACGACCGGGAGGGGGACCGCCGGGAGGACCCTGAGGGGGACCTGCTTGTGGAGCGCCCTGACCAGAGCTTTCTACGGACTCAATGGTTCTGAGCAGCGCTTCGGCCACCTCTTTACCCAGAGAGTAGGGAATAGCAATACGGGTGTGCACAGGCACACATTCTTTTTGCAAAGTGTCAACTTCTTCTTGCATGATGGGGGGCAAGTAGCCAAAATCAATAACCACATTTTCGCGGTCCACGCGGAAGCGGAAAAGATTGGCGGGTTGAGAAAGGGTATCTAAATCTCTCGCGAGTAAATCATCGGGTGAGAGCGGTTGTACCATGAGTGTCTCCTACCTTAAAATGGAATGTTTCATGCTACCATATGTGAGACTGAGAATCAAACCGGCCAGCACACAGATTGCAGCGGCTGATGGGGAGGTATCGTGAAAGAATTGGATCTTTTTGAAGACCTCGATATGCCAGCTCCGGAACCCACTTCGCCTCCTGCCAAAAAGAAAAAGCTGCCCCCGGATACAGACCCCGTATTCTGGCAGGATTTAGAAAGCTGGAAACCCCTCTGTAGCACCGTCAAACAAGAAATTCAGTTTTTGACGGATTACTTAGAGCGGTTCGGCTTTGAGGGCGACCGCAAGCGGTTAAACACCCTCAAACATTATCTCTATCTTTATGAGGACTAACGCACTCTAGCTTTTACTCTAACTTTTTAGCGTCAGCAAGTAGGCCATCAAATCCGCGTATTCCTGCTCCGACATCTGATCTCTGAGGCCCTTTGCCATGAGGTTCTGGTATCCTTCCACCACATAAGCACCTGGTTCTTCTATAGACTGTTTCAGATAGCCTTCTGCGTCCAGGCCCTCCACCCGTGAAGCGGCCGTGGTGCCAATGCCATCAAGCACAGGGCCGATTTGGCCTTTGGCTTCGGGCAAACCAGAAATGGCGTGGCAGGCGGTACAACCTTTGGCAATAAACACCTGAGGACCGGCTTCGGCGTTGCCCACGGGCAGAACCTTATCTTTGTCGCCGCTACCGTGAGTTTCAGTAGTGGCTACTCCCGAAGGGGGAGCATCCTGGGTTTGTTGGGTATTTTCTTCCGCGGGACAGGCGCTCAGTGCGCCCAGACACAATAAACTGATCAATATTTTTTTCATACATTCAAATTAGCACAGCGCTGAGGTTTTTTCGGGTCAAAAGACCGTTAAATGAGCTCCCTGCCACAGGATGAAGCACTGCAGAGCAAAAAAAAAGACCGCCAGAGGCGGTCAGCGTAGAGAGTTAAAAAACAAAACTTTTTAAAAGGCGTCGGTATTTCCACCTTGTTGGAATACACGACCGGGAGCAAACTTTTGCACCCGTGAATTCTTGGCGTCGGTGACAAACACAAATCCGTCGTTGTCTACCGCCACGCCCCAGGGAGAGTTGAACTGGCCGTTCTCGGTACCAAAGCTTCCGAACTCAGAGAGGTAATTGCCTTCGCTGTCAAAGCGTTGGATGCGGTTATTGCCGCTGTCTACCACGTAGATGTCTCCGTTACGGTTGTCTACAGCCAGGTCGGTGGGATTGCTGAAGGACGCGGGCTGAACGCCACCGATGCGACCAAAAGAGAGAGGCATACGGTTGCCGTAGCGGTCGTATTTAGTGATGACCTGTCCGGGAGGGGCTGCTGCGTTAACCACAAAGATGTCATCGTTGTTGTTTACTGCAATACCACGAACGGAAGGAGCGGGGATGCGGAGTAAATTGGGCTGGCGCACGTTCATGCTGGAGTCGAGCATCAGCACACGGCCCGTACCGGGATCGCTGACTACCGTGTCACCGGTGCTGAGCACAGCCACGTCGTAAACTTCTTCAAAGTCAGCCTCAATATTACTGAGCCACTGACCACCAGGTCCGTAGCGACGGATCAGGTCATGACCGGTGTTGGCCACAAACACGTTACCGCCAGAATCTACAGCCACGCCATTGGGGCGCTTGAGCAGACGGAAGAGGTCACGGGACCACATGCGAGCACCAAAGGTGTCAATGATGCCGCCTTCGCTGTTGAGCTTTTTCACTTCGCCGTGGTCGTAAGAACTGAAGCCGCCGGCTCCCACCACGTCTACTACATAGAGGTTGCCACTGCCGGGCGCTAAGGAAATGCCGCGAGGAAGGGTAAAGTTATTGAAGGCCCGAATAAAACCGTTAACGGAAGAGGCGCGGAAGGGAAGCATTTCAATGGTGTTCGGCACCTGAACGGTGTTGCCAGCGTTCACTCGAACGCGAATCTGGTTATTGCCCGCGGCGTTGGTGTAATCATTGCGTTGAACGGTGAGTACCTGATTGCCCTGAGGAATGTTGCTGAGAGTGAAGTTACCGGAAGCGTCGGTGGTGGCGATTTGTGCGGGACGAACGCCCACCACTTCTACACGCACACCGCCAATACCAGCTTTAGAAAGAGAGTCTACGACTTTGCCCATAACGGTGCCGGTGGGAAGATTGCTTTGACCGCCGAAGCCGACGGGATTGGGGTTAATGGTGCCGGGAATTCCAATGTCGTTGCCGAAGCCGCCACCGATTCCGTTATTCACAGGGGGTTGATAAACACCGCCAGTGGGGTCGTTGTAGATGGCACCGGGAACAGTAGCACCAATGGGGTTGTAAGCTCCGACAGGCTGTGGCCCGCCGCAAGAAGAAACCATCAATGTGGTCAGAGAAGCCAGAGCGAGTGTCGCTATCGTTTTCATTTGCTTTTTCATAACCGTGTACCTTAAACTCTCTACAAAATTAACTCTCTATCGATATCTTTATTATAGGGGAGGATCGCGGGCGACTGACTTATGAAACCCTTAATGTTTGGTTAAGAAAAGTCAAAGCTTGGGATCATTTTCTTATTTTCAGGACTTTCTTCGGAATAAACGCTGAAAAAAGCTGAGATTGCGCTCCGCTTCCAGCATTTCGTTTTGCTGCTGGATCACGCGCTGCAAATCTTGCAGCTGCTGGCCCACGTCCGACATTTCACCTTTAGTGACCATATTTTTCTGGTGCGATTCCAGATCCGCGTCCTTCTTACGTAAATGATCCTGGGCTCCGTCAAAGCGTTCATCACTGTTTTCAAGAGCCTGTTTCAGGGTTTCAATATGGGATTCCAGTCGCTGTGTGTGAGAAGCATGCTGTGCTTCCTGCTCCCGGTAATGCTGCTCATTTTCTTTTAGGCGGGTTTCAAGGGCGCTGGCCTTTTCTTCCAATTGCCCCAGTAAGTAGGTGTTTTCACTAAAACGGCCCGCCAGATTCTGGTAGTTCTCCATCAAATGCACATAGGTTTGCGCCATTTTGGTGAGGTCCTGCTGCAAAAGGGCTTCATGCATATTGTTTTGTAGAGCCTGCACAGAAGGCGTACCGGGCTGGGTATTTTGATTCACCAACGCCTGAGAAGATGCGGTCACGGGCACCGTACTATTGGATACAGAGTTATGAGAAGCCTGGCTATGGGGAGAAGTATAAGACGGGGAAACCGCAGGTTTTGCAGGAGATGCTTGCGGAGCCTCGGCGGGAGGGACCGGCTGTTTGGCCTGCAATTCTGTGCGAATATTGCGAAAGCTGAGTCCCTTGCGGCGCAAACGGGCCACCTGTGCAAAATAGTCCTGCCAGTCCGAGTTGTACACCATATCTTCAGGCTCATAGCGGGGATGATCAAGATTTAGATTGATTTGCCAGGAGCGTAAAATGGCCACCGTAATGCCCAGATCTTCGGCAATGTCTTGCGTACTTTTCATCGATATTCTACTCGAGCTCCTCAATTTGCACTTGCACATATTCTAGCAAAAATACTTTACCTCTTGCAGAGGTTGGCTTAAGCTAGAGTGTATGCCAATACCGCCCTTGGACCCACTTAAAAAAAAGATTCAACAGGCCAGTCACAATAACCTTGAGACGCAGCAAGAGGTCATGACTGAACTTATACAGGCCAACCCCATGCTCATGACCTGGCTGGATCTCATTCAGGATTTGCCCGATGCCTGGCTGGGAGCGGGCGCCATTATTCAGAATGTGTGGAACGTGCTTCACGATTTGCCTTTAAACACCCATCTCAAAGATATTGACGTGCTGTATTACGAAAACGACCTTACCTGGGAGCGCGAAGATGACTGGATCCAACGGGTACAGCGTGAAGCTCGTCAGCGTGGACTCACCCTGCCCGTAGACGTTAAAAACGTGGCGCGCATTCACCTCTGGTACAGCGAAAAGTTTGGGGATCCTCAGGACTACCCACCCTTTGAACACGTGGGAGAGTCCGTGTATACCTGGCCCTTCACGGCAGCAGCCGTGGCCGTACAACAAGCCCCTGAGGGACACCTGAGTTTTGTAGCTCCTTTTGGCTTTCAGGATCTGTTTTCCATGCGGCTTCGCCCTAACCTGGGACGGGTTAGCCTGGAGGTGTGTCAGGAAAAGGCCCGACGCTGGCAAGCCCAATGGCCCCAACTGACCACGGTGGGCTTGCGTTATACTTAAGCAACAAGCTAAACAAACATGCTAAACAAAAGGGAACATCGATGAACCACACGCTCCAACACATTACACTGGTGGCAGGCACTCACGGCAACGAATGGGGAGGTATTTATCTCTATGAACTCTGGCACGACCAGCCCCATTTGTTTAAAACCTACCCCTTTGAAGTGGAATGCTATCTGGCCAACCCCAAAGCGACCCAGGCCAATCAACGCTATGTGGATCAGGATCTCAATCGCAGTTTTTCAAAAGACAGCCTCAACCAGAAAAAACCGCAGGCTTACGAAGCGCAGCGGGCCAGTACCATTGCTCAAGAACTGCACGACACGGACTTTTTAATCGATTTACATAACACCACCAGCAATATGGGGATTTCCCTGATTTTAACCGCTGAAGATGCTTTTAAAGACGAATTGACCCGCCAACTTTGCGCCCATTTGAGCCAGGATCCGCTGGTCAACATTTACTATATGCCCCATAAAAAAGAAGAAAATCCGCATCTGCCGGGGCTGGCTCAACGCAATCTCATCGTAGAAGTGGGGCCCATGGCTCACGGCACTTTAGACGCCCAGCGCTTTATGGACACCCGTCTGCTCATTCAAAAAACGCTGGACTACCTGTCAGCCTGGCAAAACGGCGTGGCACGCCGCTACAGCGGAAAACTCACCATTTATAAACATGTGGAACACGTGGACTACCCCCGCCGTCCCAACGGAAAAATTGCTGCTATGGTGCATCCAGAGCGTCAGTTCAAAGATTACGAGCCGATGAAGCCCGGAGACCCTCTGTTTATGAGTTTTACCGGGGCAACCCTGGAATACACCGGAGAGGTGACCCGCTGGCCCGTTTTCGTGAACGAGCAGTCCTATTATGAAAAAGGCGTGGCCATGTCACTTACGGAAAAAACCACCGTATCCCTGGAGGATTTCGGCAGTTAAGCCGTGAGCACCTGGCAAGGTCACCGGGAGCAAGCCCTGGTTCACCAGCAAAGGGGGGACAGTAGACAAGCGCACAGAGCCATGGCACAGGCTTATGAGCTCTGCCAGGAGCCCGACCAGAAAGCGCGTTTATTTTCTCATCAGCTGCTGTTATTGTGGAGTTTTGCAGAAGCCCCCGCGCTCCGTCAGGCTTTGCACACGTACCACGAGCAACATGTGGAGACCGTGCGCCCTATGCATACGGATCAGGCGCTGTCTTTAAGCGCTGCACACCCTCCCACAATAGGCTTTCTATCGCCGGATATCCGCCTGTGCTCGGCAGTAAGCGTCATCGCGGATGTGTTGCAATATGCCCCGCGCACACGTACAGTGGTTTACAGCGCCGGCGGTGTCACAGAGGGAGACATTTACCAGAAGCTCAAAGGGTATACGCTCAATCACCGCCGCGGCCAATGGCGGGATATTGGCCACCTCAGCGATCTGCAAAAAGCCCAACGCATTCAACAAGATAGTGTGGACATCTTAATTGATTTAGCGGGTCACACATCTCTGAGCCAGCTGCGTGTGCTGGCTCATCAGCCAGCTCCCCTTCAATTTAGCGGCCTAACCTTTAACGGAGGGGTCGGATTAGGCAAACGCTGTTTTCGCTTTACGGATCCCCTGTGCACACCGTCCCCGGACTTTTACCCCCACGACTTGCCCGTGTATTTGCCCACCTGGATTGCAACCACACCGGAAGCCTATGATTTAAAATCCCGTCACCAGGCACACCTGGACTACTTAAAACACAATCCCAAAGGGCACTGGAATCTGGGCTGTGCTCATCATCCGGGCCGATTGTCTGACCCCACCTTGCATGTGTGGGCCGAACTTTTAAAGCAGCTGCCAGACACCCAACTCCACCTCAAGCACGGGCTCTATTCCGGTGACTTCTGTCGGGAACGTATTCAGCGCATCCTCATTGACGGGGGCGCAAAAGCCCGTCAAATCCACTTTTCGGGCCACAGTGACTACGGCGACTATCTCGACTTTTATACCCAACTGGACCTGGCTCTGGATCCCTTTCCCTACCACGGCGGCCTGGTATCCTGTGATGCGCTCTGGATGGGCGTTCCTCTGGTCACCCACGGCGGATGGATGCGCGGCGGAGAAAGTCTGCTGCATCAGGTGGGAATCAGCGCCACTCTGCGTGATGCGCAAGCCTATATACATACCGCCCTTTCCTGGTTGGACAATCTGGCGTGGCGACAGGAAGTGGCTCGCTTTTTACCTGAGCACATGGGGCAGTCTGTGGCAGGGCAACCTCACCGCTGGGTGCGACATATTTTTGACGCCGTTGAACAGCATATAAAAATTACGTAGGAAGCGCTTTCAGAATAGTATTTGAAAAGCTACCCTGTGATAAGGTATGGAGTATGTCAAAATCTATTATCAACCCTGTGAACGAAGACTTTTTTGAAACTGTCTCTCAACGCCTGCCCGAGCTCAGTTTAGAGGAGTTAGAACTGCTGCAGACCCGCGTTCATCAGCACCTGGACGAAATCAAAACCAAAGCAGCAGACAACAGCGAAGTGAAAAACGCCGTGCTTTATGATACCCCTGAAAACGTAGATCAGGCCATCAAAGCCACCTTTGGAGATCACAAGGACATAGAGACCATTAAAAACAAAATTCAGGAAACCTTCTAACATTACCCCCCGAGCCGTGGCCCTGTTTGGCCTGCCTCGTACGGGAAAAAGCACGCTGGCCAAACGCATGGCATCCTGGCACGTGGTGGACAGCGATAAAGCGATTGCCGCCTGGCGCAACACGAGTATTGCCTCTCTGATTCTTGAAGAAGGAATTTCCGCTTTCCGTGATGTCGAAAAACAATGGTTGGAAGCCGTCGCGATTCCCGAAAAAAGCGAGCATACCCGCTATCTGCTCAGCACCGGCGGAGGTATGCCCTGCAATGAGCAAGCCCTGAGACTTCTTCAAGAACACTTTCATACGGTTTATTTACGTATTCCGCGGGCCACCTGGCTTCAACGGATGCATGATCCCCACCAACCGCCTCACACCCTCAGCAACCATTACAATAAAAAGCAATTAGAATCCCTTTTTGATGAGCGGGAGCCCTTTTATACCCGGGCGCACCAGATCCTGGAGGTGGGGAGTACCGTTTCGCAAGATGCCAGAGCCCTTGCCAAACTGTTAGATAACTCTTTCTAATCCACCCGTTTCACAAGTCCTAACACCTTGTATTCATTGTCCGTGGGATCAACATCAGGGGTAGATTGTAGCGGATCCAGAGTCACCCGTTCCAGAGGCTGATCCAGATCATAAGTCAGGCGAAATCCGTCTTTGGCTCCGTTCCAGAGTTTGAACTGCGTTTCACCATTTTTCATATGCAGTGCCAGAGTCATGGGCATATCAATTTCTCCCAGATTTTGCAGCGTCACCACAGCCTTGATACGCCGATCTTCCTGTCGGGCCTGCTGTACGGACTGAATTCCGTAATTCAAAACATCACCCCGGTTCACCCATTGTCCAAAGAACCAGTCCAGATCTTTCCCGGATACGGTTTGTAAACTGTTCTGAAAGTCTTTTGCCCGCAGGGGCTGATTCACATACTGCTGCAATAAACGGTTTTCCACCTGTTCCAGGGTTTGTTTACCCAGCATATTTTCCAGCAGCCTGACCAGGGTGTACCCTTTTCCCTGAGCCAGGGGTGTGAATCCCTGATTGGGCCAGTGCCCTAGCTCGTCAGGGGTAACATTGAGTCGCGTATTCCAGCCCTGAAGCGCCGTGCGTAAGTAGGTGCTGGTGAGCGCTTCACCCATCAAGAACTTTTTTTTGAGATTTGCTTTCACATAGTTTTGAGCCTGTAGCAACGCAAGCCCCTGCGTCACCCAGGGAACTTCCCGGCTGTCCTGCTTCACCTGATAGCCCCAGTACTGCTGTGCCAGACCGTAAACCAAATGTTCTGTGAGGCGACGCTTAACCACTGCCGCATCGGCGTCTTCGGGAAAAGAATTGCGCAATAAAATCAGCTGGCTAGCGGCCACCACAGGCTGAGCGTGCTGAGCCATGGACACCACCGTCAGCTGCTTGACCGGCCAGCGACCGTAGCGATTGCGAAAATAGGGGAGCGCTTCTTTGAGAATATCTAAACTCAGATTGCTCCATTTTTCCAGGCTGCGGTCGTAGTAAAAGCGTACCTGAATCCCTTCCACATCCAGGCTGCGAGACAACATGCCAGGTGTATAAATCAGACTCATTTCCGAAGCCCGTTCACTGCTGTATTCATAAGAACGATCCGCGTTATTAATACTTACCGCTGCCAGGGGTGAAATCACCACCATTTTTTCGTTAGCACGAGCATTCACCTTGTAATCAGAGGGCAGGCGTTCATGCAAACGCCACTCGCCTTCCTTAAAGGGAATCAAACGGGGATACCAGGCTCCCAGCCCCAGCTTGAAGGCATCATCAATCAAGTAATATGCCTTATTCTGGCGGGGCATATGCCGAATAACGTACTTAAAGGTGAGCTCTACCTGCTGCCCATTTTGCAGAGGTTCTGGCAAAAACACCTGATACACCAGCGGATCCTGGCGCTTTTTTTCAAGGTAATCATAGGTATAAAAGCGGGCGGGCAACACCAATCCCTCTTTATCGGTAACTTCCTGAATTTCCACATCGGCATTCAAGTTGGCATCCAGACGAAACAGTAAAAAAGGCAGAGCACGATTGCCGTTGTGCTGGTAGGTGACCTTGACCTCTGACTGAATCTGAGTGGTATCTACGTCCAAATCTAACTGAATGCCGTATTTGACAGCAGATTCAGCCCAGGCAGGCTGCATAAAGGAGAGAAAACATACGAGTCCTAATAAACGAGCGATCAAACGGGTATATAGCATACCTTTTATTGTAGCGAATGCTTTTAATTAGGAAAAGGAGTTGACGCACTCCCCGTTCTCTTTCTAAGGTACTAACATGTCCAACCTTCACTGGTTTCCCGCCTATTGGCTTTATCTCTTTTGTTTACTTGCCGCCTGGGTTTTTTTTGCGTGGAGCAAAATATCGTGGGGTAACGCCAAAAACGTAAAGCAGGGTTGGGGGGTTTATATGAGTCTGGCTCTCGTGGCGCTTGTGGGCAGTAGCCCCCTGCATCACGCAGGAAGAGAATACCTTTTTTTGGCTCGCATGTTTGAGACCCTGATTTTACTTTATGTGTTACCGGCCCTTACGCTCCGTTCGGTGCCCAATATTTTATGGCTGACCCTCTGGCAAAACCCTTTCAGGCGTAAAATATTGTTTCCCTTTTTGGATATTACCTGGAGCACGGTGGGGTTTAACATTCTCTTTTTTGTGTGGCATTTGCCCGCCGTTTACAATCTGGGGTTACGTTACGACATTCTCGATCAGATGCATGTATTCGGCATCTGGGCACTGGGTTTTTTGATGTGGCTCCCGCTCAACGTGCGCTATCAGCCCATGCGCTTAAATATGCCCCGACAAATGTTCTACCTGGTCACCCTTATTCTGGGTCAGGTGCCTTTATTTGCCCTGTTAACCTTCACCCGTGAACCCCTTTACGGGGTCTATGCCACCGCTGCACGCATTACGCCACTCAATGCTCTGGCTGACCAGCAGCTGTCGGGCTGGACGCTGAAGGTGGTATCAAGCCTTATTTTTGCCAGTGCCTTTATTGCCATTTTTCTGGAGTGGAGTCGTCGCCAACGCAAGCAAGACGCGGAAGACAACGCTCTGGCCTTTGAAAACTTTGAACTGGTAAAACGAGCTTCCCGCCGCAGCGGGTAGTGACGCGAAGAGTGACTTTTATACTTTTTTTATACTTCTGTCTCGGTTTTACACACATTTTTTACACGTCTTATCGTATAACTATAACAGGTTAGCAAAAACATTTAATTGCCTCTTTGTTAGCCGAAATCCAACCATTATCAACGGGTGACTCTGGCAGAAACACAACTATCGTTTCTGCCTTTTTTCTTTGCTAAAAAAAACATCATTTATAGCTATTTTATATCATTTTAACGGCATGTATAGAAAATTCTGTAGACTTTTTTTTGATTTCGCGTTATAACTATAACAGGTTAGCAAAAACATTCAATTGCCTCTTTGTTAGCCGAAATCCAACCATTATCAACGGGTGACTCTGGCAGAAACACAACTATCGTTTCTGCCTTTTTTCTTTGCTAAAAAAAACATCATTTATAGCTATTTTATATCATTTTAACGGCATGTATAGAAAATTCTGTAGACTTTTTTTTGATTTCGCGTTATAACTATAACAGGTTAGCAAAAACATTCAATTGCCTCTTTGTTAGCCGAAATCCAACCATTATCAACGGGTGACTCTGGCAGAAACACAACTATCGTTTCTGCCTTTTTCTTTTGCAACAGGTTGCAATCGGGTATGCTGAAATCATGCTCACCTTTCTTCATGCTCTGACCGGGCTACTGACCCGACAACGTAAACGGCTGCTGGTATTTTTTCTTTTGCTGTGGAGTGGAGTTATTTTCTTTTTGTTACAGCAAAACGGGCCGCCTCCCCGTATGCAGGCCGGAGGAGCCAGCAGCAGCTCTGCCTACCGTGCCGATCAGATGGCCCGCAGATACTTTAATTTCAGTCACGAGCGGGTCCTGGCTCTCATACTGGAGCCGGGACAACAGGCGGACGAAACGCTGTTATCGGGGTTGCGCAATCATCCAGATGTGGCCAGCGTGCGAGAAATTCCCGCCCCCGAAAACGCACAACACATTATTTATAGTGTCCAACTGCGTCTGAACATTCCCATCTTTGAAGCAGAAGCCATTATTCCGGAGCTGCGCCAGTTTGTGAAAACATGGTCTGAAGACTCGGGAATAAACACCTGGCTCACCGGTCAGCAGGCTTTCTTTTACGATATGTCTGCCGCCAGCCGGGAAGACACCGCAAAAACCGAAATCTGGGGCCTGCTCTTTGCCTTTGTGGTGCTGATTTTTTGCTTTGGAAGTCTGCTTTCAGCAGCCCTGCCGCTGGTGGTGGGCCTGAGTACACTGCTGGGAACCCAGGCGCTGGTCTATCTATTGGGCATGGGCAGCAACGAAACCAGCATGATTTTAAACAGCATGCTGGGACTGGGACTGACCATTGACTACGCCCTGTTTATGGTCAGTCGCTACCGGGAAGAGCGGCAGCAGCATGACCCGAATATTGCCCTGAAACACACCCTGCAATCCACCGGGCGCACCCTGATTTATTCAGCTCTGATTATGGCCATTTCACT
>CAYFGW010000003.1:0-47478 GCA_964342365.1 uncultured Candidatus Sericytochromatia bacterium | reverse complement strand
AAGGGTAAAGCGCTGGAAAAACTGGTGTGTCAGCATCCCTTTTATGACAGAGACTCGCTGGTGATTCTGGGGAACCATGTTACTGCAGAAGCCGGTACTGGCTGTGTACATACGGCTCCCGGTCACGGGATGGAAGATTTTGTGGTGGGTGAAAAATACAAACTGGGGGTTTTATCACCCGTAGATGCCAACGGTGTCTTCACCGAAGAGGCCCCTGGATATGAAGGGGTGTTCTACCAAAAAGCGAATGAACCCATCGTAGAGCGCTTAAAAACAGAAAATAAATTGGTGTATCACACCACCTTTGTTCATTCTTACCCCCACTGTTGGCGTACCAAAACCCCACTGATCTACCGGGCTACTGAGCAGTGGTTTGCTTCTGTGGACTCCTTTCGTCAGGATGCTATTGATGCAATTCAAGATGTGCAGTGGGTGCCTGCCAGCGGTAAAGAACGTATTGAAAATATGGTGGCAGATCGTACGGACTGGTGCATCAGTAGACAGCGGACATGGGGAGTTCCCATACCGGCTTTTTATCGTCAGGACACAAACGAAGCAATCCTTAACAAACAGCTGATTTTACACGTGGCTGATCAGGTAGAAAAAGAAGGCAGCAATGTCTGGTGGACAAAAGAAAGTCACGAGCTTTTACCTGAAGGTTATAGTGTGGACGGCTGTACGGCATTTACCAAAGAAACCGACATTATGGACGTGTGGTTTGATTCTGGTACCAGCCACACCGGCGTTGTACGGGCACGGGAAGCATTGAACTTTCCGGCGGATCTCTACTTAGAAGGCTCAGACCAGCATCGGGGTTGGTTTCAATCTTCGCTACTCACCTCCATGTCCGTTTATGGTGAAGCGCCATATCGTACGGTGTTGACTCACGGGTTCGCCCTGGACGGCGAAGGCAAAAAAATGAGCAAGTCTCTGGGTAATATTGTGGAGCCCTCCAAAGTGATTCAGCAATATGGTGCTGATGTGCTGCGTTTGTGGGTGGCTTCCGTGGACTACACCAGTGATGTCAAAGTCTCTTACGACATTTTGAAACAGCTGGCAGACGTTTACAAAAAAATCCGTAACACCGTGCGTTTTTTGATGAGCAATTTGTATGATTTCGATCCCTTCAGAGACGCACTGTCCTTCGATAAATTGAGTGAGCTAGACCGGTACACTTTGCACAAGCTCAGCCACGTTGTTGAAGATGTACAGGGTAGTTTTGAACGTTACGCTTTCTACCGTTTTTATCAGAGTGTACAAAACTTCTGTGTGATTGATCTCAGTAATATTTACTTTGCCATTGTCAAAGATATTCTATACATTGAAAAACCGGATTCCCCCCTGCGCCGTTCGGTACAAACCGTTCTCTGGGAAGTGCTCAAAGCTTTACTGGGAATGGTCACCCCGGTACTCAGTCACCTGGCAGAAGATGCCCGTGAAAAAATGCCGGATGCCCTGCGCAAAGAAATGCCCGAAAGCGTTTTACTGATGAATTTTCCAGAGATTCACAAAGAATGGCGTGACGAAGCGCTGGCCACTCACTGGCATGGCGTTCTGGAAATCAGAGATGAACTGAATTTACTGCTAGAAAAAGCACGGGCTGATAAACATATCGGGCGCTCTATGGAAGCGGTGGCAAAGGTTTATCACCGTGACGAAAATATGCGTAACTACCTGACACAGCATCGGGAATTATTCCGTCAGGTGTTTATACTGGCAGATTTGCATATTGTAGAAGATGTGCCTACAGGTACCCTGGGTCAAAGTGAGCATGCAGATTTTGCGGTAAGTATTTCAGCGGCAGAGGGTCATAAATGCGTACGCTGTTGGATTGTGGACACCACCATTGGTAGCGACGCTAAACACCCTGAACTGTGTCAGCGCTGTGCAGACATTGTCAATTCACTGCCTGAAACCGAAACGGTACAGGTTTAAAACATAAAGGAGAATCATGATGGGAACCATTTTTAAAGCTTATGATATTCGAGGACTTTACCCCGAGCAAATCAACGAAGACGTAGCCTATGTTGTTGGCAAAGCCTTTGTGGAATTTCTGGGAGCCAAACACATTGTGATTGGGCGAGATATGCGCACGTCCAGTCCAGCCATTTTTAAAGAGCTTTCCCGGGGAATTACGGAACAGGGAGCCAGCATTTACGATATTGGTATGTCCACCACCGACATGTTTTACTTTGCGGTAGAGGAGCTTGGAGCAGATGCCGGCATCATGATTACAGCATCTCATAACCCCGGACAATATAACGGTCTGAAAATGGTGCGCAGTCACGCCACCCCCATTGGTGGAGAGTCTGGTATCAAAGATATTGAGGCGCTGTACCACAAAAATGAATTTACTCCTGCCAGCGAAAAAGGACAAATTATTCCCAAGCCCGGCATGTTAGAAGCCTACGTGCGTTTTATTCACGGCCTGGTAGACATGGACAAAATTAAGCCTCTGCGGGTGGTGGTAGACGCCGGTAACGGTATGGCGGGCCTGGTGGCTCCCAAAATGTTTGAAAATACGCCCATTGAAGTAATCCCCATGTTCTTTGAACCGGACGGATCCTTCCCCAATCACGAAGCCAATCCCCTGATTGAAGAAAACCGGCTTGATCTGATAGCCAAGGTGAAAGAAGTCAAAGCGGATTTTGGTGTGGGATTCGATGGAGATAGCGATCGCGCCTTCTTTGTGGACAATCATGGAGACTTTATTGACGGAGACTTTATGACTGGACGTCTGGGTGCTTATTTGCTTAAGCGTTACCCCGGTAGCACGATTTTCTACGACGTACGCGGCAGTCGCTATGTGCGTGAAACCATTGAAGCAGCGGGTGGTAAGGCCTTTATGTGGAAAGTGGGACACGCTTTTATGAAGTCCAAAATGAAGGAAACGCCGGGAGCCGTTCTGGGAGGGGAAGTCAGTGGACATTTCTACTTCAAGTTTAATGAAGAATTCTATGCGGACAATTCTTCACTGCCCGTCTTTTTAACCGCAGAAATGATATCTGAAGCGAACGCATCGCTGTCAGAGGTCATGAAAGCCCGCGAAAATTACTTTATTAGTGGAGAAATTAATTCAGAAGTCGAAGATGCGGATGCCGTCATGGAAGCTGTGCGCAAAGCGTACGGAAACAAGGGCGAAATTGTAGAAATTGACGGCTTATCCATTATTGGAGATACGTGGTGGCTGAACCTGCGTAAAAGTAATACAGAGCCACTGCTGCGCTTAAACTGCGAAGCAGACTCTCAAGAGGCTATGGAGACGCTGAGAGACGACGTACTGGCGATTATTCGCGCTTAAAGTTTTGCTGAAGATAACGGATCGCTGAAGCGCGATCTGTCACTTCATTAACGGCCTGGGCATCCAGTAATTGGGAAATGATTTGACCAATGCGGGGCCCGGGCTTTTCATTTAACAATTCTGCAATTTCGTGGCCTTTGAGATAATGAATCGGGTGAGCAATGGGATGGTCTTTCTCTTTCCAGTACACCACCATTTGCTGCAACTGCCGATGGGCGTGCTCCATCACCGGACTCTCGTTTTGCCACAAATGAGCCAGTAAAGCTGCTGAAAACACCTCTGATTTAAGGGTGCGCAATACCTGAGACTGGGTTATTTTGTCCTCCAGACGCAACCTACCCAAGTCCATAAAGAGTTGAACAAGACGTTGTAAAAAAGCCTGTTCACTATTGCTCAGCGCCTTGTATAGCCTATTCTTTGACTTAATAGTAGACAAAAAAACCTTGGCACCTTCAGCACCCAACATGTCTACTCCCCGTCTAAACTCATGTGCAAAACAGAGAACAAAACACAGGCAGAGTGTTGAAACCTGTCGCTCTCCGGTAACCGGCGTTTTAAAATAAGGATTGTGCTGTGATATGAGCAAGGCATGCAAGGCCTGTACGTCTTTGACGTTACCAGACAATTTTTCTTCTGAGATGCCAGTAATTTGCGAGAGCACAGGAAGTGCCCTGGATAATACGTCCAGGTGTTTAGCGTTGAGTATTTTGGTGATTTCTGCCAGGATGCGTTCAGAGGCTGAAGATTCGAGACATACTGCATGCTGCTGTGTCCATGCTAAGGTTTCTGGTTCAATAGAAAAACCATGCTGTGTGGCAAAGCGAAAGGCACGTATCAAACGCAGGGGATCTGACAAAAAATTAGCCTCCTGAATGCCACGCACAATACCGGCTTGTAAATCTGCGTATCCTCCCACGGGATCAATGCACATTTCTGGTGTAACGGTACCGTGAAGAAGTTCTGGAGTCACCGGCAATGCCATGGCGTTCAGCGTAAGATCTCGCTGTAGCAAATCGTTTTTCAGATCTTTTCCCTGGAGTGAAGCAAAATCCAGCGTATCCTCACGAGAAAGAGCAACTCTCGCAATGTCTCGCTCCGTATCCAGAATAAAACAGGGCAAAGAAAAGCGTTGACTGAGCTTTCGAGCGAGTGCAATAGCAGAACCTTCCACCACGAAGTCGTAATCATGAATGGGCTTTTTCAAGAAATACTGCCGCAGGCAACCGCCCACAAAATACACGGGCTGCGTTTGTTCTGTAAGCGCATGAATCACGGACTCTAGCATCATGCCTCTGGCTCAAAAACAAAAAGGTGACAATAAGGGCAACGCGTATAAATGGGTTCGTAATAGGTTTGACAGCGCTCGCAATTGGACCATTTTCGAGACTTTAAATACTTTTGACGCCGCAACAAGGACTGAATCACCTGCTCCGTTTTTTCCCTGAGCTTATCGTCTGGGATACTGGCCGCCTGCCGTCGAATCAATTCTTCTTCCCAGGCCTGTAGCTGAGGAGATGCCTCAGTACTTGTGTTGTACTGTTTCTGGCGCTGTTGATAAGCCTGTTGAATATCCTCGAGCTGCTGGTGGTTTTGCTGGCGAGACGCCACCTGAGTGACACAGCGAATGGAACGGATGAGTTCTCCTCCGCTATAGGTGCGTAGTTTGGTTAGAATCTGGTCTTGCACAAAGGAAAATTCCTGAATCAGTGCAGGAGAAGACACCTGACAAATCAGAACACCCCGCTCAAAACGTACCGGATGAATGCGCCGGGCCAGATAAGTTCCCAGCAAATTCGGCCATTCCTGAAGCAAATGATTCAAATCTACTCCCTTGGACATGGGATGATGATGTAAATAGCCCTTGAGTAATTCCTGTAGCGTTTTCACGTGATTTGACCTTCTCTGACATGCAGAATTAAGCCCTGCTCTTTTAACAGCTTTTCCACAGTTTGATCCAGATGGGTGGTGGTAATAAAAGACTGTAAACCGTCATAGGCAATTTGCTCCACCAGAAGCTGCTGGCGGCGAATGTCCAGTTCTGAAAAAACATCGTCCAAAAGCAAAATGGGGAACTCTCCGATCTTTTCTTTAACATAGCAGAGTTCAGCCACTTTCATGGCCAGTGCAGCGGTGCGTATCTGTCCCTGTGATCCCACGGCCTTTAAATCCCGTTTCACGTACTTGATTAACAAATCATCACGATGGGGCCCCACAGAAGTCTGGGCTCGAAACACGTCCTGACGTCTCTTATGCTGCAAAAGTTTCAGGATAGCCTCAGGATCTGGTTCTGGAATGGTACTTCTGTACTCAATATCAAGCTCTTCGTACAGTCCCGACATTTCCACATGTTTTTGCCGAATGAGAGGCAATAAATCTGTGAGCATTTCCTGCCGCTGTTGAATAATTAAAGCAGCAAACTGGCTCAGTTGCAAATCCCACATATCCAGATGATCGCGCTGTGCTTCAGGGATCATGTCCACGGATCGATAGTCTTTAAAGGACTTCAGAAGAATATTGCGTTGTTTCATCACGCGATTATAATTTTGTAATAACTTATAATAACCACCGCGGCACTGAATTAATAATAAATCCAGGTACAAACGTCGACGACCGGGTTGACCGGTTATTAAATTCAAGTCCCCCTGTGAAAACAGCACCAGCTTCAGATGCCCAATATAATCGATCAGACGTTTTTGATAGGTGTAGTTATACTGAATCAGGCGTTTGCCGTTTTTACGGGTTTCATAGCCCAGTAAAAAATCGTCCCCTCGCGCCCGACGACATCGGCATTTGATAAGAAAGCTGCGGGTGTCCCAGTGAATGAGCTCTGTCAAGCGAGAGCTGCGAAAAGAGCTGGCAAAAGCCAGTACATAAAGAGCTTCCAAAAAGTTACTTTTGCCCTGGGCATTGGGCCCGATTAAAGCCACCTGTTGACGGCCCGTCAGATCAAGTTCAAGATCTGTGTAATTGCGAAAATGGTGGAGGCTGAGAAACTCTACCTGCAAGGTCAGGGCTTAATAGGCATGAGCATGCAGAGATAATCATCGTTATCCACAGCAGAGAAAACCACAGGCTGTACTTCAGAATTCAGCTGGAGCATCACATGAGAGCTGTCTTCAGCATAAATACGCAAGACTTCGATTAAGTACTGTGCGTTAAAGCTAATGGAAATGGGCTCTCCTTCAAATTTAGAGGAGACTTCTTCACGGGCTTTACCCTGCTCCGCACCAGCCCTGATCGTGACGCCCTGTTCAGAAATATCAAAGGAAATCACGTGGGTTTGATCTGAAGACATAATAGCCACGCGCTCCACAGCCGCCAGAAAAGCACGAGTATCTAGCCACACCTTCCGTTGAAACTGACGGGGCAATATTTTACTATAGTCAGGGTATTTGCCTTCGATTAAACGAGAGGTGATAATTTTGTCTCCGGACTCAAAGAGAATGTGAGACTGATTAAAGCTCATAAGGAGGGTCTCTTGTGCATCCTGCTTCACAAGTTTTTCCAATTCAATCAGGGTACGGCGAGGAACGATCAAATTGGCTGTGTCTCCCGACTGAGAAAGACTCAAATGCCTCACAGCAAGGCGATAACCGTCTGTGGCAGCCAGTTTGAGTTGGTCATTATCAATACTCAGATTGATGCCCGTTAAAATGGTTTTTGCGGCATCACTGGCCGAAGCGAATCCAGTTTGACGAATGGCCTTGCAAAAATCCAGCAGATTCAGTTCAAACACCTGTTGACGATCCACCTGGGGCAATTTGGGGAATTCATCGGCGGGTAAAGTATTCAGGTGAAAAGCCAGTTTGTCTCCCAGTAGGCTGACGGTGCCATCGTTTTTAAATTCCAACGTAATGGCATCGTCGGGAAATTTGTTCACAATTTCAAATAGTTTTTTAGCGGGAACCGTGATTTTCAGCGCGTCTTCAAGCTGAGCTTCCAGTCGAGCTTCTACGCCAATTTCCAGGTCTGTTCCCGTCATGGTGAGAAAAGGTCCCTGATCCGCACTGAGAAGTACGTTACTCAAAACTGGCAAAATGCCTTTGGCAGCCACGGCCCGCTGTACGGCGTGAAGGGTTTTTTTCAGATCTTCTGTTTGGCAAGTGACTTTCATAATTCTCATTCCGATGTTCATAAAATGTGACGCTATCACAAGCTAACACAAATCAGAGGGTTTTCAAAAGCCCTTAGAACACCTAAGTAATTAAGAACTAAGATCTTATTCTTTAAATATTTAATTAGTAATAGTAGAGGCTGTGGAAATGTGGAAAACCTGTGAACTATTGAGGAAACAACAGGGTTTCACCGAATCTTTAAACTGTGTAAAAGCTGTGGAAAAAGAAAGGGTTTCTCCACAGGAATAAGTTTTCCCCAACACTATCCACAGGAATCAAAAATGTTGTCCCCAAAGTTATCCACAGGATCATTTACAAAAAAAAACATTTCTTTATTTTTCGTAATAAATAGGGGTCATTTTTGAAAGAAAGCTATAAAGGCAGAATCTGTCGAGTAGTATAACTTTGCTTTTTGAGTATGTCCAGTTTTGGGTTCCAACTTTTTCACCGGATCTTTTTGTCTGCATGTGTTCTTATAATGTAGACCGGATCTGTCTGATGAAATGTCTCTCGACAGTCACGTAGAGATCCCCTGTATGCAGACACTAGACATTAATGTGACGTGGCACACAAAACCTTTATTCACCTGAAATAATGTTGAAAGATGTCGAGAAGATCCTGCTCCCATAAATCTGAATGCTCCCTGGCGATCGATCCCTGGATCTGTCTAGCCCACACTTTTTTAGATCCTCCAGGATCCACTCCCGATCCCTCCACAAAAAAATCCTAAAATCTGTCCAGGGATCGCTTGTTTTTCACATAAAATCCACAGAAAATATCTTACTTATCCACAGCTTATCCACATTCATGTGTATAAACAAGAGTTATTTTATACGGTGAAAAAAAGTTATGCACAACCCCTGAAACACCAATATAAAACAGTTAGAGGCTTTTGTTAATATCTTATTAAATGAATTATCCACAGTTTATCCACAATATAAATAAAGTTATCCACAGCTTATCCACAGGTAAGTTTGCTACAATGTAAGCTACTTTCTTGCAGGTGGTTTTTTGAATGGCGATTTCAGGTTCTCAGGTGGAGCATATTGCGAAGTTATCCCGGCTTCAATTATCAGAAGATGAAACACAGCTCTACCAGCGACATATGGAAAAAATATTGGATTATGTTCAGCAATTAGAGGCATTGGACACTGAGCAAGTCGAGCCTTCTTACCACGCAAGGGAATTGGTGGATCACTTCCGTAAGGATCAAATCGAAGTGGGATTAACGCCAGAGGCAACCTTTCTCAATGCACCGGAAGCTGAACCCCCTTTCTTTAAAGTTCCTCAAATCCTTTCTGGAGACAAATCATGATTCAGTCCAATGCCGATCGTTTGATCGAAACCGCTGTAGAAGGAAAACCTATTTATCCGGGAGCCGGTGGATGGCGGGTTTCTCACGAAGGGAAGGGAATCATGTTGCCCGGTGTGGGGGGAATAACCTACAACTTGAAGGTGGGCGACTCTGTTTATGGATGGGCCGCAGACCATGCTGAACCCTGTGTTTCGGCCACCGCTTCCGTAGAGCGTCGTGCGGAGGGGGTGAACCTATCTTTTAATTATTTTGCCTGTGTAGGCAATGAAGTCCGCGTTTTGACGGGGGAAGCCAAAGGGGCAAAAGGCGTGGTGACGGGCACTCACGGCGGCTGTGAACACGTTATGATTGATTTTTCCGATGAGACGCTTAATGTCCTGTCTCTGGGAGATACCCTGCAAATCCGAGCCCGAGGTCAGGGGCTGACACTCAATGATTATCCTGAGGTGCTGATCTGGAGTCTGGACCCTGAATTATTAAATAAACTCAATATTGAAGAGGATCCTCAGAATAAGATTATGCGCTTTCCCGTGGCGGCCAAAGTACCTGCGGAATTGTTAGGATCAGGATTAGGGCGCACCGATGGGTTTAAGGCAGATGTAGATATCCAGACTTCTGATCCGGCTTTTATTAAAGAGCACGGTCTGGATCAACTCAAACTGGGAGATTTTGTGGCTTTAATGGACTACAAATCTTTTTACGGCTGGTCTTTTCAAAAGGGAGCCATCACCATTGGTGTTGTGACCCATACGGATTCTTACACTGCAGGGCATGGGCCTGGGGTGACCACTTTAATGACCGCCTGCCAGGGAGAAATTCAGCCCTTTTTACAGGAGAATGCCAATCTGGGTAAATATCTGAAAATCGGGCGCTATCGCGATCGTTAAGCGTGAGTTGCTCTAAATTAAACGAAAGTTAACTTTTAGTTACCCGCAAATTAACTTTTGCGGTTCGGTTTATCTCGTGTCTTGCCTATAATAGAATTAATAACTCTAGAGAGGTGAAGCAGATGGCCAATTTGATTCAGCAGGGTGCGGTGTCTCGATCTGTACAGCGTTTACAACCCATTGCTCCCGTTCACCGTCCGCGCTCTCCTCTCCCGTCCTCCGGAGCTTACGGTCTTCAAAATCCGTCTCAGGTTTTTGGTTCAGATCAGCTACAGCTAAATATTCGCCGCCCCACGCGAAAATCAGCCATTAATGTTTTACAACAACAGGCATCCGCCAGTAGCATTAACCGTGCTATTGATCGCGCCACAGGAACTCAAAACACCTATAACAATCGCTCTGAACTCTTAGTAGACGGAAAAGAAGCTTTTGGCAAGATGCATGAAAACATCAAGTCTGCGCAGCAGAGCGTCTATGTGGAAATGTTTCTCTTTCACGGCGATCAAACCGGCTGGGATTTTGCTCAACTTCTGGTGGACAAGCGTAAACAGGGAGTGGACGTTAAAGTCTTGCTTGACGGCCTGGGACAGGTTACGGAAGACGGTCGTATTCCTAAATATCTGATGGACAATGGAGTGGACGTTAAGATCTACAACAAGCAATTGTTTGATTGGGAAAACGTGAATATTACCCACCGTAAACTGGTGCTTGTAGATGGCTATAAAGGGATTACCGGTGGCATGAATGTGGGTGATGAGTACGCCCATAAATGGCATGATTTAATGGTAGCCATTGAAGGTGAAAGCGTTCAGGAGCTGCAGCAAGAGTTTTTCGTGAACTGGACACGATCCGGTGGACAGATCCCCGACAATCCTCCTCGCTTACCGCAAGGCGTGCACTTTGGAAACTCTGCTACCCGTGTTACGGTGACGAGTCCCCACGAAGTGGGCAAAGAAAAAGACACCAAAAATGCTTTTATTAGCGCCATTCACACATCTCTCAAAAATGTTTATCTGGTGAATCCTTATTTCTCTGACGAAGATGTTATTCAGGCATTGATTTCTGCAGCCCAACGGGGAGTAGAAGTTAAAATTCTACTTCCTGAAGTGAGCGATAACCCTGTACATACGGTCTTAAATAAGCAAAACGGGGAACGTTTGATTGAAGCTGGTGCTCAGGTCTATAAAGTAGACGCGGGTAAAGATGATTCTGTATTCACCCACGGAAAACTGATGACCATTGACGGCATCTGGACTACGATTGGTTCTACTAATCTGGATACCCGTGCCCTGGAAAATAATCAAGAGCTGAATACTTCCATTACCGATGCCCGCTTTGCTAAAACCGTGGAAGATCGTTTATTTAACCATAATGCCCACGCGTTAAAGCCGCTGACCAGTAAAGATTTCAGCGGCTGGGAACGGACAAAGGCGAAAGTATTCTCTTTCTTTGACCGCGTTTTTTAACGCAACTTCAACGGGGTCTAAAAGTTAGCGGGTTTCTCACCGTGTTGTGCATTGACGCGAATAGATATCCCCCCCCGCGCACTGAAATGTCCCACGACTTCCATATATTTAGGCTGTGTGGCCGCCACGAGATCATCCAGGATCCGATTGGTAACCGCTTCATGAAAAATTCCCACGTTGCGAAAAGCAAACAAATAAAGTTTTAGCGCTTTGGATTCCACGCATAATTCGTTGGGAATATAGTTAATTTCAATAGTGGCAAAATCAGGCTGGCCCGTGATGGGGCATACCGCCGTAAATTCGGGGCAGTGAAGATGAATGAGAAAATCTCTGCCCGGTGACGGGTTTTCAAATGTGTCCAGTTCTGCTTTGTCGGGATGATCGGGATATTCTGTGGTTTTTCCCAGATGTTTTAAAGCCATAATGCATTCCTTTTTCAAAGTATGCTTTCATTATACGGTTGAGACATCTGCAGACGTAACCCAAAAGCAGAGGTTAAAGTAAGGGTTACAGTTCAGGCAAATCCCGGTGTGAAATAATAGTGCTAATGCGTTCACTGCTGCGATCAAAGACCGCAATATCCCCACGGTTTTGACCAATTAAATTGGTGTACAAAATGCGGTTATTGTCATTAGACAGAGCGGGTTGTACGCCCGGAGTTATTTCGAAAGATTCCTGGCTATCAAAAAGATAGAGATAAACACGACTCAAATAATTGAAGGCAAACTGGGTTTCATCGTCAGACCAGGCGCCGTTGGCAAAACTTAAGTCGGTGGTTTGAATTTCGGTAATCTGATCGGTTTCCGTGGCAATATTGTAATTGTGTAATTGTAAGATGCGTTCGGACAGTTCTTTGGTTTCGTTGGTAGCAGTTGTCAACCACGAAATACGCAAGCCGTCCTTTGACCAGTGAGGAGCAATCACTTCACGGGGCAGATCCACGTTGAGTGCCACGTGCGTACGGGAAGGGATATCGTAAAGACGAATCTGGCGGCGACATTGTTTTCCTCCCACGCGATCTGCTTCCTGGCAAGTGTTGTCGAATACCGAGACAAATTTATCGCTGGTGGGATGCCAACTCACCTGTGCACCTTCGGCAATTTTTTCCAGGTTTTGTCCATTACGTTCGGTCAAATAAATTTCTTCTGTATCTTCACTGGTGAGCAAAAACAAAGTTCCGTTGGGGGACCAGTCGAGGTCTTGAAATCTGGCCGGACTCAGATTGCGTACTTTCACCAGATCTGTGCCATTTTGCAGAATGGTAAACAGGGCGTCTTTCACGTCCTGAGAGCCTTCAGCCCGATAGCGGTATAAAAAGGCCACCTGCTCACCTGAGGGGGACCAGGTGGGAGCAAAAGCCTTGCGCACCAGACCGGCCACAGGCGTTTGTTCAGGTGAAGAAGGAGTACTCACCGGGGCACATGCGGTCAAGAAGGCCGTTGCTGCCAAAAGTGTGTGCTTAAAAATAGAGGTGTAAGAGCGAGGAGTAATAGCCATAGTCTTTTTGTTTTAAAGAAATTCCCTGAATTTGTTGATCAATTTGCTGGTTATGAAGCAGTGTTTGATAATAAGTGTCTGAAAGGTTCCAGGCCCAGTAGGCTGAGGTGGGGGCCACGTTAACAATGACAGCAGCAGTTCTGGCGGCGTCATTATCAATGCTGCTCAGCAAAAAAGAGCCCAGAAAACTCAGTAAGATGGTGCCAGCAAAACCACCCATCACCCAGGCACCCCGGGTGTTGTCACCCGCATAAAAGTGTCCCGTGCCCGGAATGACCGAGAGCAGGGTCGCGGCTTCGGGACTTTTTTTCTGTTCCATCAGCATTTTTTTCTGAGTCTCAAGGGCTTCCAGGTCCATACCTTGTAAAGGGTCACTGCCCTGAACACTGACCTGCCAGGGGGCTTCAGCGGAAACAGATTGTGCAAAGCCGGGGCTTACACAACCGAATGCGAGTAAGCCTGCCAGCGCGCTGCTGCGAAGGGGAGTAGAGATTGCTGCTAAAATTGCCATAAAGTCACCGAAAAAAGATTTTCTTCTATTATATATGCTTTTGATAAAGAATTCAGGTTGCGGATCACGTTTAGATTATGTTTTTGCGCCTGTTGAAAAGCATCTCCGGTATTCCACAACCATAAACTGGGAATTGCAATGCGTAAAATGAGTAAGATGGCTTCCCACTGAGCATCGGCCAGTTCTTTCGTCTGTCCTCCGCTCACCTCACGCATGCGAATTGAATTTTGACGCTGCTGGTCTACCACCAGAAAGGTGGCAATGGAGGCTGCTGCACCTAGCGTAATCAAAGATTCCGGCCAGATGCTTTCATTCACATACATCTGACCCAGTCCGGGGACCAGGAGTGAAAGCCCGGCTGCGGCAAAAGGGCTTTTATCCTCTTCATCAGCTTCCAGGGTGTATTCTTCATTAGAAGAACTACCGGGGGAGGCCGTGGGGCGTGGAGTGGGTCTGGACTGGGCCTGTGAAGACAGTGGGAGGCACATTTGCATCACCACAATGGTGCACCATAGGGTTAACCAAAGGCTTTTTTGAGTTCGGGATGGTAGAAGGTGTGATTGAATAACGATTTTAAGATATCGAGCTGCGAATTGGAAAATCCCTGAATGCCTCCGATTTCTAGTTTAATTCTGACAGGGCCAGCTCCCATGAGTAGCACTTCAGTATTATAGCGCTTCAGATGAGGAAGCGGCAGGTGGGCTTCTCGTGAAGCAATCAAATGGGGGGCACTGATATCTCCCACCAGATGAGACGGAATCATGGCTGGAGCCACCTGATTGGCGATTTCTAGAAGGCTGGATTTTACCAGAAAGCCCGCTGATTTAATCAAATGGGTATTTTGATTTACCTGTGTGAGTAGAGCGTGTTCTGTCACGGCTGGTGGTACTGGCCCCAGGGTGGCCTGACTTTCGTCCCGTTCCATGTACAGGGTGCTGCTGTCCTCTACCTGAAAAATGAAATTCACGTTGTCCCGCGGGAGTACGGCACGCTGTTGATCGTCCAACGCTATTTTTTGCGTGGGGTAAAGATTAGAGTTTACCTTGAGCATCTTATCCAGAATATAGACTTCCAATTGTTCGTCTTCAAATACCGTACCCAGATCAATATGGATCCGTTTGACCCAGGTTTCGTGACAGGTGAATTTCTCAAAAGCCCTCACGGGAATGCCGAGGAGCTGGTTTCTGAGCTTTTTCTGAGCGGGTTCGTCAAGATCTAAATCAGAAAACTTTTTCTGAGCAAAGGTCAGGGCACACAGGTTCAATGCCGTCAAAAGCGGAAAATCCAGGATGCATTGTCCACCAAGCTGAGGGCCGAGTAAACCAATTTGTACCAGCAGACGGTAGGGGCTTAAGCTAAGTTTCCCGGTTTTCATGGGCAGAGCTCGGCGTCGTGTGGCAGTGTAGAAGGTGTCCTGACACAGCTTTTCAAAGGCCTGTTGTGAGAAATAATCCTGGGGCTGCATATCTTCAGTATACCCTTCACCGAGGGGTTTAACACAAAAAAGCGAGGAATATGTTCCTCGCTTTTTTTAATGAATGATGAAGTCGGTCTTAGCGAACGATATCCATTTCAGAGAGAATATCTTCAGCCGCTTTTCCGCCACGGCCCACTGCACCGGCTACCACAAGAGCCTGTCCAGGGTTATGGGCGGCGAAAATCATGCCGTTAGCCACTGCGTTACCGCCGCTGCGGATACCTTCAGCAACCCACTCAGTAACACTCACTGGATTAATGCCCTTGAGCGTATCAATGGGGTGCAGAATCGCGTTTCCTACTTTCTGGATACCGCGGCCTACAGAACTCACTGCGTTGCCGATACCGTTAGTCAGCTTGGCAGGGGCTGTCAGAATATAGTCAATGCCCTGACCGATGCGGGTGCCCACACTGGCGCCCTGAGCACCCATATTAGCTGCTCCGGCAGTTTGACTGGCCACAGAAGCTACATCGTCAGCCACGTTACCAATGTCATCGGCCACATTGCCGATATCGTCAGCAACATTACCAATGTCGTCGGCAACGCTTGCCGCACGATTAACTGCCGCAGCTCCGGTTCCAGTACTACTGGCGGTTTGAGTACCTCCGCCAATAATAATATTGATGGTGTTATTGTCGCCGGTAATATTACCGTTACCCACGTTGTCGAGCAGTACGTCTTTAATATCGTTAACAATATTATTGCTCGCGCCACCGGCTGGACCACCTACAGGAGGTACGGGGGTTGCAACACTAGGGGGTGGAATATCGTCTACCACGTCTGCGATGTCATCGATGGCATCAGTGGGTGGAGGATCTACCGGGCCAGGAGCAGGTGTTTTTTCAGCAAAAGCAGAAGTGACCACTGCCAGATCCACGGTCAGTCTACCGAGGGCTTCACCGTATTGGCCCTGTTTGAGGGCGGTGGAATAGGGTTTTACAATACCTTTGGCAATGCTCTGGGTGGTTTGCCAGGGGTGGGTTGCAACGTGTAGCGCGGTACGTCCCACGGTCTTAGCAGCGCTAACAGGATTTGAAATTCCAGAAATGGTAGCCTTGCCCAGGAATACAAGGCCTTCACCCATACCATAAATAGATTTGGCTGCACCGGTAAAGAAACCACCCACAAAATCGCCGACGCTCTTGTCGCGGGTCGATTCGTAGTTGTCCACGGGCATGTTGGGATTAAGAGGTTGAGGGCCTGACTGAATAGGAACACTATAACTGGGGCTATAAGGCATGGGGGCCGGAGTGGATGTGGCTCCCGCTAAAATGGCCTGATTGTGATTGAAACCGACTGACATAAGGTTTCCTCCTGGAATTGCTACATTCTTATTATGGGGCCTGTCCGATCAAAACTGACGTGCAAAACGGCAAAATAACGTAAATTTAGGTTATCTTTACATTAAAAAACGGGATCATTCACTTAATTCTGCCAGGATCGTGCGCAATAGATCGTCAACGCTATCACTATTCTTATGCATTTGCCCGGCTTTTTGCAAGCTTTGCTGAATTTCTGAGGGGCTATAACCCAGAGCAAGTAAGGTCAATTCAATTTCTTCCTGCCAATCCTGAGGCAGATCCGAAGGCGTTTCAGCAACCGTCCCTAGCTGAAGGGCATGCATCTTGCTGAGTTTTTCCTTGAGTTCTAAAATAATACGCTGGGCAGTTTTTTTGCCTACCCCCGGTGCCTGACTCAAAATCTGAGGTTGATTAGAAACAATGGCCCGCACAATTTCGGTAAAGTCCAGAATTGAAAAAATAGCCAGAGCAGTCCGGGGGCCAATACCGCTGACTTTGGTAAGCTGCAAAAAAATATCCTTTTCCTGAGGAGATTGAAACCCGTACAGTTCAAGGCTGTCTTCCTTGTTAATCAGGTGTGTAGTGAGCTGAATGTCCGTGTTTTTTTGAGATAGCAATTGCTGTAACAAGCGCTCGTTGACCCGCACCTCGTAGCCCACTCCCTGCACGTTGATAATCACGCTCTGGGCCGTATGATGCACCGGCTGTCCCTGTAAAAAGCTGATCATTAGCCCACTTCCTTTTTGGCCTGCTGCCAGGCTGCTTCAAAATCTTCCAGAGGCAAGTCTTTCAGAGATTGACCGTCTAACTGTTTTTCCAGGGATTGAAAACGTCGCGTAAAGCGTTCACAGGTTTTACGCAGAGCGTCTTCTGGATCCAGTTTATACCAGCGTGCCAGATTCACCACGGTGAACAAAAAATCGCCCAACTCGTGAAAAATAGCGTCCGGGTCCTCTGCTGCACAGGCTTCTTTGAGCTCGAGGTATTCTTCATCAATTTTAGCGAAAACGCCGCTGACTTCTGGCCAGTCAAAGCCTACACGGGCCACTTTCTTACCAATTTTTTCGCTCAGGCTAAGCGCTGGCAATGTGCGAGTGACGTTGTGCAATACGGAGTTAACTTTTTCACCGCTTTTTTCTGCCTTTTCAGCGGCTTTGAGTTGCTCCCAGTTTTTCACCACTTCATCAGCGTCAGCCACCGTGGTGTCAGAAAAGACGTGAGGGTGTCGGTACACTAATTTCTCAGCAATGCCACGGGCCACTTCGTTCAAATCAAAAAGTTCTTCTTCCTGGGCCAGTTGAGCGTGTAGGTAGACCTGAAACAGTACATCTCCCAGTTCTTCACAGAGGGCGTCTGGGTCGTCATCGTCAATGGCTTCTACGGCTTCGTAGACTTCTTCTAAGAAATATTTTCGCAAACTCTGATGATCTTGTTTGAGATCCCAGGGACACCCATTTTCCGGATCGCGCAGGGCGGCCACCACGTGCTGTAAATACACCAGCCCCGAACGTTGGGTCACGTCCGCTGTGGGAATGTAAACGGTGGTGAGGTGGTCAATCCATTCGATGCGATCCAGATCTTCAAGAGCCAGCGCCACTTTTTGTTCATCGCTGCACCCTGCAGCCCGAATCACCTGTATTTCAAAGTCGGGATCTAAACGCTCTAATAGGGTTAGCTTTACATCGTTGGCAATGGCGTGGGAATACACCTGGGTAATGAGCGTGGGCTGATCCAAGTGCAAATGTTCCAGCTCAAAGCGCAGGGCATCCAAAATTTGAAGTCCATCTGTGGGATCTAAGTGGAGAGACTCGCACATGACGTCAATACAGCTGACTGCCGTATGAATGTGCACGTTCAAGTCGTGATGCTCTGCGTGACGCAGCAGCTCTGTGACGGTACTTTCTGCTACCAGCGGATTGCCTGGAACCGCATAAACAATGGTGCCGTGGGATTGAGCTTCTGCGGCCAAATTATTGACAATTTGCAGATACAAATCCTCAAAGTTTTTGGCCTGCTGATATAACTGATCAAAGCTGGTGTACTGACAGCCCCACGCGTTGATTTCTTCCACGGTGGGGTGGATGGCCGTACGCAAATACACGGGATGCTCCGAAAGGAGTAAATCCCGCGTTTCAAGCGTCATATAACGTGCCGGGCCCGGTCCAAGACCCAGCACATGAATATCAGGCATTAATGACCGTCTGCACCTTCTTTATGGTCACCTTCGTGATCTCCTCCATGAGAAGCATCCGATTTTTCAGTGGCGGATGCCTTTTCAGTGGTGTCAGGTGCTGCATTACCAGGTGCTTTTTCAGAGGTGGCACCTTCAGCAGGCGTTTCTGCTTTTTCTTCTTTTTTAGGCGGTGCTTTCACTTCCAGCAGAGATTCGTTCACCTTGATATTGGCTTTTTCTTTTTCTTTCTTGAGCCAGGCTTCAAAAGCTTCTTGCTGTTGTTTTTGCTGAAGATTACTGGATATAAGCGGCTTAACTTCTTCCAATTTGCGGGTAGTTTCAGGAGTGGTTTCTCCCCGTTTGATAATATGCCAGCCAAAGCGTGTTTTTACAGGACTTGCGGTGACTTCTCCCTTGTCGAGTTTGAGGAGGGCTTCTTCAAAAGGAAGCACCATCTGACCCTTTGAAAAACCGCCGAGGTCTCCACCTTTGACTTTACTGCCTTCATCCTGTGAGTGTTTTTCCGCCAGCTTGCCAAAGTCGGCACCGCCTTTGATTTGGGCAATGAGCTTTTCAGCTTCTGCTTTGGCTTTGTTCACTTCCGCTTCATTTTCAGGATCGGCCTTGATCAAAATGTGCTGGGCGTTTAGCTGTTCAGGGGTTTTAAAGCGCGCGATATTTTCTTCGTAGAATTTTTTGATATCTTCATCGGTGGCTTTGACGTCTTTAACAATGTCGTTAAAGAGTTTTTGGAGTAGCAGTTGATCTGCAAACTGCTCGTCAAATTCTGCGCGGGTCACCTTATTTTGTTCCAGGGCTTCTTTAAAGGCTTCTTCATTGCCCTGATAACGACTTTTGATAAGCTCTTTGAACTTGGTTTCTTTTTCTTCGGCATCCACGGTGAGGTTCTTGTCCTTGGCGGCCTGTTTCATTACCGACATGTCTACCAGAGAATCCATGATGTTCTTTTTAAGGGTTTTGAGCATATTTTGGCCCGCTTCGCTGTTGAAGTCGGCCCCAATTTGACCGGCATACTGTTTTTTGGCGCGATCTACAAATTCAATGTATTCTTTGGTGGAAATGGTTTCTCCATTTACCTTCGCGGCATATGCGTTATTATTGGCCCAGAAATAGCTGCCCGTCGCCGCTGCGCCCCCCACAATAATGGTGGTGAAAATGGCGGCAACCACGAGCTGAGGCCCTTTTTGTCCGTTCTTAGCCATGGGATTTCCTACTTTCGCCAGAAGCTGTGTCTGGATGTTCGATTAATGTATTTACTGTCCAGTTTACCAAAGCCCTCTTCAAGGGGTGGAGGGGATTGAGGGTGATTTGCGAATTTCAGGCAGATTTACGGGTAATATTCGCCGCTTTTTTGGCTTTTTCGAGCCATTTTTCCAGTGCTTTTGTTTCCGCTTCTGCCTGTAAGCGGGGTTCAAAAACAGGGCGAGCTTCCGCAAAAGGCTTGGGACCAGCTGCTAAAGTTTTGCCCCGCTTGATAATATGAAAGCCAAATTCGGTCTTGACGGGAGCCTGACTGATGTCACCGGGTTTCATGGGCCAGACGGCCTTTTCAAAGTCCGCACTCATGTCTCCCCGACTAAAGAGCGGCAGCTGGCCCCCTTCTTCACTGCTGGTACCGTCGTCAGATTCTGCTTTGGCAAGGGCTTCAAAAGGTTTTCCCTGCTGAATTTGCGCCAGAATCCTGGTGGCTTTTTGCCGGGCCTTGTCTTCGCCTTCGTCAGTGTGTATGAGAATATGCTGAGCGGACACCCTTTCAGGAGCTGCATAATTGGCTTTGTTTTCTTCATAATGAGCTTTGAGTTCTGGTTCCGTGACTTTAACATCTTGCTGAATGCGTTCTCGCATTTTATTGGCCAGCAGTCGGGATTTGAGCTCACGGCGATACAGTGAGGGCGTGTAGTTGCTGCGGGCCAGATCCCGCTCAAAGGCCTCCTGATCACCGGAATACTGTTGATTAAACACCTTTTGCCATTCGGCTTCCACGTCCTCAGCGCTTACGGTCATGTTTTCTTTCTGCGCCGCCTGTACGAGCAATTCTCTTTCAATCAGCGCGTCGTGTACATAATCTGCCTGTTGTTCTTTGGGTGTTTTAATTTGTTGGAAATACGGTTGGTATTCCAGGGTGCGTCGCGCCACGTCACTGCGGGTAATGCGCGTATTATTCACGCGAATGACCGTATTGTAATCTTCTAAAGCGTATTGCCCGGCCAGGGTTAAACCACTGCCAAAAAAGAGCAGGGCAGTCATGGCCACAATGCCTTTTTGCGTCAGCGTATTTTTATGCGACATCTAAAATATCCTCAGGTTGACTTTCTTCAAATTCCAGCAGCGCTTCCAATGCTTTTTCAATGAAATCAAGATTTTTGCTGCCCTTGCCCAGTTTTTTGCGACGCAGGGTCAGGCCATCGTGTTTCCACTTGTTCAGGGTAGCGTGTTCTGCCCGGGCTTTGTCCAGCTGTTTAAAGGGCAGGGCAAATTTAATTTCAATCCAGTCGCCCTGGTAGCTGATTTTTTCAATGTGTAAATCATTGCCCATAATGCGGGTGGTGCTAATGCGCCAGAGGGTTTCTGCCTGATAGGGCATGGCTCCAAATTTTTTCTCGGCTTCTTTTTTGAGTTCCAGAATAAATTCTTTTTCCACACCGTTGGCCAGAGAGCGGTAGTAGCGCATTTTTTCCAGGGGTTCACTGATCCACTCATCGGGAATATAGGCTGAGAGATTAAGATCCACCACACAGGCAGTGTAGGCTCTGTCTTCAGGGCGTTCTCCCCGCAGGGTGGCCAGGGTTTCTTCCAGCATCTGACAATAGGTTTCAAAGCCTACCGTCACGATATTTCCGTGCTGTTGTGGCCCGATAATATTACCAATACCGCGTATTTCCATATCCTTGAGCGACAGATAATAGCCGGAACCCAGATGGCTGTATTCCTGTACCACCGTCAGGCGCTGCCTTGCTTCTTTGGTGAGGGGTTTATGGGTATCGTGCAGTAAATAGGCGTAGGCCTGAATATTGGAGCGGCCCACGCGACCTCTGAGCTGGTGAATCTGGGCTAAGCCCAGTCGCTCCACCTGTTCAATAATGAGGGTGTTCACGTTAGAAATATCCAGGCCCGACTCCACAATGGTGGTACACACCAGTACGTCAAATTCGTGGTGGTAAAAATCCCACATGGTGCGTTCCAGTTCCTGTTTGGACATCTGACCGTGGGCTACTCTCACTCTGGCCTGGGGTACGAGCTCTTCAATTTTGCGTCCCACATCGTAAATGCTTTTGACGCGGTTGTGGATATAGTACACCTGTCCGTCTCGCTGAAGTTCGTTGTAGAGCGCTTCCTTGATCACTTTTTCATCGTAAGGACTCACGTGGGTTTTGATGGCCTGACGATTGGGCGGCGGGGTTTCAATCAAACTCAGCGACTTCAGTCCTCCGAGAGCAATATTCAGGGTGCGGGGAATGGGGGTGGCGCTCATGGTGAGAATGTCCACGTTGGGCTGTAGTTGCTTGAGTTTTTCTTTTTGGTTGACCCCGAAGCGATGCTCTTCGTCAATAATGAGCAAGCCCAGTTTTTTAAAGGTTAACCGTTTAGATAGAATCCGGTGAGTGGCTACCACAATGTCAATATCGCCGGACTTGATTTCTTTAAATACCCGGTCTGACTCTTTGGCGGTACGGTAACGACTGAGCAGCTCCACCCTTACGGGGTAGGGTGCAAAGCGATCTTTGAGCACCTGATAATGCTGGTGAGCCAGAATGGTGGTGGGAGCCAGAAAAGCCACCTGATACCCCGAAATGGCACCCTTGAAGGCAGCTCGCAGCGCCACTTCCGTTTTACCAAAACCCACATCACCACACACCAGTCGGTTCATGGGCAGGGGTTTTTCCATGTCCATTTTGGCTTCCTGAATGGCTCTGAGCTGATCCGGGGTTTCCTCGTAAGGGAAGGTTTGTTCCATTTCCTGCTGCCAGTGGGTATCCTCCGGGTAAGCAACACCTTCGGCTTTCATGCGTTCCGCTTCGGTTTGTAAAAGCTTTTCGGCAATTTCAATCAGGTTTTTTTGAACCCTGGCCTTGGCCCGTTCCCACTCATTACCGCCCAGCTTATGGAGCTTCAGGCGATCGCTGCCCACGCCCTGATAAATTTGCAAGCGGTGCATTTGTTCCACGGGAACCAGTAAGCGATCTTCGTTGGCGTAGTGCAAGGACAAATACTCACGGGTTTCTCCCGTGGTGTCATACTGCACCAGACCGTGATAACGACCCACGCCGTGGACCTCGTGTACCACCAGCATTTGCGGTTTCAGCTGGTTGAGCTTCAGTGTGGTGCGCGCCCGTTTCTTTTTGCGTTTGCGGGTCATATGTCCGGCATCTTCAAAGAGTTCTTTGTCACTGAAGCAAAACCATTGTCCCGGCGGATAGGCAAAACCCCCGGGAATATTTCCGGAAATCACCTGCACGTGGCCTTCTGTCCATTGATGAGAACGGGTGGTGACCGGGCAGTTCCGTTCATTGAGAATTTGCTTGATACGTTCGGGCCGTGGGCTTACCACCGTTACTTTTTGACCGGATTTGACTTCTTCTCTTAAGCGGGCGGCGATTTTATCCAGAGACTTTTCAAGGGGAGGCAATAAAACCTTGCGGGTGGTGCCGTCTGGCCCGGTAAAACAGTGTTGCGTGTAATCCTGGTGTGTTTTTTTTATGTCCGCTAAGCCAAAATGCATGGGCGTCACATCTAAATCTTTGGCCGTGTTGTCCAGTTTATAAGCATAGGATTTCGCCTTGAGCCATACATCTTCAGGCCACACCAGCACGCTGCTTTTGGGCAGACAACCCATTAAGCTGGTCACCGGGTGGAAATAGCGCATAATTTGATAGAGTTCCGGGCGGTACTCCATCTGTTGGAGATAGGTCAAATAATTTCCGCGATGGTTTTCCTGTAATTTGGTTTTCAGCGCCTTATAATCTGTTGGAATCAGCCATTCGTAGGCCGGAGGAACGGTGACATACTTCTGCTTTTTTGGCTTAGATAGCGTATCGTTCAGACGATACGTGAACACATTTTCGATTTCGTCATCAAACCATTCTAGGCGTACCACTTCGTCACAGCCCACCGGATAAACGTCAATGACCGCACCTCGCCGGGTAAACTGTCCCCGTTCGGACACCCAGTTCACGGGCTCGTACCCCGCCTGAATAAGGCGTTGTACCATTTCCGGGGGAGCCATGACATCACCGGGATACAGCGTTAGCGTGGACTGGTACCAGGTGATATTGTCCATCATGATGTGGGTGGCGGCTTTGTAGGTGGTCAGAATGCATTTGGGAGGATTGGGGGTATTGAGCAAGCGATAGCGCACCGCATGACGCTGGTGACTGCTCATTTTTTCATCACCGCTCCAGTCATAAGGCGACAAGTTTGGGGTGGGGTAGTAAACACAGTCTTCTACACCAAAGGTTTTTAAAAAATGCAGCATCTTTTCGATGTCCTGACGGCTTTCTAAAAACAAAACGGTGGTGGGGTGAGTTTTGAGTAGCTCAGATACGTGAATGGCCCATGCTCCCATGGAAGCCAGGTTGGGTACGTTCAGCATACCCGGATAAGACGGGGTTTCAGAAAAAGTGGAATCGTCAGAAGGCAGTTGGTGAAGAAGCGCTTGTAATAACATAGCCTTCAGTTTACGGTGTGTTTTGTCCCGGCGTAAATATAAACAGCGAAATTCTGAGCTATCAACTAGTCAATAGATTCAGAATAGCGTAAAATAGGGCTTACCCTGTCAGATGGCTTTAGCTATCTGTCTTTGTTTAATTGTCGGGGCGTAGCGCAGCTTGGTAGCGCACCACTTTGGGGTAGTGGGGGTCGCTGGTTCAAATCCAGTCGCTCCGACTTTTTCCGTTTTTAAAGCAAAAACCCTGAAACCCTTTGTTTATAAGGGTTTTTCTGGTTTTCAGGTGTTTTTTGTGATCATGACTGGCTTTGAGCGGGTTTTGAAAATGATTTTTTTGATTTTTTTTGAAGCTTTTTTTGGCCGAAGACTAGTCAAAGCGCCAAATATAGCCTACACTGTGAGGGTTGAACTCAACACCTAAGGAGAACTCTCATGAACAAAGAACAATTGGTCAAAGAAATTGCTGAAGAAGCTGGACAATCTCAAAAAGACGCCAAAGAATTTTTAGATGCTGCCATCAAGGTCATCACCGATACCCTCAAAACCGGTGACAAAGTAACCCTCGTTGGCTTTGGTACCTTCCAGGTAAAAGAGCGCGCTGCCCGTGAAGGTCGTAACCCTCGCACCGGTAAGCCTCTGAAAATCCCTGCGAAAAAGGCTCCTGTATTTGCCGCTGGCAAAAGCTTGAAAGACGCTGTTGCTGATTCTGGCAAAAAAGGCAAGAAAAAGAAGTAAGTTTTAAACTTCAAAAAGCCCGCAATTCTGCGGGCTTTTTTTGTAGGTGTTTTTACAAAAGAATCGTGAAGGAATCAGGTCAACGCGGGGTCAGAAATTACCGTATACCAGCGCTTTGCCTTCGCGAGAAAGTAGGCGCCCTTCCTGAATGTGACCATAAATGGCGTAGGTTTTTCCATCGGTATAGTACCCGGTTTTTCCCGTGAATTCGGGGTTTTGGTACCCTTTTTTAATCTGAGAAAACACGTCTGTAGAATACTGAACAATGATACGTTCGTTATTGATATCTCCGGCATTTTTTAAGAGAGGATTAAACAGGGTTTTATTGTACTTTTCCTGTCGGGCATTTTGTAAGAGCACGTTCATGGTCGCCGGTGGTGTACCGTTGTGTTTTCCCATATATTTCTGCACCATTTCATCCAGGAAATCCATATTTTGTTTGACGGCAGCTTCAATATTGGGCTGTGTTTGGCCCAGTAAAAGGGGGGTGAAAAAAATAAAAGCGCAAACGGCCACAAGGACGCCAGCGAGGCTTAAACGGGTTTTGGTATCTGTCATGGTTATTCCCAATCGTCAATTTCTAAAAGTTGCATGTCTTCAGGAGGTTCTTCGGGCTCATAAGTTTGATAAGCATCTTTGATGGTGTCGCGGTGCACCATTTCTGAAAAGACCGGCAGCAGCTCGGTGGCACTGGCTTTTTCCAGAGTTTGAATGATCTCCGTAATTTCATCAGACAGGTTAAGATCCGGCGGTTCTTCGTCTGAAAGCGTATCTACAAATTGTTCTGTTTTGGCAGCCTTTTCAGATTCCCCGGTCTCTCCTTTGACTTCTTCTAAGTCTGGTTTGACCCAGAGCGTATGTTTAATCCGCTTGCAGCTGGAGCGCGGACGTTTATATACAATGTGAATGGCCTTGGTCATGGCATCCATAATCTCTTGCATATACCGTGTCCACACCACGCTTTTGGCGGTGAGTGTTCCCCGGGTACCAGTTACATAATAAGCCGGAAGTTGTTGTAGGGCCAGAGCCACCATGTCTGAACGACACTGACTGCAGTGGCAAAGATCCACATAACGCGCCAGCAGAATATCTAACTCGGTTTCTACAAATTCCTCAAACAAATTATAGGGAGCCTCGTAAGGGTCTGCTTCCACATCGGGTAATTCTTCTGCGGGTTCCAGATTAACAGGAGTATACAGATCTTCACCGTCAATCAATTGTTGCGTGGTGATATCTTCGCTGCCGCTCGCTTCACTGCTCATATCGTCCAGAGGAACGGTTTTGACGGGAGATTCCTCAGGGAGTTCTTCCAGGGGACGTGTTTTTGAGGCCCGTGAGATGACGGGACGGGGTTTGCTCAACTGATTGTGCTTCAGGGGAGATTTATTTTTGAGAACCACAGGTCTCGCACGTGCCAATTCAGCGACCGTGGGCGAGCCTTCGGAAGTATGGGTATGCTCCGGGGTGCGTCGCGAGCTTGCCGCTTTTTTGGCGTCGAACTCAGGATTTTTAACCTTTTTGAGCACATTTTGAATGGCCAGCTCAATGTGCTTCTGGTAATTTTCTTTTTCAGACATGTCAATCTTCTACGGGTACCAGAAATACCGGGATTTTTCGAGAGTGATTGACCACATAGTGACTGGTGCTTCCCAGTAAGACACTTTTGAGCACGCCCATGCCGTGGCTTCCCATTACAATGAGATCACACTGTTCTCGTTCGGCAATACGTACGATCCACTGTCCGGCAGCACCTTTTTCGTTGAAGCTGGCGTGTATGGTAAATCCCTGAGCTTCTAATTCATTTTTGAGATCGCCGAGCATTTGCTCACCGTATTCGGCGATTTTAGTTTCCATGTCATGTAAAGTCGCGCTGTCACTACTGTAACGAGACATCACATGTCCCATGGTGAAATCATAAGTATGCATCAGCGTAATTTTTGCGTCAAATTTCTGGGCCAGCGGCAAAATATAGTCCAGGGCCTTGCGGGCTGCGTCTGAACCGTCGGTGGGGAATAAAATATGTTGAATCATTGTTGTGTCCTCTTATTTCCAGAATCCCATATTCATGCCCATTTCATAAAGTAGGGCACCGGCATTGGCACGTCGGGGGCGGCCGGAAATTTCTTTGTAGTAGCGTCTGAAGAAGGGGTACGCTTCGTCTACAAAGGCAAACTCCGGGTTCAGACCCATAATAATACCTTCGGCGGTAAGCATGGCGCGGATGAGCAAAATAAATTCGGTGGAAAAATAAATACGGTAGCGTGAGCAGAGGGTGGTCACAAAGTTTAAGGTACTGCCAAAGCTGTATTCAGAAATATCCGAACCGTTCACGCTTTCACAGAGTTCCACATACTCTTTTTTGAAACCTTCCACATCGGTGCTATTGGAGGTATCGGCGCTTTCAAGCAAGGCTTCCACGGCGGCTTCAAACTTGCCCGTGGCCAGATTGGTCCAGTATCTGAAAAAGGACATGCGAAACTCCATGGTGAGTTCTCCCACCAGGCCAAAGTCCAGCAGCAGAAGTTTGCCTTCGGGAGAAATCAGTAGGTTCCCCGGATGTAAGTCCCCGTGGAAGTAACCGTCAATGAGGGTTTGTTTGAGCAACATATAGTACACATCCCCCCCCAGTTTGCGTAGATCGTGCCCCTCTTTTTTTAGTTCCACAATGCTATCAGAAGGGGTTCCCTGCATTAAGTCCATGGTGAGTACGCGGCGGCTGGTGTAGCGCCAGTACACTTTGGGGATCTTGATAAAATGCATGCGATCAGAATGATGATCAAAGGTTTCAATATGACGCCCTTCAATAAAGAAGTTCAGTTCGCGCAGGCTGGACTCTTTGAATTCCTGAATGGTCTCAATGACTCTGAAAGGTTGGAGAGAAGGAAACATCTTGACCACTTGTTCGCCCAGCCGTTCCAGCCACTTTAAATCAATAGCCACATTTTCGTCTACGCGCGGACGCTGAATTTTGACTGCCACCCAGGTACCGTCTTTGAGACGGGCTTTGTGCACCTGAGCCAGTGACGCCGCCGCTAAAGGCTCTGGCGAAAAATAGTCAAAGAGTTCTTCGGGGGCTGTGCCCAGTTCGCTGATGAAAGCTTCGCGAATTTCGTTGCTGTCACAGGTGGGCATGTGTGAGCGTAAAGAGGCCAGGGCTTCAATAAATTCAGGGGGCATGATGTCCCGGCGGGTGCTCAATACCTGACCAAATTTGGCGAAAATACCGCCCAGTTGTTCCAGCACGCTGCGCAGTTTGTAAGGGGTAGAAAGATGGTCGTGTAGATGCAGGTCTTCTTCTTTGGGTTTAATCCAGCGCTTGGAAGGCAACCACTTGCGTTTGATACCCTGATCAATCGCTTCCTGAAACCCGTACTGGGCGAGCACACCAATAATTTCCTGAAGACGCTTCAGCTCTTTTGCGGTTTCTGCCATGATTTACCTCATATTACTTCTGACAAGTGCTTTTTGATGATAGCATATTGGCTGTGGGGGATCTGTGGCGTAAAACGCCTGAAGGGAGAACCGTATTATGGATGTGGGTTTACGCATTGTGACCGTCCGACCTGATCCGCGTGTGAGAGAGCGATTAAAAACCGGCAAATTTAAAGTGAATCGTGAGCTGAACGATGAATGGGTGGATGTACACAATCAGGGAGAATACGTGCTGAATTTGCAAGGGCGTATTCTGGCCTGTGTGCGCAGAGAGGGCTTGAAGCACGCCCCTCAAGGCTTTCAAATTCTCAAGCAGGCGGTCATCAACTCCAACGAACCTATTCCTATGCAGCCGGGACAACGTTTTCGCTTATTTACGGGAGAGCGGCCCGATCGACCCACACAATTGGATCAAAGGAGCCGCATTTCACGGGTGTTGTGGCTGGTACAAAACAGTTATCTCTGGCTGCCTCGCGGCAATGAAGCCCACCTGTACTTTAGCCAATCAGACCTGCGCCAGGGAAAACCCCTGGCACGGACATATCTGAGCTAAGTTATTCCAGTTCCTGCGCGTCTACCACCGTCAGGGCTGCCATATTGACAATTTCACTGACACTGGCCCCCTGTTGTAAGACGTGCACAGGCTTTGACATCCCCATAAGCACAGGGCCCAGTGCTTCTGCGCCTCCCAGTTCAATCAGGAGTTTGTAGGCAATATTGCAGGATTGGAGATCCGGGAAGACCAGAATATTGGCATCACCCTTGATTTGACTAAAGGAAAAATCCGTGGCACGCAAAGCGGATACAGCAGTATCTGCCTGCATTTCACCGTCTACGATCAGATCTGGTTCCTGGGTCTTGAGAATGCTCACGGCCTTCTGGATTTTGTTAACCACCGGGTGTTTAACTGACCCATAATTGGAAAAGGACAGCATGGCCACCCGGGGCTCCACGTCAAATTGACGGGCCAGCTTTGCCGCTGAACGGGCAATATCCGCCAGAGCCTCTGCATCCGGGTCAATATTCACCGTGGCGTCTGCCAGGAAATAAATACCTTTGTCAAACATAAGTACATAGAGTCCTGATACTCTTTCGACGCCGTCTTCTAAGGGAATACATTCCAGCGCCGGACGCAGGGTGTCAGGATAATGCTGGGTTAGACCTGCAATAAAGCCGTCAGCGTCTCCTGATTCCACCATCATGGCCGCAAAATAATTGGGGTTATTGAGCAAGGTTTTGGCGTCTTTTAGAATCAGGCCCTTACGTTGGCGTTTTTCGTAAAGGGCTTTGGCATAGTGACCGGCTTGCTCTGCCTCGCGGTGATCCAGATGGGTAATACCCTCCAGAGAAACCCCCAGACCTTCTGCCTGTTGAGCAATAACGGTGGAGTTCCCCAGCAGAATGGGTTCTGCGATTTTTTCATCCACCAGAATACGGGCTGCGCGAATGATTTTTTCTTCTTCTCCCTCTACAAATACCACGCGGCGAGGAGAGTTTTGTGCCTTGGCGATCATCAGACGCATCAGCTCTCGAGACATGGCCTGGCGGTGTTCAAGCTCTTCACGATAAGCCTTGAGATCCAGCTGTTTACGGGCCATGCCCGTTTGTATAGCCGCTTCAGCTACTGCAGAGGCTACCCACACCAGAATGCGGGGATCAAAAGGCTTGGGAATCAGGTATTCTCTGCCGAACTCAAGGGTACTCAGGTTATAGGCCTGGCAAACGCTCTGGGGGACTTCTTCCTGAGTGAGTTGGGCCAGCGCGGTAGCTGCAGCTTTGAGCATTTCCTGATTGACGCCTCTGGCTCTCACATCAAGAGCCCCCCGAAAAATATAGGGAAAGCCCAGCACGTTGTTCACCTGATTGGGGTAATCAGAACGTCCTGTGGCCATGATAATGTCGTCTCTGACCGCTACCGCTTCGGGATAGGTAATTTCAGGGTCGGGATTGGCCAGTGCAAAAACAATGGGGTTTTTGGCCATGCTGGCCACCATGTCTGCGCTAACCACACCGCCTACGGATACCCCGATAAAAATATCGCAGCCTTCCAGAGCGTCTGCCAGGGTGCGTTTGGGCGTATCTCTGGCAAAAGCCTCTTTGTATTTGTTCATTTTGCCTTCGCGGGCGGTGTGAATGACGCCTTTGGAATCGCACATGAGCATTTTTTGGGGATCAGCACCAAAACTAATGGCCAGATTGGCACAGGCAATGGCCGCAGCCCCCGCACCATTAAAAACAAAGGTGCAATCTTCAATCTTTTTATTGGCCAGTTCCAGGGCGTTCAGTAAGCCTGCGGCTACAATCACCGCTGTGCCATGCTGATCGTCGTGAAAAACGGGGATTTCCATCATTTCTCGCAGCTGTTCTTCAATATAGAAGCAGTCGGGAGCTTTAATATCTTCTAAATTAATACCGCCGAAGGTGGGTTCCAGAGCCTTGACACATTGAATAAAGGCATCGGGGTCTTTGCTATTGAGTTCTAAGTCAAAGACGTCAATGTCTGCAAAACGCTTAAAAAGGATGGCTTTTCCTTCCATAACGGGCTTAGATGCATAGGGGCCAATATCTCCAAGGCCCAGCACGGCAGTACCGTTGGAGATAACACCTACCAGATTGCCTCTGGAGGTGTAGGTATAGGAATCATCTTCATTGTCGGCAATTTCGCGGCAGGGCTCGGCAACGCCGGGGCTATAGGCCAGGGCCAGTTCTCTCTGCGTACTACAGGGCTTGGTAGCGTGAATACCAAGTTTTCCAGGTTTTCCCTGCGCGTGATAGGCTAAAGCTTCTTCTTTACTGATCATGTGGACTCCAATGTTATGGTTTAGTCCTCATTTTAGCAGGTGTTGAAAGCCTAATAACGCTCCTGAAGCTGTTGGTTCTCAGACAGGTAGGCATAAATACCGTCGCGAATAGCTTTGGCCACTTTTCGCTGGTACGCCGGATTTTTCAGCAACGCTTCTTCGGCGGGACTGGAGAGAAAGCCAATTTCCAGAAGTACAGAAGGCATCTTGGCTTTTCGGGTCACAAACAGCCCCCGTTTGCGCACGCGGCGATCCTTGACGCCCAGTTCCTTAACCATGTATTTGTGCAGGGTGTTTGCCAATGCTTTGCTCTGGGGAGTGGTGTAATAGGTTTCCACGCCGCGCACGTGGGTATTTCCAGGAGGCATGGAATTACAGTGAATGCTCACAAATAAATCCGCGTTGCGCAGATTACCCACGTCTACACGGGGTTGCAAGAGAATTTCAATATCTTCAGCTCGCGTCATGGCTACCTGAATTTTATCATTGGTCAGATAGCGTTCCAGATACTTAGATACCGCAAGCGTTACATCTTTTTCGCGGGTCTTGGTTACTCCCAGTGCGCCAGGATCATTGCCACCGTGACCGGCATCTACCACCACAAACGCCCGTCGATTTTGAGAGGTGAGTAAGGGCTTTCTCTCCTTGCCCTGAAGGATGATCTCTAAATGATCGTTTCGCCACTGGTATTCATAACGGGTTTGATCGTAAAGATCTAACACAATACGAATATCTGTACCGGACTTGACCTGGGTAGGAACGAAGCGCACGTTGCGAATATTCTGGCTGCTTCGTAGCACCCGGGCCAGGTTTTGATTAGATAGGCTGGTGCCGATGGTGTCAATCACCAGACGGTGTGGATTTTCTAGCGGATAAATCTGATAATCAAATTCTTTGGTGGCATATAAGCGCAGGCGAGTGGTGTTGCGGTCCAGTTCATCCACTTCCATATTGTCAAACTGGCTTAAATTTTGATCGTCAGCTTTGACCAGAAATTGAAGGGTGCAACGATTGCCTTCACTAAAAGGGATGATTTCGATATTGCTGCGACTGAGTTGAATCTGAATTTCCACGCCACGGCTGTTTTCTTCTACGCTGGCATATTCTAGTAGCGGGGAGTCCAGATTAGACACCATACCTCTGAGTTCAGTTTTGAAATCATACAGGGTTAAGGTGTACTGACGGGGGTTGTTTTTATTGCGCCGAATTTCAGGATAAATTGCCGTATTGGCGGTGAGCTCGAGATTTTGACCCTGTTCATTAATGCCCAGTAAAAGGCCCCCTGTTGTCGCAGCAGGATTGGTATTTCTTCTGGGAGCTTTTTGTACGGGAAAATTGACGACGGGTTCAATACGGGTTTCGTAATGCTTGCCTTTTCGCTGACTGCGCACGTTAATATCAAGGGGACTGTTCAGATCCAGTACCATACGCACCTTGGGCGGATTGTTCTCAAACTGACTGATACGGATACGCCCAATGCGTGGATCTGTGGGCTTGATTTCCTGATGCACCGAAGGGAATACGGTATCTGGCAAATCTACCACAATTTTTTGAGGTGCCGTATGAGATAAATATCGCACGTTGGGCTGTATAGGCCGAGAAGACAGGACACTCAAATGTTGCTCACGGGGCTGATAAAGAATCTGGTGAATCGAAGCCTGAGTATCTGAGGGTTCTGTAAGCGGCAGCGGTACCAGAGGTGCTGCACCAGCTGGTATCAGCGGCAGCAAAAACAAAGCGCCCCACACCATAAAATTGAACAAAGACTTGAACATGTAAAACCTATTCCTTAAAAGCAAATCAATTCCAAAATACAATTACAACGCTCCGACAGCTCAGCACCGATACATGTCATCATAGAAGAAACTCACAAATTTTGTCTGTGAGACAGACTACAGGCTCCTGAGCTTATTCTAAGGGATCAGCGCTTCTCAGGGCAATCTGGTAGGGCGATTTGCAAACCTTCAGCAATGCCGTTCTCAGCGAACCATCCTGCGTTCATTTCAAGAGCGTATTGGGCTGGAACCTTAGAGGGGTAGGTCTGTGTGGTATTGGCCATCATGGTTTGAATATCTACCAGGGTTCCACTTTGATCAAAATAACCTATATCCAGAGGAATCAACGTATTCTTCATCCAGAATGCCAGCGTCTGTTTCCGTTGAAAAATAAACAACATGCCCTGGTCCGATGGGAGACTTTCGCGGAACATGAGTCCCTTACTTTGTTCTGCGGGCGTACATGCCAATTCCACCTGAATGGTTTTTGAAGACAGGCTCAGTGGGTAGAGTTTGCCTGTACTTGCGGTTGTGACTGCCGCTGCCGAAGATTCCGCTGCGGAATCCGGGCCTCTGGTGGGGGTTTCTGTGTCAGAACAGCCGCCCATCAGTGCCCACATGAGGTAAATGGCCGTAAAAAGCGTATATTTCACTGAATATTGTTCCGCCTCTGCGCTAAACTTAAAAGAAAACCATCTTATCATACGTTAGTTGATGAGATAAAAACGAGGATCTATGATGTTAAAACAATCACTCATCGCCCTTAGCGTGTTGGTAGGAGTATCCGCCTGCCAACCTCCTGCGACCAACGAAACCGAGCTCCCGGCGGTATCTCCCACCAGTGAGTCCACACCCTCACCAACTCCTCTGGCGAGTGCCACGCCCACATCCACACCGACCGCGGCTCCCACACCGGCCCCTGTGATTTCTCCCTCAGGGCAACCTACAGTACAACCCACACCTGCAGCAACTCCCACTCCTGAACCAACGGTTTCCCCTACAGCGACACCGAGTGAAGCTCCCACGCCAGAGACTACTCTGCTACCTCTGCTGGAATTTGAGCGTTTTAAGTTACTGGCGGGCAGCGGCGAAGACGGGAGGGCGAAAACCGGAGAACAGGCTGATGAAACGCCGTTTTCCAGTGGTCTTAGTGCTATTGATGTAACCCCTGATAAGCGTATCTTTATTTTGAACGGTACGGCGGGAGTTCTGGGAGAAGTAACGCCTGAAATTGTTCGCTCTACAACGAATCAGGGGGATATTACGTACCGCCTTTACTGGGACAGAAAAACCGGCCTTCAGCAAAATACAGGCATGGTTTATGACGCCAACCGTCAGCGATTTTATCTTGCCCGTCAATCTACCCATCAGATTCTTGAAATAGATATGGAAAACTATGACGTAAAAGTTCTGGCAGGTACGGGTGCAGCAGGTTATAACGGCGATCGTGATGCCACGGAAGCCCAGATCAAGCAGCCTACGGATGTGACCGTGGATTCAAAAGGCAATATATATTTCACGGATACCGGTAATCATTTACTGCGTAAAATTACCCCTGACGGGAAGCTGATTACGGTAGCAGGGCAATATATTCAGGATACCCGCGTAGAAGATGAAGATGACAATCCTTCTTTTGAACCCCTGGGAGATACTGAAGGCGATGGTGGACCGGCGCGAGAAGCTCGTCTGGATCGTCCCACGTACCTGACTGTGGATCAAAACGACGCCATTTATTTTTCTAGTGACTCTAACACCATTCGGCGGATTGCCAACGACAAAATTGATCGCTATATTGGCAGCGGTCAGGCGGGTTATAACGGTGATAATTTCAGAGCGGATCTGGTGCATTTGAATAAACCTCAGGATCTTACCTTTGGCCCGGACGGGCAGCTTTATTTTATTGACCGCGGGAATTTACGGGTGCGTCGTACCTTTTTAGAAGGAAGTGAATTGCGCGTTCAAAACCTGGTGGGCAACGGTCGTAAGAGTAGAATGGTAGATTCCCTCATTAATCCCCTGAGTGCTGAGTTAGATCCTGCGACAATGGAGTTTGACCCAGACGGAAATTTAATCGTTTATGATGTGGAACACAGACGTTTTCGCCGTCTGGAGGTTAAAAAGTAGTTTATTATGAGACATTTTTTGATCAGCTTTTTTTGCCTGTTTGCACTCACGGCCTGTCAGGCCGAAGTCTCTTTTGAGACAAAAGGTGCAGATCGGGGCAAGGCTAAAATCACCGACTTTAATACCGAAGCCAACACCCGGGTGGCTTTGATCGATAAACGCAAACTGGAAGGTGAAGCCAAACCCGAGCTTAATTACGGCAGCATGGACGCTAACTTTATTACACTAGATGGCACCACCTACATGGTGCACTGGAACGATACGGAAGATTTTAAAAATATCAAGCGGGGAGAACAGATGAATTTTCGGGCCTCCGATTACGTGGCGCGTCTAGAAAAAAAAGGCCAGAACTATAAGGTGATTTTCTTAAATGAATTCTAAATTTTTGTTGGCCTTTGCTGTTTTCTGTTTACTGATGAGTTGTAATCAAACCAATCCCGATAAATTATTCACCGAAGCCAGTACGGCTTTTGCGGAAGAACGCTACGAGGAAGCTCTTCCTGTTTATGAGCAGCTATTGGCAGAGCAGTTTGATAACCCCAATCTCTATGCCAAATTAGGGCTTACCTATGGATATACCGGGCAATTTGCCAAGTGCACTCAGTATATTCAACAGGCTCTTGAAGCCAAGATTGATTATTTTGAAATGTACGATCTGGGTACCTTGTGTTACCAGAGGCAAAACCAAACTGAGAAAGCCATGGACTGGTACAAAGAAGGCATTGCAAAATTTCCGGATCGCTACGAATTTAAAAACAGAGCGGCTTTATTGGCCTATCAAACCAATCAGATAGATTTAGCCATGGAATGGTTGCAGGAACTGGCGGAAAAAAATCCCAAGAACGTGGACTGGAACTATAATGCGGGCACGGTTGCAGAACGCCAAAAAGATTATAATCAGGCAGAGCTTTACTATCGCCGCGTTCTGGAAAACCAGCCCAAACACGCTAATGCAAGTTTCAGTCTGGGCAGTATTTTTGACAAACGTAACCAGCCGGATATTGCCATGGGATATTATAAAAAGGCGCTTAAGCATAATCCTGAACACCTCAGTGCGCTTTTGAATCTGGCTCAGCTGGAGCAAAAGACCGCTCCTGCGGATTCACTTGTGCACTGGAAACGTTATCTGGAGCTTGCTGAAGCCAAAAAACAGTCGCAGCAATTTATTGAAACCGCAAAACAGCAAATAAAATTGCTGGAAGGGGGAACAAATCAAGGTTAAAGATCGTCCCCCTACTTAGAATCATTATGACGCCTGTTATAAATTCAGGTATAATTGATTAGTTTTCAAAAAGATTTGACAAAGTTACAAACCACTATTTACATTCACTTCAGTCCAAGGAGATACCGAAATGAACAAGACCCTCTTACTCACTGCTGCTTTAGCAGCCACTTTACTGACCGCCTGCCCCGGCCCCAGTGATTCAGGAACACCTGAACCTTCAGCAACCCCCACCGCCATGGAAAGCGCTGAGCCCACACCTACTCCAGAACCAGAAGCTACACCCACTCCCGCAGGAACTCCTGCACCCGTGGTAACCCCCGAGCCTGGTGAACCTGAACAGCCCACCATTCCTGTGGCCAGCTCAGACCCCAATGCTGAAACCACACTGACTTCTGCTACAGCTACCCAGCAGCCTCGTTTCCGTTATACGTTCAATATTGCGGGTACCGGCTTAGGAGCTATTGCTGACTACACAACTTTACAGGTTACTGCCAGTGGTGCAACCGTTAAAATTATTCAAAACGGCGTTGCTGTTAACAATGTGGAAGTTTCAGGTGTTGCCATAACACCTACTTCTGTTTCTTTCACCTGGCTGCCTCCTAACGGTGCTCCCACGGATCAAGATCTGATTCGTATCGATTACCAACGTGGTGATGACGATCGTGAAAGCACCTCTGTACGTCTGACTGTGACCAACGACGGCGTATAAGTTTCGTTAAAATAAATAAAAAAAGCGGGAGTTCAATCTCCCGCTTTTTTGCGTGAAAAATGGTTTTAGATTTGTTTTTTAAGAAGGGAGAAAAAACCTTATGGCCGACGCAGGGGCTTTTTTTTACGACCGCTCAGATGTGTTTTCGCAATATCTGGAGCGCAGAGAGCAAAAGACGAGTGCCAACGATACGCTGGAACTGCCAATTATTCAGGCATTATTGCCTGAGCTCACGGGTAAACATTTATTGGACGTAGGCTGTGGCGATGGACAAATTGCCAGCCTGTTACTTTCTCAGGGGTTAGGCAAGTATACGGGATTCGATGGCTCGCAAAATATGGTGGATCTTGCTCAAAAAAACACAGGTGAACACGTGCATGTGGAGCAAGGATTTATGGAAAACTGGGATTACCCTTCAGAACCCACCTATGATGTAGTTCTTTCACGGTTAGCCTTTCATTACGTGGAAGACGTGCGGCCCGTGTTTGGACGGATTTTCGAGGCGCTAAAACCCGGGGGACACTTCGTATTCTCCGTAGAACATCCGGTTATTACCTCCCATCAGATGAGCATGAAAGAAGGAGCCAATCGCAAAGACTGGGCCGTAGATCGGTATTTTGAACCGGGTAAACGGAACGTTTCCTGGCTGGGCGGAACCGTACTGAAGTACCATCGCACGGTAGAGCATTATTTTCAGGCTTTGAAACAACAGGGGTTTCTGGTGGAAGATCTCAGAGAGTCCGAACCGGATCCACAGTTTTTCAAAAACAAAGCCCTGCTAGATAAACGCAGACGGGTGCCCCTCTTTCTGTTTTTCCGTGCTTATAAATGATAGTCCTTCAACTGCTTGGACCCACGGGTGTAGGCAAAACCCACTGGGGACAGCGCCTGGCAGCATCTTTCCCCCATGTGGTTTTCAAGGACTTAGATACCGAAGTTGCGCCCGATGCCCTGACCTTTTTTCGCATGGGAGGCCCGGAGCGTTTTTTAGAACGTTCTTTAGACTGTTTATACGCGCTGTCTGAAGCATCAGAAAAATACGTGGTGGCCACCGGTGCAGGAACGTTGTGGAGCGCCTGCTACACCCGGCGAGAGCAAGATTTGTTGGCTTACACTCCCGTACTGGCTCTCTGGGCAGAGGCCCACTGGTTATGGCATCATCTTCATGGTACGCGGCAGGAACAACGTTCTCTTGAACAAATTAAGCGCACAGAATACAGTCCTCAACATAAACAACTTTATGCTGAGGTAGATTGTATAGATCGTACCCAAATGACAGAAGCGCAGCTGCTGGCTGCGCTTCGTCAACGGGTCAGTATTTAACGTTAAATGTTAACGGTAATACGTTTGGGTCGTGCTTTTTCTTGTTTGGCAATTTGAATATTGAGCACTCCCAATTCCAGTTTGGCAGAAACACTCTCGCGATCAATCTGCTCTCCCAGTTCAAAGGCTCTATAATAGTTGCCGTGACGAATTTGTGAAATAACGGGGGTATGGGACTCCGGTGCTGTAAAACTATTTTTGGCCTTGAGCACCAGGACATTTTTTTCCGTAATTTCTAAGTCAATATCCTCTTGTTGCACGCCGGGAAGCTCCACCTCAAAGAGAAAGGCTTCTGGCGTATGATAAATGTTGGTATTGGGGCGATACGCGTTTTCTGGAGAAATCAGTGCTTCTGTTACCGCCTGGGTATTTTCTTTTTTAACAATAGCTTGTGTCATTATTTTGAATCCTTCCTTTTATTGAATGGCAATACGCTTGGCCTGTGCGCGAGCGGCTTTGGGCAAACGCACGGTGAGCATACCGTGATTGAGTTCAGCAGACAAATTGTCCACGTCAAATTCAGTGGTGAGCTGAATTTTTTTTTCAAAGGTGTGTTGAGAGCGCTCCTTGCGTAAAGCAACACGCTGTTCATTGTCTTCTGCAGCGGCGCGTTCTCCCTTGAGATGCAAAACACCATTGTCCAGTTGGATATCTAAATCTTCGCGCGCAAAGCCGGGAAGTTCTGCCACAATATCTACTGATTCAGCACTCTCATAAATATTGATACCGGGGAATTGTGGTGCAGTATTGTACTGTTGAAAAACGTCATTAACCTGACGTCGGAAATTTTCAATTTCCTGAAAAGGGGATGAAAAACTCCAAAACATAAATTTGAATCTCCTTTAGCATTCGCTAGTTTTGTTGTTTAGCACTCTATTTTTAAGACTGCTAATTTAAGTTGGTTTTATCATCTCACAACCCTCTTTTGGCTGTCAACATTTTTTTGAAAATTCATGAATGAAGTTAAAATGTCCATAAAAAAGTGCCCCGGATTTGAATCTTGGGGCACCTATTATTTTTAAGGGTTCAGGTTTATGAACTACATTTTGGAAACCATATAACGTACAAGATCGACAACCCGATTGGAATAACCCCACTCATTGTCGTACCAAGAAATGATTTTGGCCATATTGCCTTCCATCACCATAGTCAAGTCTGCATCCACTACAGAAGAATAAGGACAGGTAGTGTAATCAATAGAGACCAGCGGTTCGTCACTGACCTTCATCACATTATCCGGTGCATTTTTGGCAAAGTTTCTGAAGGTTTCATTAATCTCTTCAGCGGTGACTTCTTTTTCCAGTTCCACCACCAGATCTACGACCGATACATCCGGGGTGGGAACGCGCATGGCCATACCGTTTAGCTTACCGTTGAGTTCGGGGATGACGAGACTAACGGCCTTAGCTGCACCGGTTGTGGTGGGAATAATGGACATGCCTGCCGCCCGTGCCCGGCGCAGATCTTTATGGGGCAGATCCAGAATTTTTTGATCGTTAGTATAAGCATGAACGGTAGTCATAAGACCTTTAACGATACCGTATTTGTCGTTGAGAGCCTTGGCCACAGGAGCCAGGCAGTTGGTAGTGCATGAAGCGTTGGACACCACGTGGTGTTTCTGGGGATCGTATTGTTCGTGATTGACGCCCAGTACCACCGTGAGATCTTCGCCTTTTGCCGGAGCGCTAATGACTACTTTTTTAGCCCCTGCCTGAATGTGCTGTGCTGCGAGTTCACCCTGCGTGAAACGCCCGGTGCACTCAATCACGATGTCTACATCAAGATCTTTCCAGGGAAGTTTTGCAGGCTCCTTTTCAGAAAGCACCTTGAGGGTTTCTCCGGCCACGGAAATATTGTCGCCTTCTGCCTTAACTTCTGCAGGAAAGATGCCGTGAACCGAATCATATTTGAGCAGATGTGCCAGTGTGGCTGAGTCTGTTAAATCATTGACGGCCACGATTTCAATGTCCTTATGATCATAAGCCGCTCTGAAAACCTGACGACCAATACGACCAAACCCGTTAATTCCTATTCGTACTGTCATTTATTTTCTCCAGTTTATATAACTTTTTTATTCGTTTATTGATACACATAGTAACCTAGCGTATTCACCTGCTCACAGCCTATCACGGATAAAACGCTGAGCAAAGTGGAGCATTGACAAAGCTACCTTTTTCAGATTATGCTAGCGACATAGGTCAAACATTAGTCAAATATGTGTCGGACCAAACCAAAGGAGTTTTATTTATGTCTGCTACTGCTACTTCTAGCCCTTCTCCCACCGTTTCTGATTACAAGTTGCCACGGTACTCTGTTAAGCAAGCTTCTGAACTCACAGGTCTTACGCTAAACCAGGTGCGCCTCTGGGAACGTCGTTATAAACTCGTTTCCCCGGAGAGAGCCCCGAACGGTTATCGGCTCTACTCCCGCGAAAATTTAGACGTACTGCGTTATGCCCGCCAGGAAACCCAGAAAGGCGTGAGTATTCACGTGATTGCCGAGCAGATGCGTACACAGCAAGATGCGCTTCTGAAGCAACTCCGTCAGGAAAAACGCATCACGCCCCGCAAAATCTTTGCAAGTGACCCTCGCCGTCTTCCCAATTACGACTTAATGGTACACTCCGTAGCCAACGGGGATCCCATGAAGTTTGAGCGTTTGCTCATTCAGGCACAGGCTGGCAAAAGCTTTTCTGAAGCAGTACGCACCGTGGATCTACCCATTCTGGCGCGTATTGGTGAACTGACCATGCGTAACGAGATTAACCTCTCTGCCTCTCACCTGGCCTCTGCCGTGATTCGTCGCCGTATTCTGTCTCATGTACAAAATATTGGTGTACAGGGTGGAGATTCCCCTGTTTTGATGGCCTGTGTGCCCGATGACTATCACGAACTGGGACTGCTCTGTTGCATGTTGGAGCTGACGCAGCAAAATAAAGCGACTCTTTATCTGGGGCCCAATGTACCCATGGATGAAATAGATAATTACGCGGATCGTCTTAATCCTTCCGCCATTCTACTTTCTGTTATTGCACCTCTGAGTGATGAGCGAGCAGAAGATCTTTTAGAGCAGGTGGTTGCTATTAACAAAAAGGTACCTGTCGGTCTTGGTGGCTATGAGGCAGAAAAGCGCCGGGACTTTTTCGAGTCCAAAGGCATTACCTGTTTCAAAGGAGTTGAAGATGTCCTTGAGTGGGATGTATTAACTTAATCCACGGCTTTAAACAATTTTAGATCTCCCGGAGGAATATCCTGTGGGTTAAAATCAAAGCGGCAGGTATACTGACCGCTTTGTTGTTTTTCAGGCAAACCTGCTCCCCAGACTTTTTTTTCTGCAGGAGCCACAATGGCATAGCCCTCCCATTCCGTAAATCTGAGGTCTTCTGCTTCAAAAAAAAGCAGAGCTTTTCCGCTGCCTTCGTCAGAAATTTCAAGCAGAGTAGCGGGTCCCATAATCTTTGAGGTGCGAATAGAGACAAAGAAAAGTTGCATATATGAAAGCTTTCCGTTTAAAAATTGCGAATTCTGGGAATATTCTATAAGCTATTATACGCGAAGCTATTGTACCCGTAGGTTTATATTGATGTTGAGGAGCCCTTATATGAAGTGGCATTTTAAAAAGCAGGTAGGCTTTACTCTTGTGGAATTAATGGTGGTGATTGTAATTCTCGGTATTTTATTATCGCTGGGAGTGGTTAAATTTGCCAGCGCCAGAGATCGCGCGAGGCAGGCCAGTACCAAAACCAACATGCATGCTTTTAGAACCGTTGTAGAAGTTTACGCGACCCATTACAATGGTTTGTACCCTGATTCGGTTCAAAATTTACTTGACGATGACGCTACACGAAATGAAAAGGTTTTATTTGATATGGGAAACCCTTATTCCCTTAGATCGGGACGGCAAGAAAGCTATGCAGATGAAAGTTATACACCCAAGAAGCAGGGATTGGTGACCATGGCGTTTGATGGTGTTTCTGTAGGGTACACTCTGTATGGTTATGACAAAGACGCCAGTAAAATAACGCATCGTGGCGTCATATACGCCCTGTCCAATCACTAATGGACTACTTTAAACCTTCCGTTACCGTGGATGCCATGGTAATCTGGGCTCCTCCAGAGTCTCATGAGCGTTGTGTTTTACTTATTCAACGCAAACATGATCCTTTTGCAGAACACTGGGCCTTGCCGGGCGGATTTATTGAACCTCATGAACCCCTTGTGGACTCTGTTTCACGGGAGTTAAAAGAGGAAACAGGGCTGGAGGAGCTAGAATTTACGCAGTTTGGTACCTTTGGTGACCCGGGAAGAGATCCTCGTGGCAGAACGTTAACCGTAGCTTATTACGCGGTGATAGAAACGAAAACGCCTCCTGTAGTAAAGGGGCTTGACGATGCAAAAGACGCTCGCTGGTTCTCTCTTTCTGAAATGCCTGCGCTGGCCTTTGATCATCAAAAAATAATTGAACGGGGATTGGCCGCCTATGCAACGGCTTCAAAACGCGGGTATACTGCCTAGGCAGTGTTTAATGTAATTTTGCGTCAAGAGGTTGTTATGTCTAAAGCATTTCCCGAAAACATATATCAAGAGATGTTTGATTTTTACTGGGAAGCGCACCCTGTGGCTGCTACAGCAGCCGGCATTCACACCTATGATCATCATTACGGCCAATACAGTGAGGCGGCACGAAAAGAATACCTGGAAAAACTCAGAGCCTATCTTGAACAGCTTCAAAACATGGATCTGGAAACGCTCTCCGATGAGCAAAAAGTAGATCGTTCTCTTCTTCTGGCACATTTTTCGACGGCCCTTTATGACGAAGAAAAACAGCAGGTCTTGTATAAACAGCCCTATTTGTATCCCACAGAAGCCCTTCTGGGCGTACAGGGCCTACAAATTAATTATAATTTGCCCCTGGATCACCGTGTGCTTTCTATTATTGGACGTCTAAAGGACATGCCTCGTCTTTTTGATGAAGGTATGGATAACCTCAGAAAAATGCCGGATCAGGTGTCTCAGGTGTCTGTGAGTCAGGCCCTTGCCGCTTTGGAAAATGGAAAACAATTTTTAGAAGAAATTTTGCCCCCGTTTTCGGGTACCGTTCCTTATTACTTTAAAGATCTCCTGGAAAGTAATGCCATGGCTCTGCGGGCCATGCGTGAATTTGAAGATTTTTTGAACAAACTGGAAACCCATGCTACCGATAATTTTGCCTGTGGAGCCGATTATTTTGAGTTCCTGCTCCGTGAAAAGCATCTGCTGAACTACACCATGGACGAACTTTTAAAAATAGGGGAAGATGCCCTTACCCACACAGAAACACAGCTCAACGAAGTCGCGTCAGAGCTGGATCCCGATCTTTCCTGGAAACAGCACATTCAACAACTCAAAAATCAGTATCCTGAAGCAGATGAATTGCGCCAGTATTATAAAAAAGAAGCGGAACGCATTCGAGATTTCGGTTTAGAACAGGATCTCTATACGTTGCCAGACGAAGAAACCCTGGTTATTATGGAGACTCCCATATTTCAGCGCAGCATCATGCCCTATTCGGGTTATGTATCACCCGCTCCTTTTGATGAGCAACAAACGGGCTATTTCTGGGTTACTCCTATGCAAGACAGCATGTCAGAAGATGAGCGTTTGCACCGTTTAAGAGCCCACAGCATCTATGATGTAATTCTAACCACTATCCATCACGCGTATCCAGGGCAACATTTGTTGTTTGTACGGGCTAATGAGCACGCTTCCAAAATACGTCGTGGTTTTCCCGATATGTTCTTTGCTTCAGGATGGCCCCTGTACTGCGAAGAAATGCTCTACACCGAAGAACTCTATACCGATCTGGAAACCCGACTCTTCCAACTTAAAGACCAACTGTGGCGTGAATGTCGATTGATTCTGGACGTTCGCTTGCACACGGGAGATATTTCTTATCAGGAAGCAGTGCAAATGCTGGTGGACAAAGTGGGATTAGATCCACTCAGTGCCGCAGGTGAAGTCAAGCGTTATATTTTGCATCCTACGGTAGGCTGTGGCTATCTGTTGGGCAAACGAGAGATTGTACGTCTGCGTCAGGAAGTGGAAGATATAACCGGTGAAGATTTTTCCCTCAAGGATTTTCACGATACTTTGCTGAGTCTCGGTATTTTGCCCTTCTCTCTCTTGAGAAAACAGGTGTTAGACCGTTACACATCTGCGTGAATGCGTAAACATTAGCTGAGTAACTTGCTGATATTGATGTGCAATACCTGGGTCTCGTTGTGTTGGTCATGATGCTTCGTTTTCAAGCGGGTAATCCCCGAAATATAGTCTTTCTGAATGGACTTGAGCATACGTTCTGGAGGCGGAGTCAGTTCTCCGTCCTGCACTTTTTGAACTTCCAGCACCGCATCCACCAGAATGCCTACTTTTTCACCAGGGGTGTGCACAATAACGTAACAGGTTTTACGAGAAGGCTCGATTTTTCCCAGACCAAAATGCTGTTTTAAATCCAGGACGGGAATAAACTCTCCCCGGAGATCGATAATCCCTTCAAAATACTCCGGTGTATCGGGAACCTGACGAGGAGCTTCGTGGGCGGCGTAGGCCTGTATTTCTTGTACATGGGACACCGGAATGGCATAAGCTTCTTCGGCCAGTAAGAAAATAACAAGATACGTTTCTAGCATGATAGAGGGCTCCTTGATCCTGCGGTAATCAGAGTTTGTCGTTGAGGTTTGATATGAATCCGGGCTACGCGTTGTAAGGTATCTGGGGTCATTTCCTCAATATCTTTGACGTAATTTTCAAGATGGTTATCGGACCAGTGAAAGCGGTGGCGCTGTAAAAAGTAATGGGCTCGCTGTGAGTGGGTTTCGAAACAAAAGGCCAGCTGACCCTTGAGATAACTTTTAACGTGTTGCAAAGTCTCATTAGAAATTGGAGTGGTTTGTACCCGCTCAAGCTCTTCCTGAATCAATTGTAAACAGCGGTTTACTTTTGCCGGGCTACACTCTATGTAGGTTTGTACCACTCCCGGATAAAGGTGGGCTCCCTGAGTGGTACCAAAATCAAGATAATAGACAAGCCCTTCTGCTTCTCTCAGACGCTGGGGCAATCGCGATGAAAAACCTGGACCCTGACTCATCAACACGTCCAGAACCGTGAGTGCCGTAAAATCCGGGTGCATTCTGCGAATGCCCTTGTGCCCCATGATTACAATACATTGTTCTTTTTCTGAGGTGGAAATGTGTTCCTGATAAGAACGGATGGGCGGAAGATCTTCCTCTGAAAAATGTTCTAATGCGGGAGGGGAACTTACAGCGGTTTCAAAGTCAGATAACGCTTCACAGAAGGCCGCATAAAGATAGTTGGATAGGTTTCCACTCATGCTGAGTATTAGATTAGAAGGCACATAGTATTGCTGATGAAAATGATGCAGCAGCGAGGGAGTGCAGGTATTCAGAAAAGCAGGTTTACCTTCCAGATCCAGGCTCGTGGCGTGTTGGCCATAAATATGATGAATAAAGCGCTGCTGTGCCAGATACGCCGGATTTTCTCTGGCTGTTTTGAGTTGACTAATGACCATTTGCTTTTCTTTGGCAACTTCTTCAGGGGCAAAGCACGGTTGTTGTAGCGCTTTCCAGACCAACTGAAAAGCGGGTAAAAAATAAGAATTTAACACTTCAAGGCGCAAGGTGTGGGCGGTGGGAGAACAGTGAAAGTTTAAGTTTGCGCCAAGGTTTTCCAATTGACTGGCAAAGGCGGTATGGCTCTGGCTCCGGGATCCCTTAAATAGACAGTTCAAAGCCAGGTTTGCCACACCCTGATGGTGAAAGTCTGTGGCCCCGCCCTGAATCATCATTTCAAGACAAACCAGCGGGTTATGTTCCGTATGATGGGTATAGAGGGTAATACCGTTTGCAAATTGTTTCTTTTTATAAGGAATCATCAGCGTCCTCTGGCACAAGCCAGCCTGTTGACTGCTTTTCGGGTTGGAGATAACGGTGAAATAAGCCTTGCACAGCCTCAACGTTAACGGCTTGTAGCCGGTCAAAATATTCTACAAAATCTGTAAAATTGCCCGCCGATAAACATTCAGCGATAAAATCAGCCCGCTGTTCCGTGGTTTCCTGTTGTAAAAATAAATCGGTAATGCGTTGACGTTTGGCTTTTTCCACATCGTGAGAATCAATACTCAGTGCGTAAAAACTTTCCATGAGCTGCTTTTCGAGAGAAGCGCTGGCGCTGTCACAATCCACTTCAAGCCAGAAAATGTACGGATCTTGGCTTTCAAAAATAGAGCAGCTAACCTGCGTGACCCACTTCTCTTGTTCTACCCATAGCGCGTGCAGTAAACTGCTCCAGCCCTCTGTGAGAACATACTGCAAAACAAGAAAGGCAAAATAATCCGCACTACCGAAGGCGGGAGCGGGCCAGCAAAAAATGCCTCGACACGTGTTGACATCCTTGTGGCGGGTCGTCAGCCGCTGTGGAGAAAGTGAAAATTCGATGGGCTTCGGTGAAAGTATGGGTTTTTCGGGAAGATCTTCAAAATGCTGACGAATTTGTGTTTTCACCTGAGCAGGGAGTCCACCCACGAGGATGAGGGTGGCGTTTTGAGGATGATAATGCTGATGAAAAAAGGCTTTTAAACCTTCGGGCGTAAATCCGCGAATACTCTCTTTATAACCCAGTACGGGTCGACCATAAGCATGAGCTCCCATAATGTTCTGGCTAAAATTTTGCCAGAAAGCGTCGTCTGGATCGTCTTCCGCGGTTTTCCATTCTTCCAGAATAACTTCTCTTTCCGATTCCACGTCCGAGGGCAAAAACAGAGTGTTTTGCATGCGATCTGCTTCAATATCGAGGACCGTTTCACAATGCTCTGTGGGAAAACTGGTGGTATAGACTGTGGTATCCAAAGAAGTATAGGCATTGTTACTGCCTCCACATTGCAGAGAGAGCCGATCAATTTCCCCCTTGCCATGGCGCGTGGTGCCTTTAAACATCATGTGCTCCACGAAATGACTCATGCCGTGTTGACCCACCAGCTCCTGTCTTAGACCCACGTGATAAATAAGAATGGAAGTCATGACTCCCGTATGTTTCTGTGGCGAAAGAACGACCTGTAATCCGTTATTTAACGTATAACGCTCACAGGTAAACATGTCCGGGATGTGCTTAATCATGATGCTCAAGTATAGCGCATTCGTGGCTATACCTGAGCATATTTGGTCTTAGGGCTGATAGGGAGCATCACGACGGCTGGCCATAATACCTACGATGGCCACCAGGAACACCGCGACAATACCGATAATGGCAAGATAGAGGGTGTTGACTCCACCTTCATTGTCATTACTATCTGTTTGAATGAACGTACTTTCGGTTTTTTCTGTACGTGTAACGGTTTCTCTTTCAGGAGCCACATCCGGTAAATTAACGTCTGGCATATCTACTTCAACCCGTGTGGTTTCTGTAACAGGAGCAGGATCTTGTACAACCACCGTTTCGCCCATGGCGCCTCCGTTGGTGGGGGTGGACAGCTGGGTATCATTTTGGAGAGAAGGAGTGGAAATGGAACCCATATCTCCGTTGGGGGTTGTATTGCTTACTTGTGCCAGAGCACTGCCCCCACCCATCAGTCC
>CAYFGW010000002.1:0-51903 GCA_964342365.1 uncultured Candidatus Sericytochromatia bacterium | reverse complement strand
TGGTAGTACACTGAGTAGTGCAAAACCGTATTGTTGGGCGTATCGTTGCTTACCTCGCGCGCATTTTGACGCCAGATACCCTCACACAACACGCAACCATCCACCGGAGGATTCGATTATGAAAGTTACCGTCGAAAAGCAAGAAAGCAATAAAATTCATCTTCAGGTTGAAGTTGAAGGCGATAGCATTGCCAAAGAATATAACAACACCATCAGAATGTACAGCCGCGATCTCAAAATCAAAGGCTTCCGCAAGGGCAAAGTTCCCAAGCACCTTGTAGAAAAGCATATTGATGCAGACCGTCTCAAGCAAGAGCTGTTTCAAAACGCCATGTCCACTTCTTACCAGCAGGCTCTCACTGAGCAAAATATTGAAGCCATTGCGGAGCCTCAAATTGAGCCCGTACAGGTGGAAATCGGTCAGCCCTTCGTATACAAGGCCGTTGTAGAAGTGCGTCCTGAAGTGAAGCTGGGTCAATACAAAGACATTGACGTAAACACCCCTCCTCAGGAAGAAGTCACCGACGAACGCATCAACGAACAGTTAGAGCATCTTCAGCGGGAGCATGCTGTACTCATTCCTGTGGATGACCGCGCGGCGCAAATGGGCGATCTTGCCACCCTGCGTATCGAGGGCAGCATTGAAGGCGAAGCCATTGACCTGGGCGAATCTAAGGAAATGACCTTTGAACTGAACGAAGACAGCTTTGTGAAAGGCTTCTCCGATCATATTGTGGGCATGGAAGTGGACAGCGATAAAGAATTTACCCTCACCTTCCCCGATGACTACTACGTACAGGACCTGCGTGAAAAGCCCATTACTTTTAACGTGAACCTGCTGGAGCTTAAAGAAGTGGAACTGGCCGAGTTGGATGACGACCTGGCTTCCACCGTGGACAGTGAACTGAATTCTCTGGATGAGTTAAAAGAACGCATCAAAGAAGAGCTGGCTGAAGATTCTGAAGAGCAGTTTGAAGTGCAAAAGCAACAAAACGTTCTGGACAAAGTCGTGGCCAATGCAGAGGTGGAAATCCCCGAATCCATGATGAACCGTGAGCTGTTTGCTATGTGGCAAATGTCGGAAGGTCAACAGTTAAGCCAGGCCAAGGTCAACGAAAAAACCTTACAGGCTTCCTGGATCCACTGGATGCAGCGTGAAGACATGAAAGAAACCGCTGAACAGCGTATTAAAACTACTCTCGTTCTGGGCGCCATTGCTCGTGAAGAAGAGCTTCAGCTCACCGATGAAGAGGTGAATGAAGAAATCAAGGAACTGGCAGAAACCCACGGTGTGGAAGAAGCTCAGGTGCGTGCTCAGTTGCAAGAAAATAACCGCATGGTGGCCCTCATGGATGAGCTGCTGAGTTACAAAATTATTGACTGGGTGATGGATAATAACAATATCAATATCACCGACGAAGTAGAAGAAGCTAAAGAGGAAGCTCCTGCAGAAGAAGCTGTAGAAGCTTAAGTATGTCAGAGCATGTACGCTTTTCTATGTGCTCTGGCTCGCTTTTTTAGCTATCTATCGCGCCCGCAAGCCCTGCATCTTGGCAGTACGTTTGCGGGCCTTTTGTATGGCGTGTACCGCTTGACGCCCTGGCGTCGGCTTTTGCAAGGGCATATCCATCAATCCTTTCCCTCCCTCTCTAAAAAAGAGCAAGATAGAATCGCCCGGCAGCATGTGAAAACCTTTCTCTGGGCCATTGTGGATTTTTTACGATTTTGGCAGTGGCGACAGCGGCATGAGGGGGCAGTTGATTTACGCTCCCATCAACTGCCGCGTCACGTCTTGTTGGTGGGGGACAATCATTACCAGGCGGCTTACGGGCGTGGGAAGGGAGTTATTCTCGTGTCGGCCCATTTTGGCTGCTGGGAGTATATTCCGGCTCTGAGTGCCCTTCAGGGGCATCCCACCACGGTGCTAGTACAAAAACCCGCTGAACCCTATTTTGAGCGTTTGTTCACCACCTTTCGCGGCTTTGCGGGAGTTAACACCGTCAATAACGACAGCTATAAGGGCATGGGAACTTTGCTCAGGGCGTTGCGACGCCAGGAAGTGGTGGGGTTGGTCATTGATCAGCACGGTGAAAGTGAGCAGTTGATCGGGTCGTTGATGGGAAAAACTGTGTCCTTACCGGCGGGACCGGGAGCCCTGGCCCGTCGAACGGGAGCTGCGGTGGTGCCTGTTTTTGCGCGCTGGTGGGGCAATCAACAGATCATTGAGTATTTGCCCGCTCGTTTTTATGAACAGCAAGATACGGACCTGTCCTTTACGCAGGCTCTCTATGATGACATTGAAAAGATGATCCGCAAATACCCTGAAAACTGGCTCTGGAGCTATAACCGCTGGGACAAATATACACCATCATGAGAATGACAAGCGAGAGACTGTTTTTATTGGGGGTCGTGCTGTTTCCCATTGTAAGCGCTCTGGGGGCACCTCTCATCGTATTTCCCGGCGTAAAAACCCTTAAACCTGCGTCATTTCCCTGGAAAATGCTGGCGCTTCCGGCCCTTTTATTGCTGTTGATGCCTCTTACAACGACCGCTCAGCCGGGGCTCCACGTGGCGGGTTTTTTGGCTCGCTATATGGTGCCGGCTCTGTTGACGTGGAGTGCTTACCAGTGGCTTCAGGCAGAAAAAAACCGCCTGATGCTTTTGCACAGGGCGCTTCTGGGTGCAGCTCTGGGTCTGTCGCTCTGGGGAGCTGTGAGTTTGTATTGCTCACAGGTATGGGGTTTAAACATGGGGATCAACCCCAATATTTTGTCGGGCCTGCTGGTCATACTCTGGCCCCTGTATTTTTCGTCACGCCAGGCGCTGTTGCCACACGGGCTGCTGCAGAGTCTGCTGCACGGTTTGTTAATAATGGTTGTGCTGGGGAGCGGTTCTCGCAACGCGCTGTTGGGCCTGGGGCTGATTATAGGTATTCAACTCTGGAACGCCCGGTCGACGCCCTACTTCCGTAAAGGGTTGATGGCTTTATTACTGGTGCTGATGGGTACGCTGCTACTAAAATTTACGGGGGCTCTGTCCTTGCGCGGTTTCGATTTTACTCACGCCACCGGGCGAAGGGTTATTTTCGAGGTAGCCCTGCAAATGATTGCGCAATTCCCCATCACCGGTGTGGGTATTTTATCTGTGGAATCTGCTTATCAGCATGTGCACAGCGGCTGGCCCCGAGCAGCGCATTTGCATAACTGGGGCTTGCAGGTGGCTGCCGAAAGCGGTGTGCCCGCGGCCCTCGCTTTTTTTACGCTCCTTATTTATGCGTTGTGGCGCAAGCAGGGGCACCGGCGGATTTACAAGAGTCTTTATGGGCAGAGTGTGCTGGCGCTTCTGCTGCTTTCTCTGGCGGATGCGCTGATTCTGGATTTCCGGGTCATGGGCATAACGTGCCTGATTCTGGCTGCCTATGTTTTTGAGGGAGAAGATTCTGAGGCGGGATTGCGCCGGGCCACGATTTTACCTTTGAATAAATCCGCCACTTCCTGAAGACTTTCGATGGGCAAGGTATCTTCAGCGCCCTGCTCGTGAGGTGATTTTTGTTCAGGGGACGATGTTTGCTCAGAAGGCGATTTTTCCGGCGTGGGCGTAGGTATTGAGGTGGGCGCAAGGGAGGAAGCGGGGGCTACGGGGGGAGGCAAAGGAGCAATTTCTTTAGAAGGCACGGGCAGGGCATCAATCATTGACGGGCTCACCGGTGGTGGTTCTGCTACAGAGGCCTCTGGTAAGTAAGACATATCTACCATGTCGCCCTCCTCGTCAAAGGAAGGCGCATCGAAGGGCTGCTCGTTAAGGGAATCTTCGGGTACAGGCTCTCTCTTTACGGGAGGTGCGGGGGGGGCGACTTCAGGCTTTTTTTTTTCTGTTGTGCTTGTGGCGGTTGCTGTGGCGGTTTCTGCGACCGGGCTCGCTGGTGGTGAAGAGGGAGACTCTCCAGCCAAAAATACTTCAATATTATAAGGCATGCCCATAATCTGAGAGACGAGATCTTGCAGGGTGCGATCGCTTAACTTTTTCTGAATACGGTCCCGCTGAAAACGTCCCTTGAAGGCCAGAAACCAGAGCTGGTTCTCGGCATCCACCCGCTGGAGTTCGCCGTTCATCAAAAAACCAATGACAGGCTTTTGGTGGGTTTTTACCGCTTCTAAGAAGGCGTCCCACAGGGCGGGAAGATCTTCCGGATTGCTGGCTTTTTCAATGGGAGCCGGCATATTTTCCAGAGAAACGTTGGGTTCGTTGTCTGCCGGAGGCGGTGGTGGTGAGGCCACAACGGCAGGTGCAGGAGGTGCTGCGGGAGCCTGAGGTTCCGGGGGAGCCGTCACGGGAACCTTGGGGGCGCGAGAGACGCTGTGTTGCGGTACAGAAGGCACGCCCCCCTCCCTGAGCCGGGACTCCAGGGTTTCTACCCGTTTGAGCAGGGCATTTTCGCTCTGAAGGCAAAGACAGAGTAAGTCTGCTTCCAGCCAGATGTCCGGCTGTGAGCAGCGGTGTAACCGATCTCCGGTGCGAAGCAGCAGGTCCAGCGCGCGCACCTGATCTCCTCTGGAAACGTCGCGATGGAGCGCTTTTAGAGGCGCTATAAGATGTCCCGGTACGCTGAGATTTGCCAGGGTATCTTCGGGCAGATGAGCCAGGCTCAAATGGCGCAGCAGCTGAATCAGTTCCTGTACCAGCTGCATGGCGTCGTGTCCCTGTTCCAGCAGGGTGCGGGTATTTTGAATCAGGGTTTCTGGATCCCCTCGAAATGCGGAGGACAGTAAGTCGATCAATGCATCTTCCTGCACCAACCCCAGGGTGACATACACCAGTGGGTCGGGCAGGGCTTCGCCGGGTTCACCAATGGCCTGTACCTGATCCAGTAGACTCATGCCGTCTCGCAAACCGCCGTTGGCCTTACGAGAAAGGGCGTCTAAGGCGGTATCGGAAATGCCAATATTTTCCTGATCGGCGATTTTGCGTAAGTACGTGCGCATATCGGGAACCCCGATGCGCTGAAAATCAAAGCGTTGGCAGCGAGAAACAATGGTGGCCAGTACCTCGTGAGGTTCTGTGGTGGCCAGTACGAAAATCACTTTTTCAGGGGGTTCTTCAAGGGTTTTCAAAAGGGCGTTGAACGCCTCTTTGGTGAGCATATGAAACTCGTCAATAATAAACACCCGGTAGCGTCCCGCGCTGGCAGAAAAACGCACCTGTTCTCGCAAATCTCTGGCCGCGTCAATACCGCGATTGGAGGCCGCGTCAATTTCAATCACGTCCAGAGAACGGCCGGCGGTAATTTCTTCGCAGCTCTGACACACGTTACAGGGCTCTTCGTTTTGAGGGTTTTCGCAGTTGAGGGCTTTTGCCAGCAGGCGTGCGGAACTGGTTTTGCCCGTCCCGCGTGGGCCGCAGAACAAATAGGCGTGCGCCAGGCGGTCCAGTCGGATAGCGTTTAAGAGAGTACGTGAAACGTGCTCCTGACCCACCACGTCTGAAAAGCGCTGAGGACGCCATTTACGATAGAGCGCTAAGTGTTTCATGGGTTGCGGCTAAAGCGAGTCAGCCCCGCTCCGGCGGTGACCTTAACACCTTTGGCTTCCACCTGATCCAGATACAGATTGAGTCCCAGAGAATCGCTGGACATATGGCCCGCCAAAATGACGTTAATGTGGTTTTCCTGAAGAATTTCCAGGGTGCCGTTGGACATATGCATGGCCACCAATGTACCTACACCGGCGGCTCCCAACTTTTGATAGAGTTTGGGACCGGCATCGGTGCCGCCGGTCATGTCCACCATGATTTTGCCCGGACGCTTGTCACGACTGCCGGAAAGCAGTTGGGGGCCTGCAGCAAACTTGCTGGCTTCTATGTATTCCGGTTCGCCATTCAGCATATCCATAATATCCCCAAGGGTGGCAGGGGCTTCATTGTGAAAGCGCTCTTCCCAGTAGTGCTGCACGAGATTGTCTGCGGGCGTATGCACACACATAAAGGGTAAATCCAGTAAACGGGCGGCGTCCACGGTGCGGTTATAATTGCCCGTGATCAAATCAATGGTGGTTTTTTCGGCTTCGCCTTCTAAAATATGTTCGGCGGCATTAATGGGAACACCGCAGCAGGAGAACATATCGGCTTGCAGTCCCATGGCTTCCGCCAGGGTGGTGAGAGCAATGCCTTCCGGGTGATGGGCCATCACCAGATCGATTTCTGCCCCCTTTTGATTGAGGCGGTCCACCAGCATCAGTTCTGCTGTACCCACGTCTATGCCTACAAACATATGTTTGATTTCGGTGTCTGGCTGGCCCCCAAGCAGGCGTGTGTCGGGGTAGGGGTTGTGTAAGAGTTCTTTGTCTAAGAGGTTTTTTTGGTTACCGGGATGGGCATCCGGTGCTTCGTAATAATCGTTTTGCTTGTCTTCAAGTAATTTTAAGACGGCTTCGCGCCCGCGGGGATCCGTTTTGATTCCCATATCAATGGCTAATTTGTACAAGTCCCAGATACGCATGTGGTCAGCTCCCGGTGGTCAATGGTTTTACCATTGTACGGGATCTTAACCTTTATCCGCAGGGGGATCAGGACAATTCACCGGGAGTTAATGTCCTTCTTCAGACTGCTCCATGGCCTCTAATTCGTTGTTGACATTGCGAATAAGGTCGTGGGCCGTACTTTCCGAAAGTAGTCCGCTGCGAAAGGCTTCGCGGTAGCTGCTTTTTTGCGCGATCAACAAATGGCGACGCACCGAATTACTTTGTAAGGTGGCCAGTTCTTTGTGGCTGTTCATCATTGCAGTAATGGTATTTTCTGCGGCCTCGATGCTCGCTGCATAAGTGGATTTTTTCTCCTGATACAACGTGGCTCCCACCTTGCCCTGGGCATACATCTGTTCCAGAGAACTTAAGCCAGACCGGAGTCCCAGCAAAGTGCCGCGCTGTGCTTCAAAAGCTTCTACTATTTCATTCTTTTTACCAATACCCAGGAAACCCAGAAAGCGGCCCATGGTGACGCCCTGTACCAGTAGAGAAAAAAGCACCACACCAAAAATAGTGATTAACAACTCACGGCGATAGGGCACATTTTCTGGCAGACTCATGACCAGTGCCATGGACAACGCGCCCTTGAGGTTACCCCAGACTAAAATATGGGTCCACTTAAAGGGGATTTTGGCGTTCATCACATTGAGTAGGCCTGCCAGCGGGTATATGGACAACATGCGGCCTGCAAACAGTGCCACAATGCCTATACCAATCGTGGGCAAAAACTCCACTAAGTACTCCAGGTGAATTTGTAGACCGATGAGCAGAAAGATCAGCGAATTGATGATAAAGGCCGCAAATTCCCAGAACGTAGAAATGGCCACTCGCGTCGTGGGAGTCATAGCTTTGGCCCAGCCCAGATTGCCCATCATAATGCCAGCACTCACTACTGCAATAACGCCGGAAACGTGAAAATGCTCAGCCACCAGATAAGCGCTATAGGCCAAAACGGTGGTAATCATAAGTTCCAGTAAATGATCGTCAAATTTTTCGAGCAGCACAATGGCGGCATAACTCAGAATAAGCCCGGTGGCCAGACCCCCAAAGCACACAAATAAAAACTTCTGTACGCTAGCCATAACACTGAAGTTACCTGTGACCACCATGGCCAGTACAATCTGAAAAGCCACTACTGCCGTGCCGTCATTGAATAGACTTTCTCCCTCTACCAGGGCGGTCAAACGAGGGGGAACCCCCAGCTTCTTAAAAATGGCCAGCACGGATACGGGGTCTGTGGCCACAATGAGCGAGCCAAACAAAAGGGCAATAGCCCAGGGAAAGCCTGCGCCATAATGCATACAGGCTCCGGTAATCAATAGACTAATGAGTACCCCGGGCACTGCAAAGGTTAGAATGGGCTTCAAGTCTGATCGTAAGTGACTGTATTCAAGGTTAATAGCCGCTTCGAAAAGTAAGATCGGTAAGAAGATGGTCATGACCACTTCCGGGGACATTTGCACCTCGGGTAAGTAGTGCAGGAGTCCCAATAATAAGCCGCCCAGTACCAGCATAACGGTGTATGGCAAATTAATATAGCGAACGAGCATGGCCACAGAAGTGGCGATCATTAAGAGTGTGAGGAGGGTCGTGATTTCATGATGCATAGTCCATATATATCACGGTGTCTTTCAGATTCTTCCCGTCACATCATAAAAAAGCCGTTAATGTTTCTGCCACCAGTGCCTCAGGCGTACAAGGCTATTGTGGCGCAGATTCATCCAGAATAACTCGTAGTCCAGAAGATGGTAATTGCCGGGTTGGGTTTCCATCACCGGATAGTTATATTGCTTCAGATTTTCCACACGCAGCGCCTGTGTATCACACGTTGCTGACGTCAGATTTACACGCGGGGCAGCTAATCCTGTGATATTTACCTCAAGCGGGCGCTCCGAAAAGATGAGTTGAGAAAAATTGAAGTCCTTACCCCTGTTAATCATCTGGACTGCTCCAAGATGCTGACTTTGCGGCGCTTTTTCAAAATCTGTAGACCAGTTCAACGGATTGGTGCATTGTCGTGCTGCCTGAACTGGGTAGCGTACGAGACGGTTGTTCTGCCAGTGATATACAGGTTCATGACCCTGAACCTTTGCGTTTATTTCATAGGTATCCCATGCGGCCACACATCCTGTTTGTTCAGGGGTTTCACAGGGAACATTAGCCTGTGACGAGCTATACCAGGATACAGGAATAGCTGCTCCCGGAAGATAAGCTGCTACCATACGTTGTCGAATTTCTGGATAGGGATTCACTTCGTTTTCTAATAAACGCATCAAATGTAAACTTCCCTGACTGTGACCTGCCAGAAAAAACGGTCGCTCACCATTGCGCTGCAGAAAGTAAATAAATGCGTTTCTGAGATCCTGATAAGCGATGTCAAAGGCCGGTTCTGCTTCGGCTATCTCTGCATAAAATGCGCCCAGTGTTGCCTGACGATGTCGAGGGGCAAAAATACGACAGCAGGCATTAAAAACGCTAGCCTGACTGGCCATGGATATGTGGTCCACGACCTCCCGGGAAGCTCCCGGCGAAAAATCTGCGTTCCACTGTTTTCTGCTGAACCATGCCGTGGGGTGCACAAAAAATACGTCGGCGCGATGTGCTTCTGAAAGCGGGTAATCAGATATCTTAGCGGGTGAAAAAATCGTTTTGCCAGGGGTTTCTGGTAAAGCAGCCCAGGCTTCGGCAGAGTGATAATCTGGCGCTTCTACCGCAGGGGAACTCGCAAATTTCACCTGCGGTGACAGTAACCATCCCAGACTACAAGCACTCAGGGTCATGACGTACATCGTCAGTCCCCACACTTTTGTGATGTTGTTCATGACAAACTCCTGTTGTTACGTTTTTTTTGTATGTTAAAATTTATTGTAACATATGCGCGATTCAAACATTTTCCGCTACGCTAAAGACATGTGGTTAATTCCTGAAACCTATGCTATGAATTTGAAGGACACTCTGCTGGCTCCAGCGATTGACGCCTGTGTTTTTCAATATCTGGGACATGATGTCCCCTGGCCTACGGTGAAATCTATAAAAGCGTTCGCTTTACTTTTTGGACATAACGCGGGTGCGGTGCGTACGGCGTTGTCTCGTGCTCGTCAACGTCAGGATTTGATTCAAAATAATGAGCGGGCGCAGCCTGGTGCTGTGATCAGAGACTACGTTTCTTATTTCCTTAAAGACCGTCTTGATACCCGGTCATTTTCTCTCATTGTGGCGCAGTTTTCCCGGGAGGAAAACGCGCAGCGTCATCTACTCAAAGACCGTCTGGCACGCCTGGGCTATGTTCGTTTTGCTCCCAACACATTTTTGCGTTATGGGGGAGACCCGACGCCTGTTAATACGTTTTTGGCGCAACAAAATTTGCAACATTCTGTGTATCATTTTGAAAATATTGAGCGATTGCCCCCCAATTTGGAAGCCCGTCTTCCCGAGCTGTATCAACTCAAAGACTGGTCGGAGCGTCTGGCGAACTATCGCCAGTTTTTGACAGCGTATCTGGGCAGAGAACCCATCACTTCAGAACAGGGTTACCTTCGTTATTTGTATATTCGCAGCGCCTTTCATAAAAGGGTGATGGTATTGGCTCCACTGCTTCCCAAACGCTATTTTGCGGAAGTGGAGTTACTGCGGGATATGTATCAGGAACTGGGCGATCTGGCCCATGAACATCAGGTGATTTTTGTATCTCATTATCAGACCTTTTTCGGGTGAACAGGGCCTATGTTAAGATGTGAAAATACGAAGTTCGCGATCATGAAAGGTTTGTCGTCATGAAAGCAGTAATACTGGCGGGTGGACTGGGCACCCGACTGAGCGAAGAAACCCATTTAAAACCCAAACCAATGATTGAGGTGGGTAATAAACCCATTCTCTGGCACATTATGAAAATTTACTCCCATTACGGCGTGAATGATTTCATTATTTGTTGTGGCTACAAGGGTTACGTGATCAAAGAATATTTCGCCAATTATTTCCTACACATGTCCGACGTCACCTTTGACATGCGTACCAATGAAATGCAGGTGCATCAACGGCATTCGGAACCCTGGAAAGTGACCCTGGTAGACACCGGCGCGGAAACCCTGACCGGCGGACGTTTGAAGCGGGTGGCCCCTTACCTGGTGGATGAAGATGCTTTTTGCTTCACCTATGGCGATGGGGTGGCTGATGTAGACATTCAGGCACTCATTGCGTTTCACAATACTCACGGTAAATTGGCCACGCTCACTGCGGTCCAGCCTCCCGGGCGTTTCGGCGCTCTGCAACTGGACGGCGATCAAATTATTAATTTCCAGGAAAAGCCCCAGGGGGACGGCGGCTGGATTAACGGCGGCTTTTTTGTGCTATCGCCGAAGGTGTTCTCCTATATTGACGGAGACCTGACCAGTTGGGAACAGGGCCCCCTCAACCGAATTGCCAGCGAAGATCAGTTGGCAGCTTATAAGCATACGGGTTTCTGGAAGGCCATGGATACCCTCAGAGACAAAAATCAGCTAGAAACCCTCTGGAGCAATCGTGAGGCCCCCTGGAAACAATGGTAAACACGAACTTCTGGCAAAATAAGCGCGTTCTGGTGACGGGCCACACGGGATTTAAGGGCGGCTGGCTTTGCCTGTTGCTAAAGGCACTGGGAGCACGCGTGGGCGGTTTGTCTTTACAGGTAGAGGCCGACGCCCCTTTATTTGTGCAAGCAGGTCTCGCTGAGCAAATGACACACGCGCTGGGAGACATTCGGCAACCGGAAACGCTGAATAGCGCCGTGACGGACTTTCAGCCGGAGGTGATTTTTCATCTGGCGGCTCAGTCTCTGGTGAGCGAGGGGTATGCCAGCCCTGTGGACACGTTTCACACCAACGTGGACGGCACAATGTACTTACTGGAAAGCGTGCGTCAGCACCTCAAAGATCCTGCTACAGTGGTTGTGGTCACCAGCGATAAATGCTACCTCAATCCTGAAACGCCCCATGCTTTTGTAGAGTCAGACCCTCTCGGGGGGCATGACCCTTATTCGGCCAGCAAGGCCATGGCCGAGATTGTAACAGCAGCCTACCGCCAGTCTTTTTTGCAAGCACAGGGACATCAGGTGTCCACGGCCCGGGCGGGCAACGTGATTGGAGCTGGTGATTGCTCTCAAAACCGGCTGGTACCGGATATTTTTAGAGCCTATGAACAGAGAGAAACCCTCGTTTTACGTTATCCGGAAGCCACTCGTCCCTGGCAGCACATACTGGATGCTCTTTATGGTTATCTGCTGCTGGCCGAGCATTCTGCCACCACCCCATCCCTGGCAGGGGCCTTTAACTTTGGTCCGCCCGCGGAAGCGGCCATTACCGTGGAATCGCTGTGTCAGCACATTCGGGCGCATATCGTGGCACAGGGGGAGACGAACGCGCTACAATGGCGTTACGACACCGCCGAAAAGCCCCACGAATCCGGCTTTTTACAGATTGACGCTGGCCGTGCTCACGAACACTTGCACTGGCAGCCTCAGCTCAATCTGGCAGACACATTGCAGTGGACCGTGGCGGGATATCTGGCTCAGGATCTGCCAGCACTGGTACAATCACAAATTCAACGCTACCTGGAGAAAATCACATGAGTCTTTGCTGCCGTTTTTGTCAGACGCCGCTGAAGCACAGTTTTGTAGATCTGGGCATGTCTCCGCTGTCCAATGCTTATGTGCGTGATCCCGGTGCTGAGGAGATTTTTTACCCTCTGCATGCGCGGGTGTGTGAGTCCTGTTTACTGGTGCAAATTCCCGCTTTCTCTGCTCCTGAGCATATTTTTAAAGACTACGCCTACTTTTCTTCTTTTTCTACCTCGTGGCTGGCCCATGCCGAAACCTATGTGCAGGAGATCATTCCCCGATTGGCCTTGACCCCTGACTCTCACGTGGTGGAAATTGCCAGTAATGATGGCTACTTACTCCAGTATTTTCCCGAAAATTTTCAGCGTCTGGGTATCGAGCCTGCAGACAATGTGGCGGAGGTGGCCCGTCAGAAAGGGATCCCGACGCGCTCCCTGTTTTTTGGCACAGACACTGCCGGAATGCTGCGGAGCGAAGGGATTCAGGCGGATCTCATTGTGGCCAATAACGTGCTGGCTCACGTGCCCGATCTCAATGATTTTGTGAAAGGGCTGGCGCTGTTGGTCGCAGCAGACGGCACCATCACCATTGAAGTCCCCCATCTGCTGCATTTGTACCAACAGAATCAATTTGATACCATTTATCACGAACACTACTCCTATTTTTCGCTGCTGGCTTTACACCAAATTTTTCAGGCCCATCAGCTCACGATTTACGATGTAGAGGCTTTAAGCACCCACGGTGGCTCTCTGCGGCTGTTTATTACTCCCGAATCCAACGGAGATCAAGAGATCCATGAACGAGTGGAAGCCACCCTCCAACAGGAAAAAGCGCTGGGTCTTGATCAGTTAGACACCTATCTGGACTTTGCGGAGCGCATTAAAAACCTCAAGCTCAACACCTGGCAGTTTTTTTTGGAATTACAGGGCAAGAAGAAGAGCATTGCCGCCTACGGTGCGCCCGCCAAAGGCAATACCTTTTTGAATTATTGCGGCATCAAGCCCGAAATGTTGCCTTTTTGTGTGGACAAAAACCCCCATAAGCAGGGCCTCTTTTTGCCGGGCAGTCGTATTCCCATTCATCCTCCTGAAAAATTGTATGAAGACAAACCCGACTATATTTTGATTTTGCCCTGGAACCTGACCTCTGAAATCACAGCGCAGCTTAAGGACTGCCGGGACTGGGGTGCACAGTTTGTGACCGCCATTCCTGAATTGAGGGTGTTGCCTTGAAGTTTACCCCTCTGGCTCTCTCCGGCGCTTATATCATTACGCTCGAAAAAATCGCCGATGAGCGAGGCTATTTTTTGCGCAACTGGTGCAGGGAAACCTTTGGTAAACACGGGCTTGTGGCAGATTTTACGCAGTTTAATACCTCCTTCAATCGACACAAACACACCCTGCGGGGACTGCATTATCAGGTGGAACCCTTTGCTGAAACCAAAATGCTGCAATGCGTTCAGGGGAGCATTTTTGACGTCATTGTGGATTTGCGACCGGAGTCTGACACCTACTTACAGCATGTGAGCGTCACGTTAACAGATGAAACCCCACAGCTTTTGTATATTCCCAAAGGCTTTGCTCACGGTTTTTTAACCCTCAGCGATCATGTATTGTTAACCTACTATATGGCGGATGCGGTCTATACGCCGGAGGCTGCACGGGGACTTCGCTGGGATGACCCTGTGCTTAGTCTTGACTGGCCTGCAAAGCCCCAGGTGATGAGTGAGCGAGATCGGCAGTGGAAATTTTTGGGGCAAGGAGCTCTTTTATGACTCTAATAACCGCCACCCTGCGAGCGCAGTTTCATGAGCAGGGCTATTTAAAAATTCCGGGATTTTATCAGCCGGAGGAGCTGGAGCCTATCCAGCAGGGCATTCACTCTATTTTGCAGCTTCTTTTAAAAGAACATCAGTTAGAAGAGCACTGTACGACGTTTTCCCCCGCGCACTTTGATGCAGGTTATCAGACATTGATTGCCAAAGATCGACGACTGGGAGGGGTGGTGTATGACGCGGTGAAGCAAATTCCGGCATTTATTCGTCTGACAGCGCATCCGGGGTATGCAGAGCTGTTTCGGGCCCTGCGTCCTGACAGTCTGCCCGGCCTTGCTGCCAGAGGCTCCGGGATTCGCATCGATAATCCCGGAGAAACCCGTTATCAGGCACCCTGGCATCAGGATTATCTGGCTCAGCTCAAAAGCCCGGACGGCCTGGTCTTCTGGAGTCCACTGGTTTCGGTCACCCCTGAAATGGGGCCCGTGGAGTTTTCTGTGGGCTCTCAGGCAGAAGGTCCGGTACCCGTTTACTCTGACACTACCGGAGGGCAGTCAGGAGCCTATGCTTTGCGTTTGCATGAGGAAACCGAACGCCTGAACCGTTACGCCAGAGAAGCCCCTCTGAGTGCGGTGGGCGATCTGATCGTGATTGATTTCTTAACCCTTCACCGTTCGGGGGCCAATCAGAGTAACAGGTCTCGCTGGAGCCTTCAGATTCGTTATTTTAATTTTAAGCATCCCTCTGGCGTTGCTATGGGCTGGCCCGGTCTGTTTGGCGAGGGCAAAAAGCTGCAAGATTATTGTCCTGAATTAATCCTTGAAGAGGCGGAGCGTCATTAATGAATTGCTATGTTTGTCAATCAGAAGACACTCGGGAGGTCTACACTTCTGAAAAATCCATGACCACCCTGTGCAAACCTCATCCCGCCCCTACCCACGTGTTTTTCTGCTCCGTTTGTCACCATGTACAAACCCGTGAGATTCCCGATATTGAAGCTTATTATGCTCACGAGTATAATATTTTGATCAATAGCGAAGAAGAAGACCAGATTTACGCGGTGGAAGCAGGCCAGAAAATTTTTCGTTTTGAACACCAGGCCAGAACCCTTGCTCAGAAAGTAGATTTGAATCTACACAAACAGGTGCTGGATTATGGCTGTGCCAAAAGTTCTACCTGGCGCATTCTCAAAGCGACGCAGCCCCATGTGGATTTACACCTTTTCGACGTCAGCGACAATTACACGCCTTTCTGGTCCAAACTCACCCGTGACGCCACGCGTCAGGCCACTTTTGAGCTACCTTCGCACTGGAAAGAACGTTTTGACCTGGTGACTTCTTTTTATGCTTTTGAGCATATTTCTGATTTACAGACCGCCATGCAAAATATTGCTCAGGTGCTCCACGATGAGGGGCTGCTGTATATTCTGGTGCCTGATTTTCTGGTCAATTCTGCTGACTTTGTGGTGGTGGATCACGTGAATCACTTTACGGCAGATTCCGTGGCGTATTTGTTTGCTGCGGCCGGATTTGAACTGGTGGACATAGATACAGAAAGTCATTACGGGGGACTGATTGCGGTGGGTAAAAAACGCGGGGAGACTCTTCCTCTGCCTGCGCCGAAAGACAGCGAACTGTCCAATGCTATAGAAAATATTGCTCACTACTGGCGTAACCTGGATACTCGACTACTGAATTTTGAGGCTGAGCATCGGGGGCGTCCCGCAGTGATTTACGGGTCCGGGTTTTACGGGTCGTATATTGCCAGTTGTCTTCGAGATGTAAGCCACGTGATGTGCTTTTTGGACCAAAATCCGCATCGTCAGCAAGAAGAAACCCTGATGAATAAACCCATTCTGGCTCCGGAGCAAATTCCTGAAGCGGCGGAAGTGGTTTATGTGGGACTCAATCCACAGATCGGAAGAAAGGCTATGGCGGCCATGTCACTCTGGGAAACCAAAGAAGTGGAGTTTTGTTTTCTCTGATGGGTCTGAACTATAAAAACACCGTGCTGCGTCCCTTTCAGCAGGAGGACGCCCGCTTTTTTTCAACGTTGCGCAATGACTTCGATGTGCAGGCGAATTTGCTCAGCTTGCCGCGAGCCAATACCCTGGCCGATGTGGAGCAGTGGGCCCAGCGTAAAAACGCAGACCCGGGCGTGTTTTTTGTGGTGGCCGATACCGAACTCCGACCGCTGGGGTTTATTCAGGCGCAGCAGATTCACGCTGTACACGGTCACGCCGAGTTGGGGATTTGCCTGGCTCCCGACGTGCAGCAACAGGGGCACGGAGGCAACGCCTGTTACCTGCTGGAACATTATTTGCGCGATGTTTTTAACCTGCGCAAACTCACCCTCCAGGTGAGAGGGGATAACGCACAGGCCATTGGCTTTTACGAAAAACTGAAATACCGCCAGGTGGGCACTTTACGGGCGCATTTTTATTTTCAGCAGCAGTATTTTGATGTGGTGATCATGGAGAAATTTCTGTGACCCGGGTGGTGATTTCACAACCCATGTTTTTTCCGTGGGTGGGTTTTTTTGAACAGCTTCAGCTGGCAGATCGTTACGTAATTTATGATACGGCGGCCTTTTCAAAAGGAAGCTTTACCAATCGGGTACAGATTCCCGTTGTGGGCGAAACCTGCAAATGGCTGACGCTGCCACTGGTCAAGTTTCCTCTGGGAACACCGATTCAGTCCCTGCAACTGCGACCGGAAGTAGAATGGATGCCCAGGCACCAGGCTTTTTTAGAGCAGGTGTATCAAAAAGCCCCCTTTAAAAAGGATATGCTGGCGCTGGTGCAAGAGGTTTATGCGCAATCCACAGCGTTTGCCATGCCGTTGATTCTCAAAAGCATGCAGGTGGTTTGCGATTATTATGATCTGGCCTTTCAGCCCCTGTACGCTTCAGAACTGCTTTTAGAAACCGTCGCGGACAAAAGCGGCAAGGTACTGCAGATGGTGCAAGCTTGCAAGGGAACCGTCTACATTACGGGTAGCGGGGCGCTGAACTATCTGGATCATCAGCGCTTTGAAGAGCAACAGATTCAGGTACGCTATATGGACTACGCAAAAAAAGCGTACCCCCAGCTCACCACAGATACCTTTAACCCCTATGTGTCTATTCTCGACCTGATAGCCAACGTGGGGCCAGAGGGCAAAGCCTTTTTTGCACCCAAAACAATAGATTGGAAAATGATTGATGCATCCTAACATTCAGCGCTTTTTTGAAGAGGGCGACGCAGAAATAGAAAACATGGGCAAAGACGCCGATGTTCAGGGGTTGTCTCGGATCTGGTTACGGGAAATTACCCGTCATAAGTACGCCTATCATTTTACCTGGCTGGGACGTCCGGCCATTCAGTTCCCTCAGGACATGATTGCCACCCAGGAATTGATCTGGCAAATCAAGCCCGATTTGATTATTGAAACCGGTGTGGCCCATGGGGGATCCATTCTCTTTTATGCATCGCTATTGGAGCTGATTCATCCTGGAGAAGAAGCTTATGTACTGGGGATTGATATCGATATCCGGGCGCACAATCGCACAGAAATCGAAAACCATCCTTATTTCCATCGGGTGCGTTTGCTTGAAGGGTCTTCTGTGAGTGCCGATACGATTGAACAGGTGCATGAACACGCCGCAAATAAACAGCGGATTATGGTGATTCTGGATTCCAATCACACCCATGAACACGTATTGCAAGAGCTGCAGGCCTATGCTCCGCTGGTGACAGACGGCAGTTATTGTATCGTCATGGACACGCTGATTGAGCACATGCCCGCAGACTTTTTTGAGAATAGCACCTGGGGAATCGGGAACAATCCCCAGACGGCGGTGAATGCCTATCTGGAGGAAAATCCTCACTTTTCTGTGGACAGGCGTATTGACCATAAGCTTCTGATTTCGGCGGCGCCGGGGGGGTATTTAAAATGTCAGAAACCTTGAATCTACCGGTTCCCATTGCCGGTCCCTGGATTACGGATTTGGAACAAAAGTACGTGCAGGACGCTCTTGAAAACGCCTGGTATCAGAACGCAAATCTTTACAACCAGCGTTTTGAGGAACGTTTTGCGGCCTATGTGAACAGACGCTATGCCGTGAGCTTGCCCTCCTGCACCTCGGCTCTGCACCTGTCTCTGGCAGCTCTGGATCTGGCTCCCGGTGATGAGGTGATTGTGCCCGATTTGACCTGGATTGCCTCCAGTGCCCCCATTCGCTATCTGGGGGCCACGCCGGTCTTTGCCGATGTGGATGCAGAAACCTGGTGTCTCAGTGCTGAATCTGTAGCCCGTCTGATCACGCCAAAAACCCGCGCGATTATTGCGGTAGATCTTTATGGCAATATGCCCCATTACGATGCACTGCTCTCTTTGTGTGAAGCACACCGTATTCCCCTGATTGAAGATGCCGCGGAAGCCTTTGGTTCAGAATACAAGGGAAAAAAAGCGGGTAGTTTTGGGTTGGCGGCCACGTTCAGCTTTCACGGTTCTAAAACCATGACCACCGGAGAGGGCGGCATGCTGGTGACCGACGATCCGGATTTTTACCAGCGCGTGCTCATTTTACGGGACCACGGACGCCATCCTGGCGATAAAAGCTTCTGGAATCAGGAAGTGGCTTATAAATATAAAATGAGCAGTTTACAGGCGGCCCTTGGACTGGCGCAGGTGGAGCGAGCCGATGCCCTTGTGCAAAAAAAACGCGCCATTTTTGACCATTACCAGCAGAGTCTGCAACATTTGCCGGTGCAGCTGAACCCGGAGCCTCCGGAAACCCTGAATTCCTATTGGATGAGTACACTGCTCCTGGACGCGGATGTGCCCCTGGATAAGGAAGCCTTTCAGCAAGCTTTGCGGTCATATCAGATTGACACGCGTCCCATGTTTTACCCTCTGAGCAGTTTACCGGCCTACGCAGAGGCACGTGATCAGGAGCGGGCCCGCGAAGAAAATACCGTCAGTTATGATTTATCTCCCCGGGGGATCAATCTGCCCAGCGCTCTTTCTTTATCCGACGCTGAGTTGGCGTACGTTTGTGATCGTATTCAACACGTTATAAGAGGTTAACCATGCAGCATATTGTGATTTATATGGGAGACGATCGGACTTTTCTCTTGCAGTGCTTCCGCTATCTGGCAGAGCTGTCTAAGCCCATGCACCTTCATTTTTACGCACCTTATACCCTCAGACAGCGCGCAGATATTCAAATGAATCTGGTGCGTGTTTTTCGGGAAGGCCACTATTTTGAAAAAACCACTTCAGAAGACATCACCTTAAACATTACCTGGTATCACAGCACAGAGCCTGAGATTTCATCAGACACTTTGTTTATTCCCATTCCCGATACCTTTTCTTTGGAATCCAATGAAACCTTGTTAGAGTTTTCCGATGCCCATATCGATAAAATTGAGGCTCTGGATGAAGCAGGAATCGCTCTGGATGAGGCCTGTATTCAGCAAATTGTGGACACCAAGATAGCCACATCCTGGGTGCCACGCAGCGTCTGGGAAAAAGAAGTCAAGAGTGAGCTGCTTGAGTTACTTGAGGCAGAGCAAGCCACCGCCAAACAGCTTGAGGTGTTTGAAGTATTGCAACACGCAGCCCTTTACAAGCATGGTTTTCATTTTGCCTGGCGTAAAGCAGTGCAGGAGCCAGCTTTACAGCTTTTGATGTCTCAACCTGGCCATGAGGGCGCGCATTTGTGTTTGTCTCTGTTTAAGCGGTATTTTGACAGCTTCCCCGAGACCATTGCTGAGCGGTTGCGGTTCTGGCAAGAGCAACACGTGGGGTATTTGCGGATTCAACCGCCTCTGGAGGAATACGCCCTCACTTATATTTTGACCACCTATCAGCGTATCGAAAAATTCAAGCGGGCTGCCCAGCATATTCTGGATCAAAGTAGTGATAACTGGTATTTCACTATTTTTGATCATGGTTCTGGCCCTGAAATGCAGGCGTGTATTGCCGAAATCCAGCAACAGCGTCCCGATCGTATTCGCGTACACCGTGAAGATGTGAATACGGGAGTACAGGCCATTTTTAAACATCTGCAAAAAGTCATTCATGAGGCGCCCACGGAATTGGTGTGTTTTTGTGCAGATGATGATTATGTGTGGGAAGATCACGCCAAACGCTCACTGGAGCTTTTTGAAAAATACCCCTGGATTAGCATGGTGTATAGTGGCAAGCAGGTGGTTTCTAATACGGACAGCCCACCGCGAGACGTAGGACCCTTTTATAAAGAGGCGCAGATTATTGACCCCAAAACGGAACTACAACGCATCATCCCCATGCGTTCTGCCACTCCTCATTTTGTAGCGCGCAAAGCCGTTTTTAAGGCCCTGGGAAGCACCGATCCCTATTTACCCGCCGATGCCGTATACGGTTTGCACGATACCCTTTCACATATTTTTGCGATTTCACTATATGAGGTGGCTTGTACAAACGAAATTTTATCGTCGGTTACTCTGGATGATAGCAGTGCATTTATGCAGCAGGACATTAGTTCTGTCTGGCTTATTATGGTGCAGGAAGTGGTACAAAAATACGTAGAGCTGTTTGAAGAGGACTTTCCCGTACAGCCCGTTCAGCAACTGATTAAAATGCTGTTTGACACCAGCTATGCCCGTCTCTGGCATGACTTTACCCATTTGAATGACGTGGACACATATCGTGAACAGTTGGATATCAAAACTGATTTTTACCGCGAAGCCTTCGATTTCAAACAAAAGGTGCTACCTTTTTGCAGCATCAATACCCCTTTCTTATTTGACAACAGACACCCCTATACCCCCCTTTAAAATTCTTTTTAAGTTTTCAGGGCGTGACCAAACACCCAGCCTTCACAAAAGGATGGAATAAACACAGTTTCAAAGTGGGGTACTTTAAAGCGACTGTTGAGCAAACGGTGGGCCCGCTGCTGTGCACGGGTATCAAAATGGGAACCCACCTGAAGTGAAATGAAACCTCCGGGACGTAACACGTACTCAATGCCGTCAAAGAGGTCTTCAAAAAACTGTTCGCCATTTTCTCTGGCCACGGCTTCAGGCTCCATGGTGAGATCGTAAATGACGCTGTCAAAACACTGCGAATCACAGGCTTTCAGGTACGATCTCGCTTCTTCAATAACGATCTCGCTTCGGGAATCTGCAAAAGCGGTGCCGCACACCTCGGGCAAGTGTTTTTGAGCGGCAGCCACCACTTCAGCGTCAATATCTACCATCACCACTTCTTGTGCGCCTGTGGCCAACAAATGGTTCAAAACGCCTCCGTCTCCGCCGCCTAAGATCAACACTCGACGGCGGTTTTTCAGGGGGGCTACCAGGGCCTGATTATACAGGTGGGCATCAGATTCAGCGATCTGAAGCTGGTTGTCCAGAAACATCATGGCCCCAAAGGTTTTATTTTCAATAATCATCAGATGTTGATAGGCGGTACGCTTATTGATGCGTTCCTTTTCAATCTGGTATTGGGTATTAAAACCGCTGTGGGTAAGATCGGTAATATAGTCTTTGTGATCCACGTGCACGCTGCGTCCCCGGGAAAGCACCTTGTGACGTACGTATTCCGGTTGCAGGCGCTCTTTTAAAAAATGCATCAATTGCATGGGTCCCGGTGCCCCCGGAGAACAGGTGAAAATATCCAGAGACAAATGCCCCGCTTCGGGATAGGTGTGTACCGCCACGTGAGAAGCGCCAATAATGGCAATGGCGGTGACGCCAGCGGGTTCAAACTGGTAACTATTTATAGATTTGAGTTCCAGCTTAAATTTTTGAATGCCCTCAGTCAGCAGGGCTTCTATGTCTTTTTGACGGTGCAGCAGGGGGGCCGAGCAGTGAACAAACTCCGCAATGATTTGGCTTCCAAAGGCTTTCATAACTTCAGCATAGCACGGGTTGTTGCCATGAAAAAAAGGACAGAAGAATGACCTTTTTCTTCTGTCCGTATCACCCGTTGATAATCCGTTAACTATGTTAACGTTGGCAAACAAGAGGCAAATTTGGAGAAGTTTGTTTGCTTATTAGTGTTATACCCAATGACTCATAAAAATATCGCAAAGGGCTAAATATTTTGCATAAAAATTGTATAAAAGGGCTGAGCGACTTATTTTAAACCTTGTGCTAAGGACGGTCGATGGGCAATTCAATATCGTAAATCAGTCCCGTATGGGGAGCCGTTTTATTGGTCAGGCGAATGTGCCCTCCGTGGGCCTGTACAATTTCGTAGGCAATGGCCAGTCCCAGTCCCACGCCGCCCTTGTTGCGGTGGCGAGAATCTTCTAAACGGTAAAAAGGCGTAAAGATGTGTTTTAAGTGATCGGGGGCAATCCCCGGCCCCGTGTCCTGAAGCTGAATGTACACCTGCTCACTTTGCTTTGAGAGGCTCAGAGACAGGGTGGCTGGCCCGGGCACGTATTTGAGGGCGTTGCTAAGCAGATTGCTAAACAGACGCTTCAGTAAGCGGGGGTCCGCATGGAGCCAGAGGCTTTCTTCGGGCATCTGAACCTCCAGCGAAAAGTCATGCTTTTCAAAACTCAGTTCGTAATCTTCAAGCAGTTCAAAAAAGAAGAGCGTGAGATCCACCGGCTCATAAGCCAGTTGTAGGCCCTTTAACTGCAGGCGCGACACCTCTAACACATCTTCAATAATATGGTCGAGTTCTTCAATTTCCTGAATGGCCTGCTCAATCAGTTTGGGATCGTTTTTGGTGCGTAAAATTTCAAGAGCCACCCGCATGCGGGTAAGAGGAGAACGCAATTCGTGGGAGACATCGGCCACTAAACGCTGTTTTTGCTGAATCATGCCCTGAACATGCTGCTGCATCTGGTTAAAGGACATGAGTAAGGGAGCAAAGGCTTTGTATTTTTCCGGCTCAATTTCCTCATGAAAATTGCCCCCGGACAGCCGCTCAATAGACCATTGCAGCTCCCGGTAGGGGCGCAGTAAAAAACGGGTCAAGGGAATCAGTAAAAGCCCCAGAAAGACCAGCAGAAGAGTAAGCCCCAGTAAGGGTCCTTTGAGAAGCCCCTTGCCTACAGCTCCCCAACGGGGTTCCAGCCAGAGAAGCCCTTTGCGGGAGCGGGGAAAGACCCGCAGGGCAATGGCGGTCTGGTGACCGTTTCTGTGGGTCCACCAGAAGGTGCGACTGCGCAGTTGACGGGTGGTTCTGAGCTCTTGTACCGGTGGTGGGTTAGCCACAGAGCTGTAGAGGAGCTGACCGTCGTACCAGTACGCCATATCCCAGCTCAATTGTTTTGATAATTCCGCCAGACGCTGGGGCAAACGCCGGGGATCCGTACGCTGGACCTTCTGAACTTCCTGGCGAATAAACACCACCTGACTGCGAATAATCTGCTTAATGAGTCCCTGTTCTCTGCGGTTGAACACCAGTCCAGCCACACCGGTAGCCAGCAACATGCTCATCATAACCACGGCCACGGTATACAAATAGACCTGACGGTAAAGCCGCTGCATTCAGGATTTTTTACTGCGGGGTTCAGAAAACACATAGCCCACGCCCCAGACGGTTTTCAACATGAGGGGTTTGCGGGATGGATCCCCCAGCTTCTGACGCAGTTTGCTCACGTGCATATCCACGCTGCGATCGGTGACTTCCCAGTCGTACCCCCGCAGTTTCTGCATCAGCGCATCCCGGCTGAGGACACGTCCCGGATTGGCCATTAAAATTTTGAGCAAATCGAATTCCGTGGCCGTCAGCTCAATGTCTTCACCTTTCAGGCTGACCTTGCGGGTATCCACGTTGAGGCTGAGATCCCAGCCGGGTGAGGTATACACTTCATGAACGGTGGCGGGTTCACGATCTTCGTAGCGTTCAATGCGTCTTAAAATGGTTTTGATACGGGCTTCTAATTCCCGGGGGTTAAAGGGCTTGGACATATAGTCGTCGGCTCCCATTTCCAACCCCAGAATGGTGTTCATATCGTCACCCCGGGCGGTGAGCATTAAAATGGGCAAATGGGCCTGCCGCTGCCGCAACTCGCGACAGACGGCAAACCCGTCCATTTCGGGTAGCATCACGTCCAGAATCACCAGATCCACCGCATTGTCGTTGAGGTATGCAAAGGCCGCTGATGGCGTTTCACTGCCGCTCAGGGTCCAGTCACTGTCCTTAAAGTAGGTGCCCAACAAATCGTGTAAAGCGGCATCATCGTCAATGAGGTGAATGTGAGGCATTAGCGACGTCCGTGGTGACGCTTGTGTTTATGCTGTTCCATTAAAGTCACCAGCTTCTGGCGTTGTTCGGCGGTGAGCACATCGTGAAAACCTGCCAGACGATTCAGGTACTTCGAGGATTTGCCTTCCATACTGTCCATCATGGGCGCCATGGCCTGTGCCACATCGGCGGCACTACCACCGGCTTTTAGCTGAGCAAATACCGCATTTTTAACGGATTTCATGCGTGCCCGGCGATCCTGGCGCTCTGCCTGATTCGATTCCCAGCGGGTTTTTAAGGTGGCCTGTTGCTCAGGGGTTAAATCCAGAGCCTGGGTCAGGCGAGCCAGCTTTTTACCGTGTTTGCCTTCTCTTTGGCCTTCCCCCTTTTTACCTTCCCACCTGGCCATGCGTTCTTCTAGCTTATTCATGCGTTCTTCCACTTTGGCTTGTTGTGCGGGGGTCAGAATATTCCAGGCCTGCACCATTTTTTCAGCCATTTTTTGGTGGGGATTTGTGTTCTGGGCTTTGATTTGGGCCCATTCTGCTTGCAGAGCATTGGCGTCAAAGCTGTCAGAGAGAAAAGCGGTTTTTACACTTTGCTTGAAAGCTTTCATTTGTGTGCCCATGGCCTTATGCTCTTCGCGACCTGCCTGCATCAGACTTTTGAACTCAGCTTTTTGAGCATCGGTCAGATTCAGATCTCGTGCCAGAAAACCGAACATCATGCCGTGATGCCCCCGCTTGTGGTGCTTGCCACGACGATGCTGTTTCTGGTCAACCTGCTCGTTAGCCAGGAGCGAAAACGCGTCGTTGGGGGCCTCACTACCGGGTAAATTGCCCGCGCAACTGCTTAATCCCATCATCAGTGCAGCCGAAAGGGCCATAAAACGTAATTTAAACATAAAGAACTCCTCTTGTAAGTGAATACTTCTATTCTGACAGAGAGATATAGATAAACTTTGATCAAATTGTAAAGACTTTGTCAGTAAGGCACAAGCCTCCCTAATAAAGAAGCCGCTCCGAAAAAGCGGTCAGGCTATTTTCAGAGCGGCTATCTTTTTTCTAGTCTTCTCTAGAAATAGGGTCTAGATGGGGTGTTTAGTAGCTGGTGCCACTTCCCATGATGTCCATGTCGTCGTTATCACTGGGCATGATTTTGGCATCGTCGCCCACCATCATATCCGCATCATCCATGTCCGCGTCGTTGGCGTCCACAATGGCTTCATAAGCCAATTCGCGCTGATAGTTGGCTTCAGGCTGCATGGGGTTCAAAGCCAGAGCCACACTCAGGGTGCTTACCGCATCCTGGTAATTACCGGCAATGTGCTGGGTTTGCCCTAAGTCCAGGTAGGCTTTCAGAAGCTTGGCTTCCATGGCCCGGGCGTCGTCCCAGGTGTAGTTGTAGGTGCCGGATTCGGTGGCTAAAGAATCAGAAAATGCGAGGAACCAGTACCGGGCGTCGTTCAATTGCTGATAGGCGGTATTGTAGTCTGAGGTTTTCAGCTTGGTAACACCTGTGTTCAGGTGATTCATAAATAAATCGGCTTCGGTCTTGATGTTGGTGACTTCGTTGTTGACCACGCCTGCAGATACGGTGGTTTCTTTGTCATTGGAGTCATCCATGTGATAGTTTCCACCGGCAAAAGCGGGAGCGCTCACCAGAAGCGCGGAACTTGCAAAAGCGATTAAAGTAGTTTTGATATTCATAATGTAGTCCTCCTTAAGAACCGTGTCAGTTGACTTGCGTCATGTGACTTTATGTCCTGACTATAGCTCCATTGTCTGAGGAAATACAATGATTAAAAAGGGGTTTTAACGGGTCTTTTACGGCTTTCGCGTTATATTAATACTTCCTTTATGGCTTATGTACTGTTACTTAAGTAACGTTGGGGCCTCAAGTCCGCGCCGCTTAAAGTTTAGCGCCGCACCGTTCATGCAATAGCGTAAATTTGTGGGGCGCGGACCGTCATCAAAGACGTGACCGAGGTGTCCACCGCAGCGACTGCAATGCACTTCTGTACGCACCATAAAGAACTGCGTATCCTGGCGGGTTCCCACATTTTCAGGCTTGATGGGCTGGTAAAAACTGGGCCATCCGGTGCCCGAGTTATACTTGTGTTTACTGTCAAACAGGGGCTGTCCACAGCTGGCGCAGTAGTAAACGCCGTCTTCTTTATTTTTGTCGTAAGGGTGAGAAAAGGCTCGTTCGGTAGCCTCATGACGCATCACCTCAAAGGTTTTGGGGGGCAAGATTTCCTGCCACTGAGCCTCTGTGCGTTGCACGGGAAACTCATCGTGGTCGTGATGGGCTTCATGGTGATGTTGACTGGCATGTCCCTGCTGGGCTTTTTCTGAGCGGGCGGGCGCACAAGACATGACGGGGATTAAGATCAAAAGAAGGAGAAGGGTAAGACCTGAACGAAACATAAGGATACCTTTCGAGGGTTTTTAATTAGCATACGCTGAAAAAAGCGCTCAATACAATCGAATGGTGAGCACGTGTTAAAATGACCCCAAAAGCCGGAGGCAGAGTTCATGGAAATTATGAAAGTCAAAGGCGTTGATCTGGTGATGGCAGAACCCACACGGATGGACGTACGCTGGATTGGTCATCAGGAAGTCAAACGTCAGCTGCAGGCGGCCTGGCTCATTCTTTCTAACGAAGATTTGCCCATGAGCCCGCGCATTATTGGCAAGCCCGGTATTGGTAAAACCACCCTGGCTTACGCCGTGGCCAGAGACTACACCGAGCAGGTCTACATTTTGCAATGTACCGTGGATACTCGTCCTGAGGATTTACTGGTCACACCGGTGATCGGAGAAACGCAGAATATTCGCTACCACGCCAGTCCCCTTGTGACCGCCATGCTCAAGGGAGGCATTTGTATTCTGGATGAGGGCAATCGTATGGGCGAAAAATCCTGGGCTTCGTTGGCTCCCTTAATGGATACCCGGCGCTACGTGGAAAGTCTGATTGCGGGTATTAAAATTCCCGCGCACCCCGATTTCCGTCTGGCGGTGACCATGAATGACGACGCCAGTACCTTTGACGTGCCTGACTATATCCAATCTCGTTTACAGCCTCAAATTGAAGTGGGTTTTCCCCCTGCGGAAGAAGAAATGGAAATTTTGCGGGTGAACTTGCCTGAGGCCCCTGAAGATATTTTAAAGTGGGTGGGCGAGTTCTTACAGCAAAGTCACGCGGACAAAAAAGCCTATAGCACCCGTGATGGCGTGAACGTTGCCCGCTACGCCATTAAACATATTCACCTGAATCAGACGCCCACCTTAGAAGCCATTTCCCGGTCTCTGGTTCAGATTCTGGGCAAGGAAGCGGAGCAACTCTTCCTGAAAAAGTGTGTGAATAAGCCCAAACCTCCCACTCTGAAACTTCCCAACGTGCTTTTGTTGGGCGGCAATCCTACTCCTGTTTCTGAGGAGACGTCTGCTTCTGAGGAGGCGGACACGGAAGAGGAGTTAGAAATTGAGTTGGATCTGGAAGATTTTGATGTAGATGACGTGGACTTTACCTTAGACAGCAAGCTCGCAGACGCGCTGCGGGCCCAGGGGTTTGAGATTGAGTTTATTGAAATCACCCCCGAAGAATTAGAGGCTTTTGAAGCCGCCCAGACCGAAAAAGCAAAGGACGACGGTAAATCTTTGCCTGATTTGAGTGCTAAAGATATTCCCGACAGCTTAAATATTGCCGAATGGGAGAAGCGTCGCAAAGCCAGTGAAGCAGAAGACAGTCGCTTAGAGGATGACGTCCTGGATGAAGATTCCGACGCTGCTGACGATCAAGCCTGATGGCCCTGCGCTACAAAAATATTCACTGCATCCCTGCGTTTCATAATCGCATCCAGTTTGCCCGCCAGGTGCGTGAAGCTTTTGGTGAGTTAACGCCGGATGTGGTGGCGCTGGAACTGCCGGATATTTACTACTCAGACCTTTTGCAGGGCATTGCGCGCTTGCCCCGGTTGAGCTTACTCTGTCTGCGACAGCCCGATCAGCGGCTCACCTATTTGCCCGTTTTTCCCTCTGACCCCATGATTGAGGGATTGCGCCTGGCCAGAGAGAATCAGATTCCGGCGGCCCTGATTGACCTGGCGGTGGAAAATTACAATTTACAGGAAGAAGCCTTTGCCATTCCTGATGATGAAGCCATTGAAAGTGTAGGGCTTGCGGCCTTTTATGAGACGGTACACCCTCACTTGAAACCCGCACCGGGCAATGCCAAAAAAGACGATCGGCGTGAGCGGCACATGGCGGCCCGTTTAAAAGAACTCAGCGCGCGTTATGAGCGGGTGCTTTTTGTATGCGGTATGGGCCACTGGGAGTCGATTAAATCCCATTTGGAAGCGGGCTCAGAGCAGATTTTTGAGCACGAAACGGAGCATGTGGACGCACCCTTTCTGGCCAAGGTGGGCCCCAAGGCCCGTGAAGCGCTCCTGGAAGAAATTCCCTATTTTGTATTTCATTATGAGCTGGGACGACGCTTTAATACGGGCTATCACCGTGATACTCTGCTGCGGCAGCTGGCCCAGTCCGCTCGCAATGCGGAATCCTTAAAGGAAGCGGACTTTTCTCCCCGTGAGGTGCGTAATTTTCTGCAGTACGCTTATAAGCTGTCGGTCACGGACAAACGGGTGTCTCCGGACTTGTTTAATCTGGTGCTGGCGGCCAAGCAGACGCTGGGCGATGACTATGCCCTGGAACTGCTGGATCTGGCCCGGGCGTACCATTATGAAGACGAAGACGATTTGCCCGAAATTGAATTTGACCCCCACGACAAACGCTTTGCGCTGGACGGTCGCGTGATTGAGCTGATGCGACGCTTGCCCGTGCCCATGCTTCAGGGACAGCGGGACTGGCAGCAGCTGATTGTGCGAAAGAAAAAAGAAGATTTGCCCGACGGGTATCAGCCGCTGTGGTTTTACTTTGGCTTTTTTTCTCATATTCCTGAAGATATTGTCTTAGAAAACTTCATTGATCGTCTGGGCGATAAACTGGCGGACGATCCTCATTTTCAAAAGGTGTACACCCACGAATTTACCGGCAGTCTTTTAGACGGTCTGGACATGCGTGAAACCCTGCGCAATCGCCATCTAAACAAGCTCTATGTGAAAGAGTTTAAAAAAGAACAACTGGCCATTGGCTGCTGGATTTTGATGTTTGATGAAGACCTCGCTCAGGAAAAGTATCCCTGGGCGCTGTCGCTGTCGGCGGAGCACCATAACGAGTCAGACATTGCTTTTTATGCCTCCAATCCGCTGATGCATCCGGTGAGTCATGAAATTATTCAGGCCAAGTACGGCGCACTCATGGCTTTTAAGCCCGCTTTGCCACCGGAGCACAAACTGGATATTGACGATCTGGACGTGGATGAGGATTTGCGCAAAGAGCATATGATTCGTCAGGCGATTTATTTGAGTCCGCGGCCGGACATTCTTTACTTTGCCCGTCAGAAGCCTGAGGCTTATTTGTTTGAATTGGCTCATAAGTATGATAAAAGACTGTATCATTTGCCGCTGTCCAGTGTGTCGCGGCGGGTGTTGCAGCGGATTCAGAAGTTTCATTTGCTGGCCCGTAAAGAGGTGCGGCGGGATGCGGATGATTTTATTTGATTGAAGTGCGAGGGGGGCAAAGTCATTCATAAAACGGGGGACGCTCCGCCGCCTCATCCGTGAGGCTCTGTCGCTAAGACACAAAGGGCCACCGATGCGCGTCCTGCGCGCGGCCCTTTGCGGATTCCCCCTTATTCATGAACGACTTTTCACGCTGCTCTTTAATTCTGAGGTGAGTTTTATGTCATTTGTAGCGAAAGTAAATTTTTATCCTGGAAAGGTGTCACATATTAACTGGCTTCTTCGACATTCATTGAAAAAAATTCCGTCTATATCCATGAGAAATTTGGAAATCACTTTGGGAGAGGATATGCTCATGGTTGAATATTATGGTGATATACAATTATGGGTGGATTGGTATCGCTACAAAAACGAATATCCCGATCATCATTCGTTGGAAAGCTTGCTGGCATCAGGGCGTTTTGTTGTGAGAGTTGTAGGAATGGATGAAGATATCTATGAGCGTGAGTGTTTTAGCTTTGAGGAGTTATTGCCGCTGATTCAGCGGGCTGCTGATTGCGCTGTGAATAAATTAAGGCAACATCCAGATTTTGCTGAGGCTTGATGAAGTGAATCAACCAAGTATATTAGCTTCTCTTTTGGAGACTTGTGTTGGAATGAAAATAAAAAGCTATTATATTTTTCATTCTATAACTGAAAATCAAACAGAAGAACATGTTTTTAATGTTGTTCGTGATAATGGCGACATTGCGTCCCTAAACATCAGAATGTCAAATAATAAGGGAAAGACCAAACATGGTTACGAATATGAAATAACTGTTTTTGGAAATATTCATATCTTTAAGCCAGAGAAATCAAACCTTATCCCGGTTTTACAGGATAATATGCTAGAGGGTTTTACTTTTGAGTATTTTACCTTTTTAGAAACAGATACACACTTTGGTAAGGTTGATTCTTTAATTGTAGGAATAGATTTGAGTACTGATGGGACTGATAAAATTCCACCAGGTTATAACTCTATTTTGTTTGAATTGGATTTGTCAGACTTTGGAAAAAACGAGCCTAGCTCAGCTTTTCCCAGTTTAGATTATGATTGGTATTTGGATCGCGATGATTAATCCTTATTTTTCTTTCAATGGCTGAGTTTTAAGGGGGCTACGAGGTGGATATGAAAGTGAGTTTCTTCAATAATATTTTGCGAAACTTTCAGGGTATGACCGTGCAAAAGCAATATTTATTAGCTTCTGAATCAGACTTAGAAACAGAAACTATGATATTCGATTTAGTTGATCGATTTGATAATTCAGCTTCTTTATCTTTGAAGTACTTAAGAGTTATGAATTCACGCAGGAAAGAGTCTTATGAGATTCAAATAAATTTTTGTGTTAATCATTTTTTTGTGCCCGATGATTCAAAAGTATTTACTTCTTGGTTGGAGCCAGATAATCAACCGCTTCTAGGTTGTGAAATAGAAAAAGTTTTTTTGGTAAAAGAACCACACTCTCAATACTTTGAAATTCAAATAATTGAGCCGGAAGACATTTTGTTCCCATCTCTGAATTTCAGGCTGTCGCCGGACAGTTATACAAACTATCAAAATAAAAAGCTATTCGAATTAGAATACAGCTGGGTTTGATAACGTTTTGACAGTTAAAAATAAGCTTTTTGCGTCAGATAGTTCGAAAACTGGTTTGAGATAGCTTTTACTTAAAATTATCTTGCCCTTAACCGTGTTTCCCATAATGGATACCTATAACAAAAATAACAGAGTAACAAAGAGAGTTAAAAATATGAAATTAGGCACATATAACGACAGCATGAGTGGCGTGGTAATTACCGGACCAGCCTTTTCCACTAAACCTTCTCCCCAATCATCTGCTCCCCAATCATCTGCTCCCATTTCAACGCCTCAAAAAGCTTCAAGTCTCTCAAGTGACGTATACCAGGGTTCTCAACTAACTTCGGGCACGGGAGTTATCAAAAAAATAGCGGGTGGTACTTTAATTGGCGGATCAGCTTCTGCACTGGCTGCTTCTTTAAGCAAGAGCATGTTTCTGGAACGCGGTGTTGGCCCCGGAATGACGAGTGTGGGCATTGGAGCAGCCATTGGTGCAGGTGTTGGATTACTCGGCATAGAGACTGGCAGTGAAACAACAAATTCTCTTAAAAATATGGCTGCTGGTACACTCATTGGTGGTGGTGTGACCGCTGCAGCACAATCCATCAGTAGCACGATGCTTACCAATTATATCCACGGGCCTTCTGCCAAAGGTACCATCATGGGAGCCGCCGTAGGTGCTGGTGTCGCTCTCATTTCAAGTGACTTTGAAGACAAAGAACTCAACAACGTTAAAAATGTTGCAGGTGCCGCCCTTCTGGGTGGAGGAGGTATGGCAATTGCAAGTGCCATGGCCAGCACCATGATTTCCGATCGTTTGCAAAGCTTTTCTCCTGTGGCTGCAGGTCTCGGTGCAGCTCTTGGCGCAGGTATTGCCGTTTTGAATATGGAAGAATAAACTCTTCCGACCCGTTGTTAATATATAATGAAAGTAAAACTATGAAAAAACACTTACAAGCTATTATCTTCTCTGCCTCACTACTCGTTTTAGGGGCATGTCGTACCAACACCCCCATTTCTCCACAAATGACGCGCATGCCTCAACGGGCTTCAGCTTTGTTCTCCCAAAACCAGCAAAGACCACAAAGTCAACGTATTTACAGCATTGAAAATCTACGTAGAGACATAGCTAAAGCCGTTTTTGTCCGTCTTGATGTTAGCAGAAATACCTATTTGGAGACTTCCGAATATCAGGCTCATTATCCCCAATTGAAAAGCACTATCAGTGATGGAAGCGTTGATCGAAACTCTTTCATGGAGCAAAAAGATCTGGTGTTGGGGGAGCATCTTTCTGCCGAGCGATTTCAAAAAGAATTCAGAACTTTTTTCAATCGCGATGATCGAAACAAAGATGGGTTTATCTCTCTCGACGAAGTTCAAAGTCAATCCATGATGAAGTTCGATTACGATGGTGATCAAAAAATTAATCCTGGTGAATTTGAAGATTACACCGCTAATATTTACGGGGGTCTTGAGTATCAAATCGATATGCTTGTTCGCATGGCACTTGCCAGGGGAAATTAAAGCCACCGTGGCTGGTGAGTATAAGAGTACAGAAATGTTCAACGTATTGAAAGCGAAGTTTGACGGGATTTTAACGGGGCCTCTATACAAAAGGCACGTTTTTTTTGCCATAATTCAGTAAACACAAGATATTGGAGAATATTGCATGAAAACCTATAAATCCCTTGATGAAGCCATCAAGCACGTTAAAAGTATTGAAAAAGACATTGAAAAAAACCTGGGCCGTTTGCAGAAACGCGCTCAGAAAACCATTAAAGCCCAGCAAAAGCAGCTGCAAAACCTGCAGTTCCCCGATTTGAGTCAAATCAAGTCTAAAGCTCCTACACGCATTGAACGCAGTGTGGTGCTACCTGCTGTAGCCACCCTGGGCGGTCTGGTGCTGGCGGGCATCGGTATTTTTGCCGCTGTAAAGCTGCGTGAGAAAAAGGTGAAAAAGCAGATTGCGGATCTGCGCACGGCACCTTCTGTGAGTCAGGAGCGCTTTGCGGGCCGCTGGTTTGAAATTGCCCATCTGCCCTATCACGCAGAAAAGAATCATGTGGGTAGCCGCAAAACCTTTACCCTTGAAGAAAAAGATCGCTATAAAGTAGAGTATGAGGCCGCCGTGGGTTCTCTTGACGGCAAAAGCGTCAAAAAAGAAGGGGTCGCTCGTATCCTGGATGACAACAACACCCACATGCGCCTGAAGCTCTTTGGACCGCTGGAAGTGGACTACGTGATCCTCGAAAAAGGTGATGATTATGACCATGTGGTGCTCGGTTCACCCAATAAGAAGCACCTCTGGATCATGAGCCGCACGCCCACCATGGAACCCAAGCAATACGAAGGTATTGTAAAGCGCATGAAAAAGCAGGGCTATGACGTGGATTCACTTATTGAAGTGACCCAGGATGACCATGCTGAAGTGCCTTTACATATTCACCTCAAAAAGAAGCTGGAAGAAAAAAAGCGCGTGTTGGACAACCCTCAGCACCAGCAGCAGGTAGAAAAAAAACAGGACATGGGTGAGTAAATACCCAGGGTAAATCACCCGCCTGAAATATGAGGAAGAAGGCCTTAAACGGCCTTCTTTTTTTGTGCCTTGTTTTTCAGCGAAGTTTTTCAGCGAAACTCTGACCTGATAAACTACAGGCAGAGGTGATTGTATGGGAATGTTTTACAATATGCGGCAAGATTCTAAAATTCGTGCTGCGGATTCTGCGGCTGCTTCAGCGGGGAATAAAGCCAAACAGGCTGAGGATCGTGTCAAGGAATTACACCAGCGTCTGGATCATCTCACCCTTTACTGTCAGGCCATGTGGGAACTGATCCGTGAAAACACCCGCTTAGAGGAACAGGACCTGCTAAACAAAGCCAGAGAAATTGATGAGCGAGACGGCAAAGCCGATGGTAAAATCGGGGTCAGCGTGGTGAGCTGCCCTTCCTGTGGACGCAACAGCAATTCCACCAAAAAAGCCTGTATGTATTGCGGAGTTGAACTTGAACGTCAGCATATTTTTGAAGGCTAGCCTGGTTTTACTTTTTTGCTTTCAGTGGACACTGGGCGCGTTTGCGCAGGCAAAAATTCCGCAACAGGCTTTAAATCAGGCGGCACAGCGTGCGCTTTCGCAGGTGGCTTTCACCCGCACGGCGCCTCAGCTATTGCCCCCGCAATTGCCCACCCCCTATTTTTTAGATACTGAAGATCGCCTGACGCTGGATCTACAAAGCCCCCGGCTCTCTCAGTCTTATCCACTGGTGGTGAATGCCAGAGGGCAGATCCGGGTGCCGCGACTGGGCGTGTTTACGGCCCGCCAAAAAACCGCTGAGCAGCTCAAGCAAGAGCTATATGAGGCGGCCAGGGCCCTGAACCGGGCGGAAAACTTACGGTTTCAGCTCTTTTTAGAACAGCCCCGTCCCATGACTGTAAAAATCACCGGGCAGGTGATCAATCCCGGCGTGTATCGTTTGCCTTACGGAACGGCGCTGCTACAGGCCATCCGCGCAGCGGGAGGTGTTGGCAACGAGGGCACGGTGTTCCGGGTAGAGCTTCGCCGTGAGCAGCAGGTGCTTCCCGTGAATCTGATGCGCTTTTATCTGGAAGGTGAAACTCAACAAAATCCCACTCTCAAACCCCTGGACCATATTCACGTGCCCCGTTTAACACAGCAGGTGCTGGTGGCCGGGGCCGTCAGGCAACCGGGGATTTATGAGGTGGCGGGAACCGTTTCTGTACAGGAACTGCTCAGGCAGGCGGACGGTGCTTTGCCCGATGCGGATGCTCCGCTGCGCTGGCCAGAACTTGTGCCCCTGAAATTGCCAGAAACCCTCTCCGCTGGAGAAACGCTGTACGTACCCACCCAACAATTGCGGAATCAAACGGTGCTGGTGCAGGGATTGATCAAACAGCCCGGCCCGCAAAACTGGCAGCGCGGCATGCGTTTAATGGACGTACTGGCCGCCGCGGGAGGGGCTCAGCCCAATGCCGACTTATCTCAGGTGCAACTGAGCCGCATCAACCCTGAAACCGGAGAACGTCAGCAGCGTATTTTGAACGTGGCGGGCTATTTACAGGGGCAAAATGATGCCCTGAACAACCCCTTATTAGAAGCAGGCGATGTCATTACCCTGCCGGAGAGCTTTTTTAATATTCGCAATATTAGTGAATTCACCACGCTCCTGCTGAGTACGCTGGGTGTAGTCTCTGTGGTGCTCAACTTTGCCCGGGGAACGCCCTGATGTCTCTGAGAGAATACGTGGATTTTCTGGAGCGTTACGCCCTTTTTTTGCTAGTCATAACCCTGACGGGCATGGGCATAACGCTATACGCTCTCTTTTTTGTGGTGCGGCCCACCTACTTAGCAGAAACCAGCGTACTTTTATTGAAGCAGCAGCCCGCGGGAGTGGGGGCCCTGCTGAACCAGTTGGAGGGCAGTCTGGACATGCTGGGGTCTTTGCAAAATTTAGGCATTGAGGCCAATCGTTCTCTAAAAGAGGACATGCTTAGCGTGCTCAAAAGTCGCCAGCTGGCCCTGGAAGTGTCAGAAGTTGTCCCTCTGGAAAGTCTGCCTGAATTGCAAGAGGAACTCACGCTGTCTCCGCGGCAGGAAAACCGTTTTTCTGAGGCAGAACGGCTGCGTTTTCGAGAGCAGGTGATTTACGAGTTTCTGCAAGAGCAGGTGACGGTGTTGCCCCCGGGGACTCGCAATCACACGCTGCGGGTGCAGGCGGAAGTGTCATCTCCTGCCCTGTCGGTTCAGCTGGCAGAAGCCTATGTCAGCCGTCTGCGCGCGTTTATGGAAAAGGTGTTAAACGCCGACGAAAACCAGCAGCTGGCGTATCTGAAGAATCAGAGGGATACCCTCAAAAAAGAGTTGGCCGCCGCTGAAAATGATCTGCTTGTGTTTCAGCAGCGCTATGATACGGTGTCTCTGGATGATGAAGTCAAACAGCGCATTAAAGCATTGGCGGAGCTGGAAGCCGAGGTGATTACTGCAGATGCCGCGTACAAAGAAACGCTGGCCCGTCAGCAAACCCTGCGCAATTCCAGCGCGGAACTGGCACCCGAAAGTGCTTCCCAGCGCAACGCGCTGGAAATGGAGTTGGCGGGCTTAAAACAGCGCAAGCTTAGCTTGCAGCGCGAGCAGCAGCGCTATACAAATCGACTGAAAAAGCTGCCTCAGCAGGGGTTGACCCTGGCCCGTTTGCAGCGTCAGGTGACCCTCAAGAATCAGCTCTATTTGCTCCTACAGCAGCAAACTACCGCTGCGGAATTGGACCAGCAGCGGCAGTTCAAATTGTTTCGGGTACTGGATCATGCGGTGGTGCCTCTAGAGCCTCACCGTCCCGTTAAGCCCCTGTGGCTGGGGGTTTCTACGGTGCTTTCTTTTGCTGCGGGTCTGGGTCTGGCTCTGTTTCACAAGACCTACAGGGACTTAAAATCTCATAAAAAAGCCCCGTCGTCACCTGTGGTCAACGCCTGATTTCTTTTATGCTGAACACGTACGTAAAAAGCACGTAGGCGAAAAGAAGGAGCAACGGTGATGAAAATAGGGAACACCTCTCCCCGATGGAAATGGTATCACGGGGTCTTACTTTTTCTGGGCATGCAAATTGTGAGTGCGGTGGCCACAGAATCCGTGAAAAAACAGCAAGAGGTGTCTCAAAAAGACCGGGCCTTTTACAAGCGTCTAAAGCAACCTCGCTTTGCACCCCCGGGATATGTGTTTGGCCCCGTATGGTTGATCAACATCGTACTGGATATTGTGGGCATGCTGCATGTGTCAAAACAAAAGCCGAGCGCTTATCGCACTGCGTATTTGGGGTGTAAAACCCTGGCCACCCTGATTTACTGTAGTTTTGGTGCCGTATATTTTGGGCTGCGTTCTCCCATTGGGGCTGCCATGCTAACCGTGGCGGATCTCGGCGTGAATCTCACCTCGTTAACCCTGGCCCTTAAATCCGGCGATAGAAAAGCCGCATGGCTGCATATGACTCTTATTCCCTGGCTGGCGCTGGCCAGTGTGACGTCTGTGTGTATGGCTCTCTGGAACCGCGATCCCTTTTTCAAGCAGCCGGTGACATTTACGCCCCCTGCGGCCGTTTTAAAGGAAAGAAAATCTGCGGAAGCAGCCTCCTGAATACCTCTTAAGCACCGTATCTCCGTATGTTATGATGACTGCAAACGGAGGTGCATATGAAAAGGTTTTTGCTCTGGGTTTGCGTCCCATTTCTGTTGTGGAGCTGTAGTAGCCAGGCAGATCGCACTCAGAATGCGTTTTATGCGGATATGGTCAAAGCACAAACGGCGCTGGCCGACGTGCAAAGTCTGGTGAAATCCTCTAAATTTGCCAAGGTGCGTTACACAGAGCGGGTCAATCGTATGATTCCTGTGGCGCAACAAGAACTCAAAAAGTATCAAAACTCGCCCCAGGCCGCTGAGCCCGCTTACCGACACCTGAAAAAATCTTTTGAGCACTACGTTATGGCGGATCATCTCTGGAAACAGGACAAGGGGCTTGTAATGGTGAATCAACGGCTGGCGGATGCTGAAAAAGCCCTCCAACGCGGAGGCGACGCCCTGAAGGAGCTTAAATAATGTGGCCTGAGGCTGTTAAATTGGTAGAAGTAGGTCCCCGTGACGGCCTGCAAAACGAATCTCATATTTTGCCCACCCAGGACAAAATCAATATGATCAATCAGCTGTCCGAAAGCGGCGTGAAATACATTGAAATCGGGTCTTTTGTACGCCCGGACCGTATTCCCCCTCTGGCTGATACCGATCGCGTGGCCGCGGGCATTACCCGCTATGACGGTGTGACCTATGCGGCACTGGTGCCCAATCAAAAGGGCCTTGAGCGGGCCATCGAGGCCAATCTGGACGAAATTGCCATTTTTATGTCCGCCACCAACTCTCATAATTTGAAAAACACCAACCGTACCACCGCAGAAGCTCTGGGCATGTATCCGGAATTGGTGAAGCAGGCGGTAAATTCGGGGCTTAAAGTGCGGGCCTACTTATCCACGGTGTTTGGCTGCCCTTACGAAGGGGACGTGGCGCCTGAAGCTGTGCGCCCGCTGGTTCATGCGCTCTTAGATATGGGCGTGTATCAGGTGTCTCTGGGAGATACCATTGGTGTGGCCAATCCGCTGGGCGTAAAAACCATGCTGAGCTTTTTGTTAGAAACTCTGAGTGCCGAGCAACTGGCCCTCCATTTTCACGATACCCGGGGCACCGCTCTGGCCAATATTCTGGCGGGACTTGAAATGGGAATTACCACCTATGATGCTTCTGTAGGCGGGCTGGGCGGATGTCCCTATGCCCCCGGTGCAGCGGGAAATATGTCCACCGAAGATCTGATCTATATGTTAGACGGGATGGGCATTGAGACCGGTGTGAATCTGGATCGTCTGGTGAGCGTGAACCATTATTTGTCCGAGCGTTTTCAGCGTCAGCTCATGAGCAAATATGCCCTGACCCGTCCAGGTTAGAGTATAAAGAATTTTTACTTTTTTGTTGCTTTTTTAAAAAGTGATGTGCTTAGATTAAAGTAGTCTTACTTTTTAAAGGTTCTCTTATGGTTACTGGTCCTCTTGAACTCCCTGTCTCTCCACTTCCTTCTTTATCCACTGAAGATTTTGACGCCCTGCGCGCACAGCTTCAGTTATCAGGGGCAGACGTGGAGGCCCTGACCCGTGCCATCAAATCAGAGGACATGATTTCTCAGGTAGAGCATTTGCTGGCAGAATTGCCGGAAGCCTCTCGGCAGCTTTTGTCTCAATTGCGTGAAGCTTAAGAAGCAGTCGTTCCTGGCAAAGCGCTTTTTAACAGAATGCCCTCTTGTAAGTAGTGGGTTTCTGCTCGCAGCAAATTTTCTCTGGCACTGTGCGGAGAAGGATGATCCGCAAGCACTTTATCCACAATATTTCCCCAGGTTTTTTTTCCCGTACACGCCTCCAGGCAGCGGGCCTCCAGAGGGGGCAACGGCAATAAACGGGGGCCTTTAAACTCCCGTAGCAAAAGATAGTTTTGGAGCGGTGTTTCCTGTAAATCCTCCACGGCTCGCCCCTGTTGTAGCGCGGTGAGCACAAGGGGGAAGTGGGGACCCAGTGAAAGCACCCGGGCCCATCTGGCCAGAACGGGGCCTTCGGCCTGAGCAAAAGGTGTGGGCAGTTGGTAAAAGGTCAAATTCTTCAAGGCGATTTCGTAACGACACACGTCTTCAAAGTGAGGCACCGGAGAGGGGCGCTGAGACACAAAGTGCAGCAGCAGCTCAAAGGAATGATTTTGGCGAATAAAATCTGCCAAAACAAGTTTTAAAAAGCTGTCGGGTAGCAAGCTCCGTAAACTCACGGGCAGGCGCGTCATTAAATGTTCTCTGATGGTATTAAACACGTGCTGTTGTTGGGGGAGGTGGGCCTGCCAGTTTTCCAGGTGTAAGCGTTCTGTCTCCGTAAGCTGCTCAGGAATCAGGTGTTCGTTTTGTAAGACGTTGCGCCAGGCCTGTTGATAGTGTTTTAAACTCATGGCAACTCACTCATGGCAGGGCTTTCAATTGCTGGCCCAGAGGCAGCATAAACTGTTGATAGGTGGCCTGAGAAATATGAGAGCCGTAGGTGAGCTCTGACAGGTCAAAGCGGGCAAAAATTTCCTGAATGAGCTGGTGAATATGTTTTTGTTGCCATTGTTCTGTGCTCAGGTCCAGGTGCAAACTCACCACGCGGTCTTCAGGGAAATGAGACAGGTATTCTGTGGGGCTCATGCCAAAAGCGGTGGCGTTGGTGTAAATAGCCTGCAGGCTCAGTCCCAGCGTGCAATCGGCTTCCTCTGCTACGTGTTTTAGAAACACCGGTTCTGTGATGTCCCAGGCCGGCGGAGACACAAAAAAAGGCAGATGTTCCAGCGTCAGGTGGCATAAAAGCTCTTTTTTTAAACGACGAATGCGGGTTTTTACGTGTTCCAGGGCCTCTTCCGTGGGCAATAAGGCCTGTAAGAAACCCTGCTGGTGACCGTAAAATCCCAGTTTGAGTTTCAGGCGCTGTCCTGAAATACGCTGCAACAACCGCTTTAAGTCTGAGATCAGTGCGGGGTCCGTTTCATCATCTGCCAGTGATATTTCTTCGGTATACACATGCAAAGGAGTGTCTTGCTGGAGGCGCAGCAGAAAATGATCCTGCTGTACGTTTCTGACGGTGGCCGAAGAAAGTTCCAAAAAGTCCGTGGCCTCAAAGACCGCGCGGGGCATGTCCAGCGCCGGGCGAACGCCGAGTCTTTTTTGTGCAGACTTCACGGCCTTTGGAAGGGAGCCAAAGGGCTTTTGCAGAATGCGCTGTGTCATATCATGGGGGGCTTCCATATCCAGGTTGCGTACCTTGACTCGGCCTTCGAATGCCCAGAGGGTGTTCCAATCGTGAAAGCGTTTTTGCCACTCGTCCGCACCAAAGGTTCCCGTGGGCCGTGCTGAAATTTGATTGCTGGTGCGGGCTTTTTTTTCGCTGGCCCAGGCGTCCTTTTGCTGGAGTCCTGAACAAATGAAAATTCCTCCCGGTTTAAGAGCCGCTTTGAGTCTGCCAATAATCCGGGCCCGCTCGCCGTTGGGAATAAAAGGAAACACGTTCAGGCAGAGAATAAGCCCGTAGCTTTCTCGCTGCATGCGAAACCCGCGAATATCCTGGTGTAGAAAACTTAAAGATTCCAGATGGGCAAAACGCTGGCGTGCGGTGTCCACGGCGGATTTATCCACGTCCAGAGCGGTCACGCTAAAGCCATATTCTGCCAGACGAAAGGCCAGTTCGCCCCGGCCCGCTCCAATATCGCACACCTGGTGACCGGGTACCCAGGGGAGCAATTGTAAAAGATCGCTGAGGTGGAGTTGTCGGGTGGAGTGCGCTAAAAGAGAGGCTGACATGGGAATCATTTTAGCAAAAGAAAGAGGCGATGGCCGGACTCGAACCGGCGAATAAAGCTTTTGCAGAGCTCTGCCTTACCACTTGGCCACATCGCCTGAATGCCTTCTGAATACTTAGAAAGCTTACATAATCTAGCACACTTTGCGGTCTGCCCACAATGTGAAAGCCTTCAAATCAGCGTTGCCGTTGCAAAAAGCTCTCAATAATTTCAAAGACTTTATCCGGAGGCAAATAGCTGCGGGATCCGTTGGGGCGTCGGGGAGCCCCTCCAATGCTGCTTCCTCCACCCCAGCCCGGTTCAATATGATCCAGATGCTTCAAAATCGCGGGAATATTAAAGTCTTTGATTAAGTCGGATTGCTTGGCAATGGTGTACGAAAAGGAACGCTCCATTTCACCGTTTTCGTTGACCACTTCCAACTCATGAAAAGAAACCACTTTGGAATAACCGTCGCGGTAAAGAGAACCAAATACCCGTTCAGGGCTATAGGTCATGACCCATCCGGAGCCCTGATGGGTGATCTCATAGCGACAGGTGCGGGTGCGGGGGTATTGGGGGATAGCGTAGCGCTTATTGTGAAAAATCAGCTTGTCGGTGCGTTTTAAACAGGCAAACAACAGTTGATAAAGATCCGCCGTGGCGTAATCGTTGTCGCGGCGACAGCGGCATTCCGGCTCCATGGCCCCTTTAAAAAAGCGCTGACAGAGTTCTGAATCTCTTACATAGGAAAAGTAAGAGGGCCCGTGAGCATCCACATTGGCCACGTCTTCCACCAGATTGCGCACCCGGGGATTTTTAATGCATGTGGGATGTTTCAGCAGCCAGGTGGCCAGCACCGTGTCTGCGTCAATATCGTTTAAATATACCGTCATATTTCCGGGTTTAAGTCCCAGAATGAGTGCGTCCAAAACCTGTGCACACGTTGCCTTTGTGACCAGCCGAATACAGCCTGCATGGTGGTCAAAGCTATACTTTTGCTGAGCCACATCAATGGCAGGACCCTGCACATAGCCGTCTAAGGCAATCGAATGAGGAGGCAACTCCTCAAAGGGCACAATTTTTCCGCGCTTAATTACTATTTTCATGGCGAAAGCCCGATGTTTTTTCAAATCTTAGCACAGGATCCGTTCATTTTTCGAGCGTTTGACGATTGTTCTTTGATTACAGACGATCTCGCAACGAAAATGATACAAAGTGTTAAACTGTGATTAATAATTATTTCACCCTTTGGAGATCACCTTGATTATTTTAGACCTGATGAGCAGTATTTCTGGCTTTTTATGGGGCCCCTGGACTTTCTTTGTTCTCATGGGCTCCGGCATCCTCTTTACGATCTGGACCAAATTTGTACAGTATCGTGCCGTATCCCACGGTATCGACGTGGTCAGAGGGGTTTACGATGACCCTGACGATCCGGGAGCCATTAATCACTTTCAGGCCCTGTCTGCGGCCCTCTCTGCTACGGTGGGGCTGGGCAATATTGGCGGGGTAGCCATGGCCATTGCTCTGGGCGGCCCGGGCGCATTGTTCTGGATGTGGGTAGTAGGCTTTTTAGGCATGGCCATCAAAACCGTTGAGGTGACCTTAGCCCTGATGTACCGGAACACCGATGATCCCAATAATCCTCACGGGGGAGCCATGTGGGTGATTGATAAAACCTTGGGCAAACATGGAGACTGGCGCAAGGGACTGGCCCGCGTGCTGGCGGTCTTCTTTTGCTGTACTCTGCTTATTTCCAGCATGACCGGGGGCAATATGTTCCAGTCCTGGAACGTGGGTGAAATTCTCAATATTTATTTCGGCGTGCCCCAGCTGGCCACAGGTATTGTGCTCTCCATTGTGGTGGGCATGGTGATTGTGGGTGGAATTAAGCGCATTGGCGACGTGGCGGGCAAAATTGTGCCCTTTATGTGTGCGCTGTATGTGCTGGCCGGTCTGGCCGTGCTGGCCATGAATATTGGTCAGATTCCCGCCATGCTGGCTTTGATTGTCAAAAGTGCCTTTAGCCCCGTGGCTGCTGGTGGTGCCTTCGTGGGCGTTGGCATGTACGCCACCTTTGAAATCGGTTTACAGCGGGCCCTGTTTTCTAATGAAGCGGGACAGGGTTCTGCACCTATTGCTCACTCAGCAGCCAAAACCACTGAAGCCACCCGTGAAGGCGTTGTGGCCGGTCTGGAGCCCCTGATTGACACCATTTTAATTTGTACGCTGACAGCCCTCGTGATTTTATGCACGGGCACCTGGAACCGTGAGCCCATTGGGGAATTGAGCGGACCCGCCGTGATTGTAGAAAGTGCGGAAACCGAAAGCAAACTTGCTCTACAGGCCCCCAATAAAGTGTCTGATTTACCGGAATTGGCCTCCTGGGAGCAATGGCAGCCGGGGTCTCAAATCTTTATGATGGTGAACGTTCCCGGTGAAGACGGTCAACCCAAACGGGAAAAGATTTACGGAACGATTACTGCCGGTGAAGTGGCGTCTCAGAACTATGTGAAGTGGGGAGACGTACCGCCGGGAGCCACCTTTATCATGACCGATGGCAAGGCCGATCAGCGTATTTACCGCAATTTTGTGGGAGCCAGTCTCACCGGTCACGCCTTTGACAGAGCCTTTCCGGGTTTAGGCAAATGGTTGATTACCATTGCTGCCATTCTCTTTGCGGTGTCTACCATGATTTCCTGGAGCTATTACGGCGAGCAGGGCGTGGTCTTCATTTTTGGTAACAAAGGCGTATTGTTGTATAAAGCGATTTTCTTGCTGGGTACGCTGGCTGCACCAGTACTCATTACCACCGATAAGGAACTGGGAATTCTGGCGGACTTTGGTACTGGCTGGATGCTCTGGGCCAATATGCCTATCCTGCTAATTATGGGCTATCTGGCCATTCGTGAAATGGACAATTACTTCAAAAAGCTGGATGCCGGCGAGTTTCCTCGCCAGAAGTAAGCGTTATTGAATGCTGGTAATGCCGTGTCGCTTTAAGAGAGTGCCCTCAAAGCGGTAAAAATTCGTGAGGGCCTTGAGATAATTGATCAGGGCTTCTGCTTCTTGAATCTGAGCATTTAACAAATCGCGCTGAACTAGCACGAGCTGAAACGCGCTCGTGCGACCTACCCGGTAACGCTCCTGTTCCGCGTTGAAGCGGGTTTGTTGTAAAATCCGGGTAGACTTGACGGCGGCGATTTGTTCCCGGGCCAGGGTGATCTGTAAATATCCCCGGTGTAAATCCAGCGCAATTTGCTGCTTCAGGTTTTCAATAGCGGCGGTTTGCTGTTCCGCCTGTAATTGTGCCGTGGCGTAACGGGCTTCTTCGGCGCGGGCTCCCAGCGGATAGGCAAAGCGAAATCCTGTGGCAAAATCAAAGCCGTTGCCCGTCAGGTTGCCAATAGACCCCAGAAAAGATTCAGCATAACCGGTTTTACCCAGCAGCAAAAACACGTCCAGGACGGGCAGCAGACCGTCACGAGTTCTCACGACCGTCAGTTTTCTTTGCTCAGCCAGGGTTTGAGCTTCTTTTAATTCAGGACGCTGCTGAAGCGCCAGACGGATATGTTGGGGCAGCACATCCAGTTGCACCTCAGGCACGGCTACAGGTTCTGTCAGGCGTAGGGTGTAGTCTGACCAGTTGTGCTGCTCAGAAGACGGATTGAGCAAACGCAGCAGTTCCAGTTCGCGCTGGCGCTGATTTCCTCGCGCGGTGATCACCTCTTGCTGTCGAAGCCCCACTTCGGTTTGTAAGGTTACTTCTTCAATACCCGCAACCCGCCCTACCGCAATGCGTTCACGGGTGTTTTTTAATTCTTGTTGGGTGAGTTGTAACGCCAGTTCACGCATTTTAAGCTGTTGTCCGGCCAGTAAATAGTCCCAGAAGGCGTTTTCGGTGCTGGCCACCAGGGCTTCAGCGAATCCTCGCAGATTGTGGCTCACCAGCTGGGTTTCTAGCTCCGCCTCGCGAATCAGGGCTGTATTAACCGCCGGGTCTCTTCCCTGTAAAAGGGCCTGGGTAAAACTCAAACCCAGACGAGACACCTGCTGATTGCTGCTGCCGTTGGCCAGACTGCGATTGATGGCGTTAGTGGCCACACTTAAACTGAGCTGACTACCGGTGGCAAAGGTTTTTTCCAGTCCCAGGCTGTAATCCTGGGCCGTGGAAAAAATATCCAGAAACTCTGTAGAAGCCCCCAACAAACGCTGCGCGTTTTCGGCACTTATTTGACTTTCGACCACCAGATTGGGATCAAACACCGCCTCTTGCTCTTTCAGGCGCTCTGCGGCGATCGCAGGGGTTTGACGTTCAAACCTGAGGCTCTCATTGTTTTCGAGGGCCATTAAGACCGCTTCTTGTAGGGTGAGGGTTAGCGTCTGATCCGTTCGCGAAATGGCCAATACCGGTGAACACAGCCCCCGGCAAAAGCTGATAATAACAAGGCTCAACAGAAGTAGGTTGCGTTTATACATGAGCGGCGTCCTCCAGGGTCGGGGCCGGTGTGGGGCGAAAGCGTTCGAGCACCAGATAAATCACCGGCACCACAAACAGGGTGAGAAAGGTGGATACCATAAGCCCGCCAATAACCGTACGGGCCATGGGAGCCTGGGTTTCTGAGCCCTCTCCAATACCCAGCGCCAGAGGCAACAGTCCCAGGGCGGTGGTCAGTGAGGTCATTAAAATGGGACGCAGCCGCCGGTAGCCCGCTTCTTCGATGGCTGCCCTGAGCGCCATCCCTTCACGGCGCAGTTGGCTGATCTGGTCCACCAGAATAATGGCGTTGTTCACCACAATACCCCCGAGCATAATACAGCCAATAAAAGACTGCAGGTTAAAGGTGGTGTTGGTTAAACGAAGGGCCAGCACCACCCCAATGGCTGCCAGCGGCACCGAAAACATGACCACCAGTGGATCCAGCAGGGATTCGTACTGGGCTGCCATAATCATATACACCAGCACCAGAGACAAAATAAGTCCCAACAGCAAATCGCGAAAGGATTTTTGCTGCTCTTCTATATCTCCGGCCAGCAGCACCGTGAACCCCTGAGGGGGAGACAGGCTCTGAATTTGGGTCTGGACATCTGCCAACACCTCATTTAGCGGTCGCTCCACCACGTTGGCCCGCACCGTGAGGACACGCTCCTGATCTTTACGTTCAATACTTACAGGGCCCGTGCGGGTGGTGACCGACACCACGTTTTTAAGCATAATAGGCTGTCCGGCGGGAGTATAAACGGGCAAACGCAGCAAACGCTCCAGCGATTCACTGGAGGCATCGGCAATTTTCAGGCGGATATTGTACTCGTTGCCTCCCGCTCTGAAGCTATTGGCAATGGACCCTGTCATCAGGGTTTGCAAGGTTCTGCCAATGTCTGAAACACTCAAACCCAGGGATTCGGCCTTGATGCGATCCACCACAATATTGGTTTCGGGGCTGCCCAGATCTCGACTGAGTTGACTGTCAGAAATGCCCGGAATATCTTTGATTTGTGCCTGCACCTGTTCGGCCAGGGCAAAGGCCGTTTCCGTGTCGTAGCCTTTGATTTCGATTTGTACCCGTTCATTGTTGCCTCCACCGCTCAATAAACGAAACACAAAAAAGGAGGAGCCCGGTCGGGTGCGTACAGAGAGGCCGGGAAACTGAGACAGGGGCTCGCGCAGGGCGTTAGCAATGTCCGCACTGGAACGACTGCGCTCCCGTTGGGGTTTTAAGTAAATACGCATCTGGCCCTTGTAAGCGGCGTCCGCTCCCCCAAAACCCGTGGCACCCAGTTCAGTGAGCACGTCGGTGGCTTCGGGTACTTGTTCTCTGACCACCCGTTCCAGGGCTCTGAATTGCTCTGAAACCACTTCCAGTCGCGTACCCACCTTCATTTCACCGCTAATGCGCACCTCGCCTTCGTCGCTTTCGGGAATAAATTCCACCCCCAGCGTGCGGGCCAGCAACAGACTTCCTACGAGGCAGCAGAGCGCCACCCCTAAAACACCCCAACGCCACCGCAACACCTTTTTGAGCACGCTCCGGTAGTGGCGATCCAGTTTTTGCAGCACGGGGCGATGTGCTTTTACGCGCATGGGCTTTTTGCCTCCCAGCAGGCGTGCGGTCAGCATGGGCACCAGGGTTAAGGCCATCAGCAAAGATGAAATAAGCGCAAAACTTACCACCATGCCCAGCCGCTGGTAAGTCACGCCGGAAATGCCCCGCACAAACACCAGGGGCAAAAACACCGCCATGGTGGTGAGTGTTGACGCCAGAATCGCAGCACTTACTTCCTGCGTTCCCTGAATGGCGGCGTCCAGAGGCACTGCACCCTCCTGGCGATTGCGCACAATGTTTTCTAACACCACAATGGCATTGTCTACCAGCAGTCCCACCCCCAGGGCCAGTCCGCCCAGGGTAATTACATTCAGGGTAAATCCGGCAAAGTACATCAGAATAAAGGTGGAGACAATAGAAATGGGGATGGCCGTGCCCATAATCAGGGTGGTGCGAAAACTGCCCAGAAAAAAGTACAGCACCACCACCGCCAGCAGGCCGCCAAAGAGCACGGACATGGCCACGTTTGTAAGGGAGCGTAAAATAAAAGTAGAGGTGTCCACCAGCACCGAGAGCCTGATCTGAGGGAGATCTTCGTTAATCGTTTTTACCGCTGCCACCACGTTCCGGGCCACTTCCACCGTGTTGGTGCCAGACTGTTTTTGAATGGCCAGGCGAATGCCGTTTTTTCCGTTGACGCGGACCCGGCTGGTGATTTCCTGATACGTATCTTTAACAGCGGCCACCTGATACAAATAGATGGGCGTGGTGTTGCGAACGGCAATAATTGTGTTTTTGATCTCTTCAAGACTCTTAAATTCTTCCTGGGTTCGCAGCAACATGCGAGAGGTGCCCTTATCCAGATAACCGGCGGGCACCTGTAAATTTGCGGCTTCCAGACGATTCTCAATCTGATTCAGAGGGATTTTTAAAGCCTCTAAACGATTCACGTCCAAATCCACGTGAATTTCCCGGATCAGCCCCCCCAGAGCACTCATGGAAGCCACACCCCCAATGCGCTCCAGGCGATTTTTGATCTCATTATCAATGAGTTCAGCGGTTTGAATGTCGTTAAGATCGCTTTCTACGCCCAGAATAACAATGGGAAAACTGGCCAGATCAAATTTGAGCAGCTGAGGGCGTTCCGCATCTTCAGGCAAACGGCTGACAATGCGATCAATGCGTTCTCTTAAATCATTGGCCGCCTCAGAAAGGTCGCTGCCAAAATTAAACGTGACGCGCACCCGGCTATTGCCTTCCCGGGATTCAGAAGTGATTTCCTCGACGCCGGGCACGGAGCCCGCGGCTTCTTCAATGGGGCGCGTAATAAGTTCCTCAATTTCGGCGGGGCCCGCGCCGGTATAATTGGTGGAAATACTCAAAGTGGGAAAGGAAACGTCCGGCACCAGATCCACGGGCAGACGGCTGATACAAACGGCACCCAGTACTATGACAATCAAAATACTCATCAGGGTAAATACGGGACGTAGAATAAAAAAACGTGACATCAGGGGCGTTTGCTCCGGGAGGCACGGGTTTTGAGCTTACGGGATTGAGGTAAGCGCACCAGACTTCCGTCCTGTAACAGATGGTTGCCCAGCGTGACCACCTTTCCCTGAATATCTGGCGACATAATTTCTACAAAACCCGCTTCTTCAAAGCCCGTTTTGACGGGCACAAAGCTGACCTTTTGGCCTTCATCTTGTGACTTCAGTAAAAAGACGCCCGTCACGTTAGATTGATTAACTTCTTTCTCTACCAGGGCGGCACGGGGGAGTGTGGGTACGTTGACACGGGTGGCGATAATGAGTTCGCCTTGTAAAAACATGCCGGGTTTGAGTAAGTGTTCGGGGTTGGGAACTTGAATTTCTACTTCCCCATTGCGGGTCTCGGGATCAAGAACAGGGGCAATGCGCGCCACGGCTCCTCCAAAGGTTCTGCCCGGGTAAGCATCGCTGCGCAAATTCACTTTTTGCCCCGTGTTTAACTGCGTGAATTCTTTTTCAGATACCGAGGTGCGTACCACAATGGGATCGAGACTGACACACTCCACCAGGGGAGTATTGGCGGACATAATGGCGCCGGCATCCACAAAGCGTTTACTCACCACGTGAGCGGCCTGGCCGGGCCAGCGGGCGTAAATTTTTGTATCAGAGAGGCGCAGAGCTCCTCCCTGAAGGGCCACTTTTTTTTGTTGTAGCTGGGCCTCTAAAACGCTCAGGCGTGAACGCTGGGTTTCCAGGGTGGTGCGTGAAGTGTCCAGTTCAGTTTTTGATACCAGTTTTTTGGTGTACAGCGTGGCGTCCCGGTCAAACTCTTTTTCTGCCAACGTGAGGGTCGCCTGGGCTTCTTTTTTCTGTGCTTTTAGTACTGCCAGATCTGCCTCAATTTGACGCATATCTTGTTGAAAGGTCTGAGCTTCCATCTGGGCAATGAGCTGACCTTTTTTAACGTATTGTCCCACCTGTACCGGCAAAGAGAGGAGACGGCCTGAAGTTTGAGAAGTCAGGGTAAAGCGGGATGCGGCCGTGGCGGTTCCTGCCAGTCTCAGTACTTGTTTCAGCGTCCGTCGGGAAGGAGCTTCTGCCTCCACAAGGGTAGCTGAGGGGCCTCTGGGGCGTTTTTGCTGTGAATCGGCGGTAGACTGAAAAAACAAAAGGCCGGTCAGTACAAGTCCTGAACAGAAAATGAGCCAACGCGGTTGAGAAAAATGGGATTTGATGAGCATAACACCCTGCTTTCGATACATCAGAATAGCAAAAGTGATGTACCAGAATGTAAACAGATATTTTAAAACTGTATAGATTTTGTAAAGAAGGCTACTAAGGTACACTGAGAGAAAAAAACCGGAAAACTTTTTGAGTTTTCCGGTAAGCATTTGAAAAAATACGATCGTTGCAAAACGATTTAAAAAACAAAACCTTCTTTTTTAATTTGTTCCACCCAATTTTCGATGCGTTCTTCGTTGAGTTCTTCCTGATTCTCATAATCAAGGCCTAAGCACACTAACTTTCCGTCAATTAATGCTTTAGATTCTGAAAAGTCGTAGCCTTCCGGGCTAATAAGGCCTGCAAAAGATGCGCCCTGTTCCTGTAATTTTTCATACAGCAGTCCCGCTGCATCCAGAAACGTGTAGGGGTAGCCAAACTGATCGCCCAGGCCAAACAGGGCGACCTGGGTATTGGAAAAATCTTCTTCTTCCAGATCGTCAAAAATATCGTACCAGTCTCCCTGAAGCTCTCCGTCATTCCAGGTGGGAATCCCCAGAATCAGGTGCGAATATTCGGGCCACTTTGAAACGGGAACGTTGCGAATGTCCTGTGCCTCAATATCAAAGTACTCTGCGATTTCTCCGGCAATTTCTTCAGTATTGCCGGTTTCTGAACCATAAAAAACGCCCAGTTTGCTCATGCGATATGTCTTTCTCCTGAATAAAACAGCGCCTCAAGTTGTTCGCGCTGGATTTCTATTTTGACCATGCGAAGTAAATCAGTCAGATCTTCCAGTTCGTCGGCCATGAAGGTAAAAGACAGTTCCGCAAACTTAAACTGAACGCTTTTCTTTTTTTGCTCGCTGATTTGACGCTTGTACATATCTTCTAAAAACGTTAAAAAAGGTTCTACCTGTTTGGTTTTAAAGGGCAGTAAAACGTTGCCGCATTTGACTTTTACCTGATCACATTCAGGGCACCAGCACGCGGTGTAGCGTTGGCTTTCAAAATGTTTGGCCTGACAATCTTTCATGAAGTTCCCTCGTTCATAATCTGTACCCATATCTTAATGAGGTTGATAGACTGTGTCAATGATTTAAGTGTCTATTACGTTCATTAGTTGTTTTTTGTTTTTTATTTATAAATAACTAATGATTTTTTTTAATCTCTAAAAATGTTATATACAAGCATAAAGATTAATTTCAAAAAACAAGAAATTAATTTGAAAAAATAACGGAAAAATATTGAGTTGCCGATCGTTTTTTCTTTGTTTTAGGAGCGCGAAACCTGAAAATACTTATTTTAGAGACGTTTCAAAGTATTTTTTCATTCAATAACTAATTTTTAGAAGTAAAAAGAATAATTAATGAACGTATTAGGCATAAATTTAGGACTTGCTTGATTGACAGAGGATTGATATTTTATTTATGTTTAGGTTATTGTTTTATTAAATCGCTAATTGAAAGCCATTAAGTAGGTAAAAAATGTCCGTGTCTCAATCCTTGCTTACCTCCACACGCAATTTTCTTTTTCGCACCTCAACGGAACAAACTCTTTCACATCTCAAACCCATGTCTGAAGCTATTGAAAACTTTCCCGGCGGCACCCGCGTCCGCATTACTGCTATCGACGGCGATCCGGCCCACTGCCATCGTCTGGCCTCTATGGGCATTTTTCCCGGGCGTGAGGTACAAATCCTGAGAAAACAGGGCCAATCTCTCATGGTCAAACACGGTCATATGTGCATGGGGTTGCGACTGTCCAACTCTTTTACCATCGCAGCCGAGGCTTGCAAGGGGTAAATCATGTCAGCTCCCGTGCCGAATACACCGGCCTCTGAAACTCAAACCCTGACGGTGGCCTTTGCGGGCAACCCAAACGTAGGCAAAACAGCGCTCATTAATCGCATTAGCGCCAGTCGCTTAAAAGTGGGCAACTGGCCCGGGGTTACCGTTGAAAAAAAAGAAGCCCGCTACACTGAAAACAATCTGGAGT
>CAYFGW010000001.1:51922-81571 GCA_964342365.1 uncultured Candidatus Sericytochromatia bacterium | reverse complement strand
GCTCATTGGGCTGAACATTAAAATCATTAGAGCGATTGCCGTTAGAAAAGCGGTCGGTGAAAATGAAGTAGATGATTTCGTCTTGCCAGATGCGACCGGGACTGTTGAGGTCGGTACTGCGACTGGTAGCGCTGGCAGCATTGGCGGCCCGTAAAAAGGTGTTCTGGCGGGGGGTAAAACTGGGTGCAGTGCGAGCGGAACAGGCGCTCAAAATGCATACAGAACTGAGGAGGGCATAAGCGGATTTTTTGAGAGCAGAAAGCATAAAGGGATCTCCAAAACAAGGTTGCTATACTCTATTATATCTGATGGTTTGCTAAAAAACTTACCAGTTGCTTAATAAAAAATTAAGGTTTTCCAGTCAATTTTAAGTGCAGAGCTACGCATTTGAAGAATATCCTTTGCTAAAATATAAAAAACGGCATAAAGCGGGGACAATCATGGAGGCAGAGCGCGTATGTGGCACATGTGTTTTTGGTGCTGATGCTCACGATCGCTTTGGTAACGTAGATCCTAACTATGTGATTTGCCAGATCAAGGCCAAAGAAATCAGCAAACGCAAGCCCAATCGCTTCCATACCACTTCTGGTGTCACCCGTATGCATTACTATCGTGAAGCCTGTCTACACTGGCGTCAGGATATGGCTAAATTTCCCGGCGAAGTGATTTTACCCGAGGCAGAAGAGGCCCATTATCTGGATCAGCACCCGCATATCCAAACGCCCCACATTCAGCCCCCAGAACCGGTGTTGGCTGAAGATGTAGAAGCCCCCAGGAACGAACCGGTAACCGCTTCTCAGGAAATGAAGGACTTACAGCTTAAATTAATTCAACAGGATCAAATGGTGCTCTCGCTACAAAATCAGGTGGCCATGCTGAGTGAACAGGTGCAGGAACTGCGAGAAGAACTGATCACCAAAAACGAAAAATTAGAGCGCCTCAGCCCATTTGATCCCGCTATTTTTGCGGAAGTGAATTACTTTGCTTTGCTCGGCGTCACTGAAGCAGCAGGCCCCGCCGAACTCAAAGAAGCCTATCGTCAACGCATGAAGCATTTGCACCCGGATCGCTTTATCAACATTTCTCAGCGACTCAATGTCGCTTACGAAACCCTCACCGACCCGGGTAAACGCCAGCAATACCTTAAGCAAATTCGGTCTGCCTGATGCGAGAACTCACCTTACATAACTTGATCCATCGGGTAGATGCCTTACCTGAGGTGCCGCAGGTGGCTTTTCGGGTCATTCAGCTCCTCAATTTGCCCGATACGGCCGTGGCGGACCTTTCGGAGTTGATTGCGGCAGATCAGGCACTCACCGCAAAATTATTGCGCTTGTGCAACTCTGCTTATTATGGTCTGTCGCGCAAGGTAACCACCGTATCAGAAGCCATTATGATTGTGGGTTTTAGCGCGGTAAAAAGCATGGTGCTGATGATTACCACCCAGAGCACCATGAACAAGGGACTACTCGGTTATAAAATTAAGCCCGGCGACTTCTGGAAACACTCGCTGGGCACGGCGGAAAGTGCTCGCTTTCTGGCGCAAATTTGTGGAGATGCACGAGAAGAAGAATCCTTCACTGCAGGGCTGATTCATGACATTGGTAAAATGGTACTCAATCAATGTGCCCTGCCAGAGGTCTACCGGGCCACCCATTTGATGTACAAAGAAAATATCAGTATTTATGCGGCTGAATCTCGCACCCTGGGCTTTAATCACGCCGAAGCCGGCGCCACGCTGGCGGATCGCTGGAAATTCCCACCGCTGCTGGTGGACGCCATCCGTTACCATCATCAGCTGGAACAGATTCCCCCGGAGGATCATTTTCCCGTGTTGATTGCTCTGGCCACAGTGATGGCAGATATTCTCTATGGCGACGTTAACCAGGAGCAGGAAAGCCTGAGTACGATAGCCCCCATCATTCAACAGCGACTGGGGCTCAACACCAAAGACATTAAAGCTCTTTTGCCCCGAATTCAGGAACGCATAGACAAAACCAGCGATATGGTTCTCTCTCCAGTGTGATACAGACCTTTGGTGTCCATCACCAAGTCAGTTATAATGAGGACATGAAATCTTCACAATATGTGGCTTTGTTTTTAGACGAAGCCCAGCTCTTGTTGGATCATGCGCAATCTTGCCTTGATGAATTGCCCGCCGCCACTGCGCCCGTGCCGTTACAGCAAGAATTGTTCCGTTTGTTACACACGCTAAAAGGAATGGCCTCCACCCTTGTGGATTTTCCGTACTTTGGAGATTTCACCCAGTTGAGCCACGCCCTCGAAAACCTCCTGGACGGCGAGAATCTCGACTTTGACGGGCAAAGTCTGTTACAAGAAGGCTTATCTAGCTTACAAACCCTCAATCAAAATATCGCCCATCCACAACTCCAGCTTCCCCTTGAATTAGCCCCTTTACTACAACAGCTGGAACAACGAGAAACGACCTCGTCTCCCACCGTCAAAGCAACCTCTGCGGCTTTGCCTGCGGGCCTGACACCAGAAATACGCGAGCAAATCGCTCAACAGCGCCGTGAAGATAAAGCCGTACATTGGCTCGAAATAGAGCTTATGCCCGACTGTTTAATGAAGTCCGTAAGGGCCATGCTGGTGCTGCATAATCTCAAAGAAGAGGCGGAGCTTCTTTACAGCGAACCGCCGCTGTCTGCGTTACAGCAAGGCGATTTTGACACCACGTTTCGCGTGCTCATGGCCAGCCAGAAAGAAGCTGAGCATCTCAAGGCTATCGCTGAAGGGGTTTCCGAAATAGAGTCGGTGACCGTGGAGGTTTTTATAGAACCTGATCCTTCCCCTCCTGAATCTGCCCCCTTTGCTTTTGAACTCAATGAATTCGAATCAAAAATCATTCAAGAAGCCCAAAAACAGTCCTTTCAGGCCGTATGGCTGCGTTTTGAAATGACCACCCACCCACTGCCCTTTCTGGCCGCACGCATTGCGCTGGCCTTTCGGGCTTTAGAAGAAAGCGGCGAAATCATCAAGACCATGCCTGACGTCATGGCTCTGGAAGCAGAAGAAGTCAAACAGGGTTTTGAAATTTTGATGGTGACCGCAGAAGATGCCGTGGCCATTCGCGAACGCCTGAATCAGGAAAAAGAAATTCAGCTCTCTTTTCAGGTGAAGGCCAGACCTTACTCAGCAGAGCATAATACCGCCGTATCGCAGCCAGCGGCACCCAGAACCGTCTTAAAAGCCGCTCTCCAATTTCCTGAAAAAACTGTCAAAAACCCGCAGAGCGCTGTACGTGTGGATTATCAGCATTTGGAAAAGATGCAAAGCGTCACTGCAAATCTGTTGAGTTCGACGTCGCCTTCGCTTTCTGAAGCTCAGGCTCACCCCCTGTATCAAGCCCATTTTGCACTTCGTTTTATTCCAGCCAGCACGTTGTTTGGCCGCTACCCGCTTATCATTAAAGAGCTGGAACGGGCTTTACATAAACAAATCCAGCTCACGTTTTCAGGAGAACACGTACGCTTACCGAGAAAAATGGCGGATCCACTGGCCAATATTTTACTGCATCTGATCCGCAACGCCGCCGATCACGGACTGGAAGTGCCGGAAGTCCGTCAACATCAGCACAAACCCCTTACCGGCAAAATCCATTTGTCTGTGGAACTGAGTGGCGAACGTCTGGCCATTGAGGTGCGAGATGACGGATGCGGGATTTCCATTGAAAAGCTCAAACAGGGCGCTCTCGATAAAGCGCTTATCACCGCTGAACAAGCTACCGAGATGTCTGATGAAGCCGCCCTTGAACTGGTCTTTGCCCCCGGTTTAAGCACCGCTGACAACATTACCAGCGTTTCGGGCCGGGGTGTGGGTATGGACACCGTGCGCACCCAGGTGGAACAGCTTCAGGGGCAAATTGAAGTGCATTCAGAAACGGGTGTAGGCAGCCGTTTTCGCCTGATTTTCCCCACGTCTCTGCATTCCACCTCCATGTTAATCATGGCGCAAGGAGAGCACCACTATGCACTACCCGCAGAACAATTTGTAAACGCCTGCTTTGTGTCTGAAGCCAATGTGGAAGCCTTATTTAGCCTCAAACAATGGGACACGGTGGTACGCGCCCCTTTGTCTCGAGATATTTGTGTGACCTTTGAGCAAGGTGAACGAAAAATACACGTGCAGGCCGAGCAACTCGTGGGTCTGGAAACCCTGTTTATGGAACAGCTTTTCTCTCAGCAGGCTAATGAAGAACAGGCTGATGAAAAATTCCCGCTGCGAATTCACACAGCGGGAATCAGTGCAACCGGGCAACTGGTGCGCGGTCTCTCGTTTTAACAGTCTCGTAAACGTTATTTAAAGCGGGGCATAACGTTGGGCTGATTGTCCAGAATGTCTTCCACTTTGGCCAACACGTCATCGGTCAACAATTTCACATCTTCCATGGCCTTCATATTTTCAGTGACTTGCTCCACCCGGGATGCTCCCGTAATAACCGTGCTGACATTTTCATTGGTAAGACACCAGGCCAGGGCAAAGCGCGCCATGGGAATACCCAGTTCTTCAGCCACTTTCGTCAGTTGTCGCACCTTCTCCAGCTTTTGTTGCCCTTCTTCACTTTCAATATTTTTGCGTAGCCAGTCATAACCGTCCAACTTCATGCGGCTACCTTCAGGAATACCGTCATTGTATTTGCCCGTTAAAATACCGCTGGCCAGGGGACTCCAGATGGTGGTTCCCAGACCCGCATCACGGTAGAGTTGAGCATATTCTGCCTCCACGCGCTCCCGGTGAAACATATTGTACTGAGGCTGTTCCATGGTGGGCCCGATTAAATGCTCACGCTGGGCCACCTGAATCGCTGCCTGAATCTGCTGAGCACTCCATTCGCTAGTGCCCCAGTAAAAAGCCTTGCCCTGTTCTATCAGGGTATTCATGGCACGCACCGTTTCTTCAATGGGCGTATCCGGGTCCGGGCGGTGACAAAAAAGCAGATCCACGTAGTCCACCTGCATGCGTTTGAGGGCGGCATGGGTGCCTTCAATAACGTGCTTGCGGGAGAGTCCCTTGTCGTTAGGGCCCTGTCCTCCCCAGAAAATTTTGGTGGACAGTACCAGATCGGATCGCTTCCAACCGGCCTTTTTGATCACCTGCCCCATGATTTCTTCGGACTTGCCGTTGGCATAAACCTCAGCATTGTCAAAGAAATTGACACCCGCATCGTAAGCAGCCTTCATGCTTTCATGGGCCTTATCCACGTCCATCTGGTTGCCAAAGGTCACCCAGGAACCAAAAGACAGCGCAGAAACTTTCAGGCCGGCTTTTCCTAATCGACGATACTCCATACAAAAACCTCCAACTGGTTTGTTGGATGTAGTGTAAAACGGTATTAAGCTTTGCGCCTAATACACTCACTTTAATAAACTAGTTTTGTGAGGCGGCTCTCAGCACAGAACTGTCCGGGCGGTCGTAGGCGGAGTACAGACGCTTTAAACGTTTATAGGTAAAGGCCTGGTGCATACCAAACACCACCCCAAGTCCTACAATCCAGCCGATGGCTTTGTAGATAATGCCGTCGGGCAAATAAAACCACATGGCCGCCAAAGGAATGTTGATCAAAGACATGGGCAGCAGATACTTCCAGCAGAAGTTCAGCAGCAAGTCCACTCTGAAGCGAGGCAAAGTACCCCGGAACCAGAACAGCACAAACACAAACACATAGGATTTCAAAATAAACCAGAGCCAGCCGGGCAGAATCGCCACGCCGGTTAATTGCTGTACAGGGTCAAGCCAGCCCCCAAAGAAAAAGGCCACTGCAAAGGCAGAGATGGCAAAACCGCCGAGAAATTCTGCCATGTAAAAGAGGCCGAACTTCATGCCGCTGTACTCCGTGTGAAAACCGGCCACCAGCTCCGACTCGGCTTCTGCCACGTCAAAGGGTGAGCGATTGACTTCTGCCACACCACTAATAAAGAACACCAGAAAGGCAAGGAAGCCCCAGGGCGTAAAGATATACCAGCCGCTTTGTTGAGCCTCCACAATGCCGTAGGTAGACATCTGTCCAGAAATCATCACCACGGGCACCAGCGAAAAGCCCAGCGGAATTTCATAAGAAATCACCTGGGCCGCCGCCCGCAGTGAGGAGAGCATGGAGTACGTATTGCGAGAACTCCAGCCCGCCATCAGAATAGCGATGGTTTCAATGGAAGAAATGCTCATAATAAACAAAATGGCCACATTGAGATCCGTCAGAATCATGTTTTTGCCAAAGGGAATCAGCGCAAACAGCATGACCGCAGGTACCACCACGAGCATGGGAGCCAAAGTGTGCAGAAGAGGATCCACCGCCAGGGGAATAATATCTTCCTTCATGAACATTTTGATGCCGTCAGCAAAGGGTTGCAGGGAACCGTACTTGCCCACGCGATTGGGGCCGTAGCGCTTTTGCATGCGAGCTACTACCTTGCGCTCCATCCAGGTCAAAAAGAGCATGGTGGCGGGAGCAAAGGTGAGTATGCCGGTAATGCCAATAATAATACCCAATGGGGTTTTGAGCAGTTCAAACCAGGCTTCCGGCAAAAGCATTTCGGGGCCCGCCAGCGCCAGAGATTTTAAGGTGACAAATAGTTGATCCATAAATTCCATTATTTCCACTCCAACCCGCCTTTTCTCCAGGCGTAGAGCAGTCCCATGAGGAGAATGCCTAAAAATACGGTCATTTCCAACAGGGCAATGGGACCCAGGGTTTTAAAGTTCATGGCCCAGGGATAGATATACAAAATCTCAATAGAGAAAATCAAAAAGGCCAGCGCAAACAGATAGTACTGCACGTTCAGTCGAATCAGCGGCGTGGTCTTGGGATGCAAACCACATTCATAGGACGTGGTTTTGCTCATATTGCTTTTGTTGGGTCTAAAAAAGTAGGCCCCGGCAATGGGAAGGGTGGAAAAAATAATGCCGAACAGGGCCATCAGGCCCATGGCACTCCAGGCCATTTCTTGCGTCATTGGGATTCCTCTTTCGCCTGTTTTGTAAATACCTGGGCCTGTTCAGCAGCTTGATGAGCGGCATTTGCAGCTTTGGCTACAGTAGCCCTGGTTTTTTCTGTTATCGCAGACTTTTCTACTTCTGCGGGCTTTTCCTCGGCGGCTTTTTTAGCTTCACGCTCTGCTTTGATCGCTGCCGCTTTCTCTTTGGCAGCGGCAATTTTAGCGGCCCGCTCGGGGTCTTCTTTGGAAGAGGTAGCGTCTTCGCCTCCCGCTTCTGCTTTTTTGGCTTCCCGCTTGGCTTTTCTGGCAGCGGCTCTTTCTTTAGCAGCTGCCCGTTTGGCTTCGCGTTCGGGATCCTCAGCAGTTTTGGTATCCGCTCCTGCTTCAGTGGCCCCTTCCGCTTTGGCTTTTGCAGCCTTTTCGGCGGCAGCCTTTTTCTTGGCGGCCAGACGGGCGGCTTTTTCAGCGGCCTTTTTGGCTTTGGCTTCTGCTTCTAAACGACGGGCTTCTTCTTCGGCAGCATTGGCCTTGGGGTGAAGCTCCGCGTAGTATTCAGCGGGCACCAGCAGTTTTTCAAGATCGTACAGGTAGTTTTCCTGACGATTCTCGGTCACGTTCAGGGCAAATTGATGGTCCATTTTAATGGCATCAAAAGGACAGTACTCAGAACAAAGGGCACAGTTCATGCACACCGAGGTGTCGATATAGAATTGTTCGGGATTGGGCACCGGTTTGTCTTTCTCATCGGTTTCCTGGACAATCCAGATACACTGGGGTGGGCAGACCTTGGCACAAATCCCGCAGGAGGTGCAGCGCACATCTTTTTCGCCATCTTCTTTCTGGTCATACACCAGCATGGGCAGCACCCGAAAGCGCTCATAAGTAGAACCAATAGGCATAGGCGATTCAGGATACTGCACCGTGACAGCGCCTTCTGTGGCGGTACGCATGCCATGTTCACCGTCTGTGCCCTGACCGCGCATCCGTTTGAAATCTTCTACATAGGTATTCACAAAGGTTTTCAGGGTATACCCTAAGCCTTTGAGTAACGAAGCACCGTATACTTTCATCGGTCCACCTCTCCAAGTACAATATCCAGGCTGCCCAGTACCACCACCACGTCAGCCACATGGTGTCCCTGGCACATTTTTTCCAGGGCCGTCAGGTTAATAAAGCTGCCGGAACGCACGTGATAGCGATAAGGGTTGGACTTGCCGTCACTCACCACATAAAAGCCCAGTTGGCCCTTGGGGCTTTCCACACAGCCATAAGACTGTCCGGCGGGAACGCGCATATTCCACTGCTTCTTATCGATAATTTCGCCCTGGGGCAGTGCCTTGTCGGCCTGTTGCAGAATCTTGAGAGATTCCTGCATTTCCGCCAGACGCACCAGATAACGGGAGTACACGTCACCATGAGGCTGGGTAATCACGTTAAAGTCAAAGCGATCATAAATCGAGTAGGGATGATTCACACGGGCATCATAGGCCACACCTGAAGCTCTCAAAACGGGGCCGGAACAACTGTAGGCAATCGCTTCCTCTTTAGTAATCACACCGAGTCCCTGGGTTCTTTCCATCACAATTTCGTTGGTGGTCAAAAAGTGATCCAGGGTTTCAATCATGCGTGGCAGACGCTCGTAAATCAGATGTCTGAAAGGCGCGTAGAATTCGTCAGGCAAATCGTGAGCCACACCGCCGAAGCGCATATAGTTACACATAATGCGGGCTCCGCTCACCATTTCAAAAAGGTCCAGAATCAGTTCGCGCTCCTGAGCCGCGTGCAGCATGGGTGTAAAAAAGGCGCCCAGGTCGTTCAGCAAGAAGCCCTGTGCCCACAGGTGACTGGCAATCCGATTGAGCTCGGTCATAATCACCCGCAGATACTCCGCGCGCTCCGGCACCTCAATCTTGGCCAGTTGCTCTACGGCAATGGCATAACCGTGGTTATTGGCCATGGAGGTCAAGTAATCCAGGCGATCGGTATAGGGGAAATTCATGATCCAGGCGTTGCGTTCGCCAATTTTTTCGTGGTTGCGGTGCAAGTAGCCCATCATGGGATACAGGCGCACCACCCGCTCGCCGTCAAGGGCCAGCTTCATACGGAATACGCCGTGGGTACTGGGGTGATGAGGTCCCATGTTCACTTCCAGCAAATCGCTGCGCAGGGTTCCCGCGCCGCCTAAGCTGGCAAAATCGGGGTCATCGTCGTTATAGCTGTAGCTTTCGGGATCCTGATCTTTGGGGTATTTGACGTTGCGACCAAAAGGATTGCGGCTTTCGGCAAATTCGTGTTCACCTTCGCGCCAGCGTGAGGGAAAAATTTTCATGGGCGCTTCGTAATAGGGCTCTAAGTAATCCTTACGCAGCGGGAAGCCGTCAAAACCATCCCACATCAAAATACGTCTCAGGTGGGGGTGACCATCAAAGTGAATCCCCATCATGTCGTAAACTTCCCGCTCCTGGAAATCGGCACCGGGCCAGAAAGGAGTCAAAGAAGGCACGGTGGGGTTCTCTTTGTCGGTGCGAACACCCAGAGTCACCGCCGGAATATCTGCTTCCACGGCTTCAGAAGCGCTAAAGTTGTACACCACTTCAAAACAGTCTTCAAAGTCCACGGAGGTCAGGTTCTGCAAATAGTCCAGCCCATTGTCTTTGAGAAAACGCACGATATTGTGCAAGTCTTCAGCAGCCACGAGCAAGGTACTGGCTACCGTGGTCTGCGTTTGCGGAAATTTATCGAGCACCTTTTGCATGGTGGCATTAACGGTGGGGGGCTCCACCTTTTTCTTCTTTTTGGGTTTCTTTTTGGGCTTTTCGCCCTCAGCGGCCTCAGGCTCGGGAGGATCTTCAGGCTCCGGCTCGTACACTTCAAAGGCCTTGAGCATGGGGGGCAGTTCCAGCTCTTTTTCTTCCTGCTCGGCGGCTTCCTGAATTTTCTTGATGTCATTGACCTGACGGGGATCTACCAGGTCCGGGCCCAGCATGGGCACGATTTGTTCATCGGTAGCATCTTTGCGATACCAGCGCGCATTTTTATAATGCTGGTCGTCAATTTTTTTCTGAAGTTCAATGAGTCCTGAAAGCAGGGCCTGGGGCGTGGGTGGGCAGCCGGTGATATAAACGTCTACCGGCACGAACTCGTCAATACCAGACACCACGTTATAGCCTTCTTTAAAAGGGCCTCCGCCGGTGGAGCAAGCGCCCATGGAAATCACATACTTGGGTTCGGGCATCTGGTTGTAAAGGCGCACAATCATGGGGATCATGCGTTTGGTAACGGTACCCGACACAATCATCAGGTCCGCCTGACGCGGCGAGGCCCGGAAGAGTTCTGCGCCAAATCGGGCAATGTCGAAGCGGGAACTGGCGGTACAAATCATTTCAATGGCACAACAGGCCAGACCAAACTGCATGGGCCAAATGGAAGAGCGGCGGCCCCAGTTGTTTAAGGTATCGAGAACTTTGTCAATAGAGGTAATGGAGACATGGCGTCGAACTTCTTGTTCTAAAGCAGCCTCGGCATCCCCCTGAATTACGCGTAAATCTGTCATAGGGTGTATCCGAATATGTCGTTGGTTTAAAAGCTTTTAACTTCAGGCAGTTTACCACGAAATTAAGGTCCAATTAACCTGATTAGCCCAACCCACCGCAGAATAATCCCCAACCGATCTCATGACACAGATTCTCCTGAAGGCAGTAATTTAACTGGACTGGGCTCAATGCGGTAAAGCCCTTTTTTCTTAACAATGTATAACTCATCGTCAGGAGAAATAAAAAAACGCTCGAAGTCCTCTATGCCAGGCACCGTGGACACAAACCTTTTGTTGAGGTTTACAAGTCGCAGTGTAGATGAAGCTTCTTTTTTCTCTCGAAAATCTGGTTTCAAATCCCGAACAAACAAATAGTTTTTATTAGAACCTTGTAGAACTTCTCTTGGAGAAAAAAAGCTAAAACACTCAAAGTCTCCGTCCTTTTGAGCGACAGACCATTCATAGCCCGTGAATCCGTCTCTTAGAGTCGTTTTGTTATCCCCTACCAGAAAGCGGTTCTCCCCACCAACCGAAATATATCTTATTGCATAAGTAAGTGAATCAACCCATGCTCCTCCCTTATCATCAAAAACAATGTCTGCAACCCCACCAAATTGAGCATACTCAAATTGTGGAGATATTCCTTCTGGAAGCCCCTTACCAAACATATCATGGGCACCTAAAATGGTTTGGTTTTCAAGGTCAATGAAACGACTTGTAGAAAAACCTTCGTATAAAAAAAGATATTTGTCCTGATAGGGCCTCAATAATCTTGGTAAAAAAGTTGTGGCCTGATTCAGACTACCTGATTCGCGCAGGATTGTCTCGCGTTCACGTTTTTTTCCTGGAGGACTGTTTTCAGGACTATTCCCTAGAATGGTACTCACCTGATTTTGGTATACCTTACGCACTTTATGATTGGCTGAATCAGCCACATATAAGGATCCATCTGATGTTAGAGCTAATCCCAAAGGTTCTCTGAAAAGCGACTGCAAAGCCTCTCCATCACGATATGTTTCGGCGGGTGACATGTTTTCGCTCAACACGTATGCTTGCCCGGCAAAGGTACTGACCCGCTTTTTTTGTAAATCCACGTAGCGAATAACATTATTACCCGTATCAGCCACATAAAAATTATTGTCTTTGTCAAAAACAATATCCGACAGATCTGCAAAACGAGCTTGCTCTAAGCCACCATCTACATAACCCGATTCAGAACCACCCGTCACGAGAATTTCTTGATAACCTTGATCCACATCAGACTGCGTTCCCGGCGTGTCAGCCGTGTCACCCACAGAAGACCGGGGCGAAGCTGCGGGCATTTTGGACGTTACGTCCGCGTTACAGGATGAAAGCAACAACAATCCACACATTATGTTTTGAATTGTTTTGCTTAAGACATTTCTGCTTTCTCTAAAAATGGCCCTTTTCACGACTGAGCCTCCAGGGGCAAAGCAACGCGATAAATTTCTGTGTCATTGAAAAAATAAATCCATTTGTTATCGGGAGATACTTTACTTCTGACAAAGTTACGGTTTTCAACGCGAGCAATTTCTTCAACAACTCCTGAATCTGAACCTCTTTTCAGAATATCGTGTTCTAGAAAATAAAATCTGTTTTCTGAATCCAGCGCTAAAAGTCGAACTGTCTCTTTTCCATCGTAGATAATCTGATAATCATCATCGCCCTGAAAAGGTTTTTTAAAGGGTCTACGAAAAAGACGAGAGGCTGGCGGAACATAACCCGGACCTGGTACAACCTCGGTTTCTTCTCTATACTCCCAGCCGTTGTTTGATATTAAATAGAAGGGAGAATACCCTTCCACTACAGAGACAAAGCCCTTCTGGGGATGGTCACCCATGACTTCGGTTACTGTAAGGGCTTGTGACAACTCCAAATAACGAGTACTTCCAGTTTTCAGATCCGATGTTTGCATGTATATATTTTTATGAGCCATCGTTTCGAACGAACTCCAGAGAAAGCTACCCTGAGGGTAAGCCGAAAAAAATTGGTTTTTGTCTTCTTCAGATAACGTTTTAGAACGTCTGACTTCAAGGACTTTCTCGCTTTCCTCAGCATTTAAGCAACTCCCATAAAAAGGCTCTGGCGAGCGTTCCAATGTGTTCAAAGCCATGGAGAACAGACATCCGCTTGAAGCAATATAAAGCACCCCCGAACGCACCAAAAGGCTATTTACAGATTGAATCGTGATTTGATGATTGGGAAAGTCTATTTTCTCTACAGATCCTTCAGTGCTGACTTTGTAAAGCGCGGGATTACCGAGCCACACATGTTGTGTGCTATTTGTTTTTCCATCCAAAACATAGAGATTACCCATGGCATCAACTTCTACGTCACGGATATGCTTAAACTGTATTTCCTGCTGAGAGTTTGAATCAAAACTCGAGAAAAATATTTCGGTAGGCAGAGGTTGACAGGCCACAAAAGCACTTATCAAAATAATAAAGAGAAAACGCTTCATCACTTAATATCTTGTTTCTCAAGATTTTTAATCGTGCCACAAAATAAAATCAGCCCGGTTTCTCTGTGTCTAATCAGATAAATAAAGGGGCGGTCTGCTTCAAATCTGAAAAAGGATGGGTAAACATCCGTATTGGGCAATCTTCCTATAATAATAGTGGTAGCAGCAGCTTCTACCCCGCGTTCGTACATATTAACCTGTGTGCTATGCAATACTTCTGGAGCGTCCACCTGACTGTTTGTGCCCATGTTTGAAAAATTAGCCGCAGACGAAAACGTATTTTCAAACCCTAATCCTCTTAAATGGTCAGAAATCTCCGCATTCGTGTAACCTTCGGAAAATCGTGGAGCTATAATCGATCCACTTTTAATAGCGGGGAGCTGTTTATCTATGGCTGACAAACCATCAATATTGAGAGGCTCAAGAATATCTTCAACCGTTTTTTCCGGGGCTGGCAAAATGAAAAGCATTTCAAAAGCACTGCGTTCCGTAGTTTCAGATTCGTTATCGAGCGTCTTGAATTGGGAAAGTAAATATTCAGCCTCCGCAGTCTGAAAGTACGACCCGGAAGATTCTGGGTTGTGCATCATATTAACTTCTGTATTTGACAAGGTTCCCTGGAAAGTTTCTTCATATGTATTTGTGATAGAAAATGGAGAAATCCACTGACCATTAAAATAGAGTGTATTGACGAGAACAAACTTCGCATCTACTAAGCTAGCAGGAGACAGAATATTGTTAATTAATCCCTGCGTACGCTCTGAAATCCAATCATTAATACGTTTTGCCGATGCGTCAAGATCCAGAAAGTTAAGGCGTGTGAGTCGCGCCTGATAATAGTTTTGCAGATTATTAAGATATGTATCAGAAAAATCCTGGCTCAAATGCCCCCAGAGGGAGTTCGCCAATTGAACTTTCAGTTCTTCGCTCTCAAAGCTAAGCGCACGCCAGAGAATATTTGTCAGTGCGTTATATTCTTGCAGCTCCAGATCAGTGACTTCCAATACTCTGGCTATTTCTTCGCGGGTTTCTCCAGCGGCAGCGTTATACAGAAGAGAAAGGGCCATCATCAAACTTAACGGAGAAATACTTACATTTTGATGGGGATCTTTGGCCACAATCCGTTTAAAAAGCTTTAAGCCGAAAGCGTTGTATTTATCGGTTAGCTCACTTTGTTTGAGCTGTTGATATTCGTCTGGGGTAGGTGGTGTAATGGTAAGATCTTCTGTCAAAAGTGTTTTTGCATCAAAGTTGAGAGGCTCAGTTTTTTTTGTAGTGCTTTTTGCGACATTTGTTTCTTTTGGAGAATCCGGGGATTGTGGCATATCCACTATAGATGCTTGACAGCTTAGTAAAACAATTGAACAAGTCGCCAAAGAGTGAATAAAGTATTTCTTGAAATTCATGATGCTTCTCCGCTAAGTGTTTGTACAATAATCCCAAAGGGCGTTCTAAAAGTTAACTGGTAATCTAATAAGGGATCTATATTTTGATCGTCCACTTTTAGCCACGTTTCAGCCACACCGTCCACAAAAATTTGCGTGATGGTATGAGGTAAAATTTCATTGTTCAGGGTAATTTCGTTTTTGTCTGGATCCAGCATAAAGTTTTTGCCTTTGAGTTGAAGCCATTTTATGGCTCCTTCTGAAGTTATCCATTGATGCTCTGACACCTCTGGAAAAAGGGTGCTTGCTGTCTGCTCAATATAAAGTGGAACCGACACTTTTTGAGTCCCTACCTGAAGCCTGAGTTCGTAAGATGTTCCATTCTGCAAATCAGGAAGAGCGAATCCATTGACTTTGAGCACAATAGCGTTATTATTGACACTTACAGGCTCTAAAATGACAAGGTCATTTATAGTAGCTCTGGCCAAGGGCTCATTTCCTGTAAAGGTTTGATGCAATAAACCGTTAGCAAACGTAAAACGCATGTCTTCTTCCGTAAAAGGGGTATCAGAATCAAATTGCCCGTTAAGCTGAATGGTGACGGGGTTACTTTCAAAGTAATCAAGATCCAGCGGGTTATTTTCAGTAATAGACTGCTGCGTCTGCTGCAAGAGAATACGATCAATCCTGAATTTAGGCAAATTTTGAACGGGGGCTATAGAAGAACCACCGCCCCCACTTCCTCCCGAAGAACGAGAACCTGTATTAATAAATGTAGGAAGCTGAGAAGAAGGCTGTAAATCCGTATTATCAACAGTATCTGAAATGCTTTTTTCACTATCAACCGTTTTACCTGATGACGAAACAATATTTTGATTGGAATCATTGCCGACTGGTACAGTAAGAACAGATTCAGGCGATGTGTTGGCGACAGGTTTTTCTAGTTTTACAGGAGATTTTAACTCGCTTCGTGGAGCCGCATCTATCATCTTACCCATCTGTGCAAACATCCCGGGACTCGCTCCTACCTGACAACCAGATAAAAAACATACCAGACCAATAAGGCCATATCTCATAAACATCATTCCAACTTTTTTAACACATTTTCTTCTCTCTGAGCCTAGCACGAAAAAAGATGCTTGTCTGTCACCTAAAAGTGTGACAAAATATTACGCTGTGTAAAGTTGACTTTATCTCAAGATTAAATACTTAAACAAAAAATAATCAAATAAGAAAAAACATTCTTTTGCGGAATTTAGTTCTTGCTTTAAGTCCCTGAGGCCTTAAAAAACAAGGTTAAGGATTTAAGTCAGATTTTAGAGCACCTTAATATTAAACCTCAAAAAATCTGAAAACAAAAGGTTCACAGCACTATAATTTACAAAAACATAAAACTTAACTTGCAATTTATTTCTATCGTGTTAGTATTTTTATATCACCGTTATATTTGGGGTTTCTTATGTCACACCGTTGGTTATTACGCACATTGTCTTTAAGTGTACTGGGTTTACCGCTGATTGCCTGCCAGCCGCCCACCGAAGTTCCCGTCGCTACCACCCTTCAGCAGTTGCCGGCCCTCACCGGCCGCTTGCACTGGGACAATAATTTCAGCACTCAGGCCACTCCTGCCCAGGTACGTTCACAGGCGACCATTTCTCTGCTTTACCCGGATAACCATCCCACCAAAGCCAATCAAACCATTGCCACGGGCTTAACAGACGCTCAGGGGAACTTCACCATCAACACAGACGCCGATTTTGAAGCGGTGAACAACGAAGTTTACGTGCTTGAAGCCAGCAAGCGCGTGGGTGGACCGGGAGCTGCCATATTAAGTTTACGCACCTACGTGCGCTGGACCGGCAGCGAATGGCAAAGTATTTCCCAGCCCGATGTGGAAATTTCTTCACTTACCTCCACGCTGGTGCTCATTGATAGTTCCGATAACGGTCTGTCTCCCAATACTCTCTTTGGAAAAATCAACAGCAACACCGGAGATGTGTCTGACGTGGGCGGCTTGACCCCCACAGAGATTAAAGATATTCAAAAGCTGGTGGATGTCAGCCTTGAAAAAGACCAGGACCCGTTACAACACATTAGCAAAATCAACGGTACGTTTACCTTTAAAGCCTTTCCCAATTTACTCATTGACCAACTTAAAGCCCAGAACGCCTGTGTGGACTGCGATTTGAGCGGTGCTGATTTATCGGGATTAGATCTGTCCGGGGCCAACCTGAGCGGGGCGAATCTCACGGAAGCCAATTTAAGCAATACCAACCTGAACGCCTCAAACCTCAACGGCGCCACGCTCAAAGACGCAGACCTGAGCGGTGTTACCGTCAATCAGGCCACCTGGGTGGATGGAATGACCTGCGTGGGGGATTTAGTAAGCACCTGCGACGGATTCCAACGGGGGACTTTTAACGGCAAGGTCTTTGACGATCTCACGAATCCCGTGGACGATGTAGTGGTCAGAGCCCGCTCTTTAAATCCAGCGGTGATCTTTGACGAACAAACCACCACCGCCGGAGGCACATTTGCTTTCAATAATGTGCCTGTGAGCGTGCCTTTAGAAGTCACAACTTCCTTAGCAGGCTTTACGCCCCGCACCCGCAATATTACCGTACAGCCCAATCCGCAGGGAAATCCCGACTTAAACCGCTTTGATTTTGGCACCGACGGCACCAGCGCATTTGGAGATAGCACCAATGCCATTAGTGACAAGCCAGAAATTATTGCCGTATCTCCTGAACCCGATGCCACCGGCGTCAGTCCCGCCACCAACATCAGGCTCACTTTTTCAGAACCCGTGAACACCCAGTCTGTGGTGGACAATCTGGAAATCTGGTCCTTTGACGATGTGCAGTTTACGGTGGACAGTGACAATACCTTCTCCGGAGCAGGAGACGTGAACACCCCTTCAGCAGGAACCCGAGTCTGGGACAAATTCTCCTTTAACGCCGTATGGAGCAACAACGACACCGTGTTAGATCTGGAATTTAGAGAAGAGCGTATCCTGCCCGCGGACCGTACGGCGACACCCACGTATCTGGTGAGCATGACGCGCTCTAACGGCATGATTGTCGATAAAGACAGCAACAACTCAACAGCAACTCCTTTTAAGGTAACGTCAGGAGCAGCGACAGCCAGCGTGAAATTTACAATAGGTACCGATCAAACGGCACCAAGGCCAATATCTATGTTCGCTCAAACCGATGAGGGCTCCAGTCCTGACGGAGACGCTATCAAAATTCGCTTCTCAGAACGTATGATTCACTATGCCCTCGGACCAACCATTGCCGGAGGAATGGGCGGCACGACTTCTGCAGCTGTCGCAGCTAACAACAGTGTTACAGCGAACGAAGCAGCAGCCAACTACACCATTCGCGTGGTGCGAAACGGCATAGAAATTGTAGCTCCTCAACTCGCTTCAGATCTGGGCTATCGCGCCATCTTTGACACCTTTGACACTGCTCATAGAACCGTGATTTTACTCCCCCCCGTTGTGAACGGAGACATTTACGAGCCGGGTGACCAGGTCACTATCACGGTGGCGGGAACCGTCGTTGATCCCGCAGGCAATCCGATGGATGCTAATAACCTGGAGGTATCTGCCGGTGCCAGCTAAACGTTTATTTTTTGCACTTTCTATTTCGCTGACGGCAACAACACTATCAGCACTATTGAGCGGTTGCCCGGCTGCCATGCCTGAGTCTCCTGCTACACCAGGGGTCACTTTGCCTGCGGAGCAATCTCCTACCAACACCAGAAACCCTGCCATACAGGCTCCCACAAACACAAACACAGTTAACACTCCGGTTGCCTCAGCGCCTGCTCCGGTGAGTGCAGCGCCTGATGCGCCCACTCCCACTGACGGTGCAAACGATGCTGTGAGTTCTCCGGTGACTCCCCCTTCTGCCAATCCTTCACCCACTGTAGATGCAGTAGCTGCTTTCAATATTCGTCTGGCACAAGCGCCCTATCCGCTGTTTGGTCAGGGCAAACCCACTTTGATTATTACAAGCCGTAACGGACGCAGCCAAAACGTGGCCGCTGAGCAATTACAGTGGGAGTCTCTAAGCCCCGATCTGCTGGTGGCTCTCAGCGATGGTACTTTACAGGCTCGCCGTGATACGGGCAGGGCTCAGTTTGCGGTGCAAGTTAAAGCAGATCCGCTGTCGCGACAGGTGTTTGACGTAGATATTCAGCGCATGGCCACGATCTTTGCCGAAAGCTCTGGAGGAGGCGGTGGAGGTAGCCAGACGGTAACACCACAAACCTCAAAACCCTTACCCCTTACCGGAAAGGTGAATTAAGTGCTCGCAAATATTTCGCCGTCTGTATAGACCCACCGGCTCTTAAAGCGGCGAAAACGCGACTTTTCATGAAGTGTTTGCACTGACTTACGGGGGCCATTTCGCGTTTTAAAATGGGCCTTAAACTCCACCTTGCCCTTTTTGTCACCCCTTTGACCGGCAAAAGTATCAAGCACTTCAAGGCCCGTATATTCAATGGCTTTCACCCAGTCTTTCATGACCAACCGCTCGTGAGGCGTGTCCACACGGGTTTTTGGATCGTGGGTGATCATTAAATAATCCACGTAATCGACCACTTTCTCCACCTGAGTACCCGCTAGCGCATAAGCACTGTAGCGAGAGCGCATCAATTGCTCTGCGGTCTCAGGAATCTGAGCTCCCGTGTGAAAAGGCTGACAACAGTCTTCGTAGCTGTTGCCACTCCCACAGGGGCAGTTCATACGTTCTGACCTTCAAAGGTAGCGGTGACGTAGCGATTGGGGAAACGCTGCTTATAAGCTCGGGAATATTCCACATAATGCTTTGCGGTTTCAGCAATCATTTGCTCATGGCGGGGCTCTACGCGCCGGATTACTTTTCCGGGGGTGCCCATCACCAGGGAGTAGGGGGGAATTTCCATATTTTCAGGAATCAGAGCGCCTGCTGCAATCAGGCTATGATGCCCGATTTTAGCGCCGTTTAAAATTGTGGCGCGAATCCCCACGAGCACATCGTCTTCGATGGTACAGCCGTGGGCTAAGACCCCGTGACCAAAACTCACCCGATCTCCAATGATTACCGGATATCCCTGCATATTGTGAATCACAGAACCGTCTTGTAAATTGCAGTCGTTGCCAATACGAATCTCATCACAATCGCCCCGCAGCAAAGACTGAAACCAGACGCTGGTGTTTTGCCCGAGCGTCACGCGTCCCAGCAAAATTGCTGAGGGTGCCACCCAGGCACTGTCATGGATAAAAAAATCGTCTTGTGTCGAAAATTCGCTCATTGCTTTGTTCCTTACTTTTTGTCCTCTGCTTTTTCTCACAAACAACCATAAAAAAAACCGTCCGAAGACGGTTCTTTTTAGCGTTTAAACGTTACGGTCTGGTACCGGCATCAAACACCAGTACACCTTTTTTGAGGGAATCAATCACATAGACTTTACCGGTCACGTCCACGGACATCTTCTTGGGGCTGGTCAAATCTGCATCACTGATACTGCGCAGGAAGTTACCGTTACTATCATAACGGAAGATTTTAACACCGCTATTGCCATTACCCACCACATAGATATCACCGTTGCGGGGGTCAATCGCTACATCTTCCACAGCCCCGTAGTTTTCACCCTGACTATTCGCACCCGTAGGTCCAAATTCCAGCAGTCTGGCGCCGTCGGCCTTACTGTACTTGATAATTTTTCTGGAGATTCCGTCAAAGGTATACACGTGGCCAGAAGGACCTACCGCAAGACCTAACGGATCAATATTGGTCGCTCCACTAAAGAATTGCTGCGAGGTACCGTCCGTGTCGTTGTACTTGATAATACTATTAGAGGTACGTGAACCCATATAAACAACGCCGCTGGCAGGATCCACGGCCACGTCACTGATCAGTGTACCGCTTTGCCCCACCTTAAAGCGATTCAAACGCTCTCCGGTGACATTGTGCTTGTACAGATTGCGGTCGTCATTGTCAAATTGACCCACGGTGCTCCAGATCAGAGCGCCGCTCACGGCCACACCGGAAATTTTAGTGTCTCCTCCGGTACTGATGGTAATGTCCTGAGTTTGACCTGAAGCCAGGTTGTAATCGCGCACCAGGCGTCTGTTGGAGCTAAAGAAACCGGGATTTCTGAAGTGTCCGATATACGCGTGGTTGTTTTTGATATCCAGACCGTCCATATTCTCCATGGCAGGCACCTGTAAGAAGCCCAGGCGCTTGTTACCAAAGGGATCAATAGTGGTGACACTAATGGCACTGGACTGGGCAGATTCGCCATCAGGCGTCACCGCACTCACAGAGATAGAGTAAGTGGTTTCGGGTGTTAAACCGGTCAGGGTGGTGTTGGGAGCGGTAATACTACTGGCGGAAAGTCCGCCATTTACGTACACCTTATACTCTGTGGCAGCCGCTACAGAACTCCAGCTCAAACCGACACTACTGCCTTTAATATTGTTTGCGCTCAGCCCCTGAGGTGCGCCAATAGAAGAGGTGGTCACACTGGTACTGGCAGACTGTGCGCCTTCGCCATCAGCAGTCACCGCGCTTACCGCTACGGTATAGCTGGTAGAAGGAGACAGGCCGGTGGCTGTGTAGGTAGTGCCACTCACGTTATCACCGGTGAGGGTTCCGTTCACATAGACTTTGTAAGAGGTCGCACCGGTCACCGCGCCCCAGGACACGTCAAAGCTATTCACTGTGGCATTAGAAGTGGCCACATTTTGGGGAATGACGGGAACGGGAGTAGGTTCAGGAGTAGGTTCTGCAGTGGGTTCTGGCGTGGGATCGGTAGTGGGGTCATCGCCCACCACGGGGTCATCACCCACAATGGGATCTTCTACAGGCTCGCCGTCATCAATAGGGTCTTCCACAGGAGCACAATCGACGGGTTCTTCGCCTTCCACAGGCTCAGGACATTCAGCGGGGGGCTCTTCCACAGGAGCACAGTCCACCGCCTCTTCGCCTTCTACGGGCTCAGGGCAATCTCCCGATACTTCGTCACCGAGAGGCGGCTCATCCACAAACTCATCTTCAGGAGGCACTTCGTCGCCAAATTCGTCAGCGGGAACCTCATCTACGAAATCGTCACCGGGAGCAAAATCGTCGGGGGCAGGCTCAATACCGCCGGCTAAATCGTCGCCAGTGCCGTCATCCAGGGGTTCAAGGGGCGTGATTCCACCACCGTCAGCACCACCAAGCGAACCGAGTCCACCGCCGGGAGCAGAGACATTAGGAGGAGGTTCTTTTTCGCCACAGGCGAAAAGCAGGCTCAGGGTCAGGGCTGAAAGCAGAATTTTGTGTTTGCGCATGGCAGAAGACTCCACGAAAATTGATAAAACATACCGTATGTCATTATTATAGGACGAAAGCAACGGATCTTGTGTTCCTTTTTGAGTTTAACGAAAAAGTTTACATCATGTCAACAACTTAGGTCAAACCCATTTCCAGCGCCGCGCTCAGCAATTGACGCAGGGGCTTATGTTGATGATCCGGCAACTCCAGTAACTGTTCAATAAGTTTGTCTCCCAATAAAATTTCCAGCGGGTGACGAACACTTTTGGAGGATTCCGGGGGCGGAGCGGTCACACCTGAAGAGGCCTGAGGGATTGATGCTGGAGAAACTTGCGAAGGGATCTGGGTGAGAATTTTTTGCGGCGGAGACTGCTCCCTTTCAAAACCAATGCTGTGGGTGGAATACATTTGGTACAGCGCTGTAAACGTGTCCACATAACCCAATGAAGATGCCATTAAAATGTCTTGCAAGCTATAATAGCCGTCAATCCACTGCCACACTTCTTTTTGCATATCCGAAAGCTGAGGCTGTGAAACCGCTTTTACCGGCACCGCATCAAGGGCCGGGAGGCGCTCGCGGATCATCAGCAAAATCGGGAGCGCCCGGTCAGCTTCGTGCAGCAGAGAACTGGAGTCGGCCTCATCTTGCACGAGTCTGCCTGATTCAATGTCAAAGTGTACGGGCACGCTGACCTCACGCTGCACACTGCGGGTAGAAGGTTCCGAAGAAAAGTAAAACTTTGCGTCATTCCAGGTAAGCACTTCGTACAAAACGCATTCCATCTGATGATAAATCAGGCGAGAAATATCCGCAGCACCAATAACTCCCTGCTCTACCAGCACTTCTCCCAAATGCCGTTTCTCAGCGCGCTGTATTTTCAGAGCTTCTTTGAGCGCCTCGTGGGTGATGCGTTTTTGTTTGATAAGAATATCTCCAAAACGCACGTTGGCGGCAGAACTGCTGGCGTGAAAGAGCTGGGTCTTGTCCAGCTCAAAGGTGGCCCTGAGCGGTTGCGTCTGGCTTTCCACGATCACCTGCCCGCGGGTTTCTCCCCCTTCTAACAGGCCGTGTAGGATCTGAAAAAAGTCGGAACCCCGGCTGCGATGAAGAAAACGTCGCCGCGCAATCTTATAACGAGAGGCAGCTTTGGGGGCGGCAGGAGCCGTTGTGACGGACTTTTCCTCCGCAGGTTTTGCTGCGGGTTTTGCTGCGGGTTTTGGCGGTGATTTGGGAACAGAAGGCATCACTCTTTGTTGACGACGTTCGGGAGTGCTACTGCGCCCGATGTATCCCCATTTGATTAACTGATACGCTGCTGCAAGGGTTTCAAAATAGTCCAGATCGGAAATTTGTAAGAGCTGAAACAGGGTGCGCTGATGGTTGATATAGCGGTAAATGTGGGCCTGTTGCGCCGAAAGCTCACCGCGCTGCACTTCTTTCAGGCGCTTCAGAATCCAGTTAAAATCTTGCAGTTCCTGCTGAATCAGCTTGAGTACCGGCAGATTTTTATCGGCATCAGCAATAAAACTTTCTACTGACAAGAGCTCCCGATCGGGAATCGAAGTGGTTTCACTGGCCGCAAACCCTTCTGCCTTTGATAAATGTACCTGAACCTGTTCCCATTGCAACACTTCGTAAGCGGCAATTTCAATCAACTGCGTAATGACCTGGGCCACTTCGTTTTGCGAAACCCAGCCCTGATCTAATACAAATTGACCCACGGAGAAACTGCGAGATCGCTGTTGTCCAGCTTCAATTTCTTCTTTTTGCCCGCGCTCCAGCAGTCGCCGCGCGTAAAAGATGTCTGCCAGTACCGGGCTGTATTGATACGACTTAGACCGAATTAAATAGTCACTACAAAAATAAAGAATGGTTTTTGCGCCGTTGCTCTTCCTCACACAAGACAGCGCCATCACCACATTTTCAGAGGCAAAGGCCCCTTCCTGTAACAGGGTTGAGAGCAAAGGAATAATATCAGCGCCTTTGAGCGTTCCAAAATCTTTCACAAGTAGGGCCTCCGTTTACGTTAAGCATATCACCTTTACATTTCTTTACATTGCTTAACAATTATTGTATGATGATCACAGACAGGTTTAGAATAAGAAAAATCGGTGAGCGTCAGGGAGGGGAATCCTTTGCACAAGTGGCTTCAGAAAGAATTCTTTTTTATGGGCATGCTGTGCCTGATTTTTCTGCTAACGGCGAGTGTTGCTGCATATGTTAAAAATCATTTACACATGAGCGTGGGAAATTCTCAAACCGCCTTTGTGATTTGGCCAGAAAGTCAGGCTGCCATCTACCCAGAGGCACCCGTTCCCACCCCCACGGCCACAGAAGCTCCCAAACCCTCTCCAACGCCTGATGTCAAACCTCGTAACACCTATCGCCGTGCCGTTCACCGCACCTATCGCCGGGCCACCCGGGCTGCTCAACGCTACCGTTCCAGCTTCGGTTCGCAACGGCGTGCGGTGACTAAAAAAACCGTCAAGACCGTTAAAAAAACCAAACCCGCTGCTCCGGTAAAAACGGCGCTGGCTAAAAACCGCGCCCAGCAGGAATACGAAGCGCATATGCAGTGGGTCAGAAAAACCCTGAAATCTTATCGTGATAAGCGGGGAGCTCCGGCCACTACCAACCCCTGAGTGTTAATAGCGGCTCTCCAGATCCTGGAGCTTTTTAGTAAACAATTCGTTCCAGCGATCTAACTGTTTTAGATCTCCCTGCATAATGGCACTTTGCAAGGTCTGGTGCATGCGGGATACCTCTTCTAAAGTCTTTTGGTCCACGGGGGTAAAAGGTTTCTCATCGTGGGCTTTTTGCAAACGTTTCACACGTTGTTTTAAGTCTTGTTTGAACTGCACCCACAAATGAGGTAAAGCGCGGGTTTCCTGTTCAATTTGTGTGAGCTCCTTGCGCCAGGTTTTCAGCGCCTTTTCCACACCAAGGGGATCTTTTTCGTTTTTTCTTTCGAGGGCCTTGAGCTGAAGCAAATGCTGGCGATAAATCTGTTGGGTGCGACTCAGGTGCAATCCCACATGATTTTTTTTGATGTCCGCCACTTCTACTTCAAAGGCATCACTGCGGGTGGTAGACTGCTCAAACACCTGCTGATTGGCCTGGCGCACGTCTTTGAGATTTTTAAGGACGTTAAGAGCCTGCTGGTGCAATTGCTCGCCTTCTTCCTGTTTGAGCTCTAGTTCTCTGAAGAAATCAATGGCCTCTTCTCGCTCCTGACGCTGTTGCAAATGACCAATTTCCGTATCAAAATCCTCCATCATCTCCGCATATGTTTCTCTTAAACCCACCATGGTTTTAATAAACAGGTTCAGGTTTTTTTCGGTGAGTCCGGCGTAACCGTGTAAATCGGGCATCACGGCCTCCAGGCTGCGATCCGTTTGCTCTAACATTCCCAGTGCCGCCTGGCCTTCTACCGCAAAGCGATCTACCAGCGTCTGGTCTTTGCGCCATTTTTTGAGAAAGCGCAGGGCAAAAACGCCCAATACCCCCAGCACCAGAACCCCGATAAATACCGCAATCCAGATTTTTTCGTTCATATCCAGTTTGAAACTGCTGCCCTCTTGCTCCACCCGCAGAGGCGGTGGCGCAGAAGGAGCCTGCTGTTCATCCACCAGAGGAGAACTGGAAGGTTTTGAGGCTTTTTCCGTGTTTTGTAAATCGTTTTTGACCTGAGACACGGCCTCTGAAATCAGTTCTAAATGATCAAACTCAGAGCTCACGTCCAGAGGCACCGCCGGATCTCGGGTTTCTCCGGGAAGGGGAGTTCCGATGGGTTCCGGCTCCCCGTTTAAAAAATCCACCTCCGGCGCGCTCTCTTGCAACTGGTTTTTGAGTTCGGTACCCGCGTGCACCCCAATTTTTCGGCGATCCAACGCCACCACCACCAACATTTCGTTGGCGGGCAGTTTCCAGCGCCCAAAGAGATTGCTGGCGTATTTTCCCAGTTTCACCCCTTGCGTATTTTTGAGATAGACCACCCTTACGGGAAAGTCATAGGTGGACAAATCTCTTTCCACCTGCTCTAAGTAAGCCTGTGGCAGGCTATTAGAGACATCGGTGATACGCTGACCGGCTTCAAAGGCAGGGTAGGTTTGCCCCAAAGACGCAAGCTGAAGGCTGAACCAGACGATAAGAATAGAGATCGGATAATGCAGGCGGTAAATCATATGTTTATTCTAGCCTGAAATCACTTTATACCGAGTCGCTTGCACCCTATTTAAAATGAGTTATCTCTATTACTTTGACTTCTTTTTTATAGCTGTGATACCATAAATGGTTGCAACTTAAGAATCGAATTAAGATCGCCCGTAATTGGCATTTGAGCGAAGGAGACTGTTGATAATTTTTTATGACTAAAGCAAGTACAATCGTTGTAGCAGACGAAATGGAAGATGATTTATCGGACGGTTCGAAAAAACCCGAAGATTCCAGTTTTGATGATCATGCTCCCAGAAAAAAAGGCCGTTCTCGCAAAACCGTAGACTTAACCAAAAAGTTTAGCCGCGAAGACGACATCAGCTCAATTCAGGTCTACCTGAATTCCATTGGTAAAACCCCATTGCTAACAGCAAAAGAAGAAATTGAGCTAGCAAAACGCATTGAACAAGAAGATTTTCAGGCCAAAAACCACCTGATTATTGCCAACCTGCGCCTGGTGGTGAGTATTGCCAAGCGCTACTGCGATCTCGGACTGCCCCTGCTGGATCTCATTCAGGAAGGCAACACCGGCCTCATTCGAGCCGTAGAAAAATACGATTACAAAAAAGGCTACCGTTTCAGTACCTACGCCACCTGGTGGATTCGCCAGGCCATCACCCGCGCTATTGCGGATAAGGGCAGAAACATTCGTCTGCCCGTTCACGCTACGGAAGCTATTCAGCGCCTGAAGAAAATTCGCCGTCAACTCACTTTTGAACTGGGTCATTACCCCAGCGATGAAGAACTGGCGGAAGCTGCTGGCCTGCCTCTGAGTAAAATCCGTCAGCTGAAGCGTGTAGTGAAGCGCACGGTGTCTCTGGCCACGCCGATTGGCCCTGATGACGATCGCAGCCTGGTGGATCTCATTGAAGACGAGTACAGCGTTCACCCCACCAAAACCGTGGTGGACAAAATGCTCTCTGAAGATATTCAGGAACTGCTGGCGACCCTGTCCACCCGTGAGCGAGAAATTCTCACCATGCGTTACGGCATTAATGACGACCGGCCCTGTTCTCTGGCTGAAATCGGTGCCAAAATGGGTGTAACGCGTGAGCGTATTCGCCAGATTGAAGCCAAAGCCCTGCGTAAGCTTCACTACTACGGTCAGCGTAAGCGCCTCGACGAATATTTACACGACGAAGCATAAAATGCGACAGCGTCTGGATCTACTGTTAGTAGAAGCGGGCCTTTTCCCTTCGCGGGAGAAGGCCCGCGCCGCTGTTATGGCAGGATTGGTATTCGATGATACCCAACGGCTTGATAAGCCGGGTACTAAAATCAAGGCCCTGCCCGAAAAACTGGTGATCAAAGGGGGTCTTTGCCCCTATGTCAGTCGCGGAGGCTTAAAAATGGAGGGGGCGCTCAACACCTTTCAGGTGAATCCTGAAGGTCGAGTTGCGCTGGACATCGGGGCTTCCACCGGCGGGTTCACCGATTGTTTATTACAAGCAGGAGCCGCCTTTGTGTATGCCGTAGATGTGGGCTATAACCAGATCGCCTGGAAACTGAGACAGGACGAACGGGTCAAAGTGATGGAAAAAGTCAACGCCCGTTATCTGACACCTGATATTCTTTATGGTGAAAATGAAAGTGAGCGGGCCAGTGTGCGGGCCAGCCTGATTGTCATGGACGTTTCTTTCATTTCCATTGCCAAAATTTTTCCCGTGTTTAAAGCACTGGTCACCGCCGATGCTGAAATGGTGAGTTTAATCAAGCCACAGTTTGAGGCGCCGCGCAGCGAAAATAAAAAGGGCATTGTGGCTTCACCCGCGGCCCATCTGGCAGTCCTGCAAAGCATTCAGGACGAAGCTGCTGCCACCGGCTGGTTTTTACATGATTTAATGCGTTCACCTATTACGGGAAAAACCGGAAACGTGGAGTTTCTGGGTCATTTTAAACCTCAACCCGCACTCCACTCCCTCGAGCTTGAATCTTACGTATAATTGAGAAAACCTCACAACACCACATTAAACACACTACATTAAATAGGGGAGCCCCTCATGACACAACCTTCTCAGGATTACGGAAAGTTACTGCAGTCTCTGGGACTGCATCCACAGAGTATCAAGCGCGATCTTTTACAACAGGCCCTGACCCATTCCTCGGTGATGTCAGAAAAAAAACGTCTGAACGACGCCCATAACGAACGTCTGGAATTTCTGGGAGACGCATTTCTCAAAGTGAGCCTGTCTCAGTGGCTCTATGATTACCTGGATTTAAACGAAGGCGAAATGACGGCCGTTCGTTCCTATGTGGTTTCCAATAAGGCATTGGCCAAAGTGGGGCGACAGGTGGGGTTGGAAGAATATGCCATTGTGGGCAAAGGCTTACAGAGCAATATCAAAGACTCCATGCTGGCCAATATTCTGGAATCTCTTTTTGGAGCCATCAGCATTTCCCTGGATTTTGATTCCGCCACACGCACCATTCTGAATTTAATGCAGCACGAGTTACAACTGGCTTTAGAAGGCAAAGCAGGCAACAACGAAAATTACAAAAAACGACTTCAGGAATACACCCAGTCCGCATTTAAATCGCTCCCAGTGTATACGGACTTGCCCAAAACCACACCAGTGCACGTTCCGGAGTTTGAGGTGGAAGTCAGCGTGGCGAATCGTTTCACCGGTGTAGGAAAGGGCTCTTCTAAACAAGCGGCAGGTCACGACGCCGCGCGGAAAGCCCTGGAAGCACTTCAGGTCAAAACCTCAAAAACCCTCGAAATGTCTGAAGCCGCGCGAAATTTTTTCGATTTCTCTCCGGCGGATTTGCCGCAACCCCAAAACCTGTATCTGGCTCCTTCCGTACTTTCTGCAGACTTTGGATGTTTGCGAGAAGCCCTCGAACAGATCCGCATCGGCGGAGCTCCCTGGGTACACCTGGACGTGATGGACGGACATTTTGTGCCCAATTTGACCATTGGCCCACCGGTCATAAAAGCCCTGCGCAAATATTCCAATCAGGTATTTGATGCCCATTTGATGATGGATAACCCGCAAGATTATTTGGAAGATTTTGCCAAAGCGGGCTGTGATCGCGTGACGGTACATTATGAAGCCAGTGATGATCCGCTGACCCTGCTCAAGAAGATCAAAGACCTGGGCATGTTACCAGGTATCACCGTTAAGCCAGGGACGGATGTGCAGGTCTTAGAACCCCTCGTAAAGCATGTGTCCCTGGTGCTGGTTATGTCTGTAGAACCAGGCTTTGGCGGCCAAAAGTTTATGCCCGTGGCCCTGGATAAAATTGCCACATTGCACCAGTGGAGAACACAACAAAAGCTAGACTTCCTCATTCAGGTGGATGGCGGTATTGATGAAAACACGCTGCCCGGCGTGATTGAAGCCGGGGCAAATGTGGTGGTGATTGGCTCTTCCGTTTTTAAAACTCCGGATCCCGTTCACACCATGCGTCAATTTAATCAACAGCTATGCAAGCTAGAATCTTAACCTTTAATTAACCACAATAAAAACAAACCATAACTTAACATAAGCAAGATCTTAATTTAACCTCTATATAACATGAATAAGTGCAGGATCCTCTGAGATCATTCTCACCGTATTCTGACAACACTTTCAAAACACTATAAAGAGGACAACTTTATTATGCAACTTCAATCCGTATCCGCTTACGCTTCTACTCCCTATACCCCTCCCGTTTCTACTTCTAACTACAACCCTTATGGCGACGGCGTTATTTCTGACGGCAGCGGCGGCGGCAGTGGATTCTCCACCGACTTCAGCGCTATTTCTTCCATGGCTTCTCACGCCGCTGGTG
>CAYFGW010000001.1:0-51822 GCA_964342365.1 uncultured Candidatus Sericytochromatia bacterium | reverse complement strand
CCGGTAAAGTTGATAGCTCTGAAGCAGTAAGCAATGTAGTAAAAGACACCATCGGTGGTGCAGTAGGCGGTCTGACCGGCGTAACTGCAGCCGGTATCGCCAGCTTCATTCCTGTTAAAGGTGTTATGGGCACCATCCTCGTGACCGCTGCCGGTGCAGCAGGCGGTGTAGCAGGCGGCATGCTCGCCAACAAAATGACCGAAGGCTTCTAAATCCCCTTCGACCAACTCCCTTAGACCCAAGATTATATGCTATCGGCTGGCTTTGTCCTCGCCGGGCGATAACTCCAAAACTCCGCTCAATTGAGTGGAGTTTTTTCTCTTTTAAAAATTAACCTGCTTTTTCTCATAAGTTAATTCAGCCTTAAATTTGATCAGGTAAGTTATTTACAGGTGCAAACGATATATATATTAAGACACCGAACCGTAAGGAGAAAAAAAATGGGTAACTTTGCAAATGGCGTACAGGGTGCCGTTAATACGATGAACACCTGGCAGCAAAATTTAGGAGCTGTTCAAGGCGCCGCTGAAACCATGATTCCAGCCATTGATGCTGTGGGTCATGCTGCTAACCAGATTGCCTCGGTTTTCACCGACGATACTTATCAGCAGCAACCCGCTCCTTACTACCCGGCTCCCATGCCCGCCACTCTGGGCGGTCCCAAAGCCGGTCTGGTGGGATCTCTCCTGGCCGGTGGTGCCGCAGGTGCCATTACCCATCAACAAACCGCTGACGCTCTTCGTTCTTTCAAAGGACAGGGCATTGGCGCTGGTTTACGTAACCTGGGCGCTGCCAGCCTGAAATCAGGCTTAATTGGTGGCGGTGTCATGGGTGTGGTTTCCGGTGTAAAAAACTTTGCAGCCGCTTCGCGTGGTGAAATTAGCAATGCAGCCGCAGGCGGAAACGTGGCGGCCGATACCGTAGGCGGTATTTTAGCAGGTACCGGTGGTGGTTTAACCGCTGGAGCCGTTTCCATGCTTCTGCCCGGCGGCAATCTGATTTCCACCGTGGGTGCAGCAGCAGCCGGTGCTCTGGGTGCAACGGGCGTCAATATTCTCTTTGACGGCAGCGGCCTGAGAGATAAGGTCGCCACCGGTGTCAGCAATGCCCTGGGCGGTACCAATAATAATTACGCCACCACACAAAATTACTATGCTCCTCAGCAGTATTACGGCTACTAGAAATTAAGAAGGAAAAAATTATCATGTCAAGCTTAGCTATTCAGTCCACTCAATCCTATATGCCTGTACAGGCCACTTCCAACTCTGCTTACAGCAATTCCTTCGTCGTTGCTGATGACCAAAATACCGGAGGCAGCGGTTTCTCTACCGACTTCAGTTCTATTTCTTCCATGGCTTCTCATGCTGCTGGCGGGGGCTTCGCCGGTTATAAACTGGGCGCAAAAATGAACGCTGATATGAAATCTATTTTCGGCAACGGCCTCAAAGGCGGCGTTACCGGACTTAAAAACACCGCCATCACCGGCTTAAAAGGTGCCGGACTCTCCGCCCTGGTTTCTGCGGGTGTATCTGCTGTAGGTAACGGTGTGGGTGTTGCTACCGGTAAGGTAGACAGTTCTGAAGCCGTTAGTAACGTTATTAAAGACAGTATCGGCGGTGCCGTGGGCGGTCTGACCGGCGTGGGCGCAGCAGGCATTGCCAGCTTTATCCCCGTTAAGGGCGTTATGGGCACCGTGCTTGTTACGGCTGCGGGTGCAGCAGGCGGTGTGGCAGGCGGCATGCTCGCTAACAAAATGACCGAAGGCTTCTAAATAAAATATAAAAAGACGCCGCGTAATACATAAGGATTATGCGGCGTTTTGCACGAAACAAAACACGTCTTATTTATGCGGCTGTCACACCACTGCTATCGACTTCAGATACACCTTCTACATGGCGCGCCACAGAAATCATGCGCGAAATAAGTTCTTCAGGCACCGTTCCCTTCAGCACAATTTTTGTTCCGGCCTGGGCCACCCAGAGGGTTTCTACATCGTCTAGCGTGGGGTGATTATCAAAGGCAATAGCCACGCGTTTAGCAAGACCACTCTGATCATATTCGCCATTTGGCCCCTGACGTTCAATAGGAATGGTGCTCCCCTTTTCCTGATACTCTGCAGGTACTTCCTGAGGGGTTTCTTCTTCTTGTCCAAATAACCGACTAAAAAATCCCATTATTTTCCTCCATGACTTAAAATATTCAGCGTGTGCATCATACCATCTCACGAACTTGACGATACAAAAATTTTCGCAAACCTGGATGTCCCAGAAGAAAAACCCCGCATGTTGCGGGGTTGCGTTGAGAGAATAAGAGATATATTTTTAGTTCCAGCGAACGGTGGGAGGGGTCTGAGAAGCAGAGTCAATCAGCTGAGACACCTGAGAAAAGGGAGGCATGTGGTAGCCGTATTGCAGAGCGTTAGCGGCCATAGCAGCGTAAAGAACGCCTTTGTCTACGGGGTTACGGTAGCGAGACATAATAGAAACGTCTCCAGCGCCACTCACCTGTGCTAAGCGAGCGGTTTGTAAATCAGCACCGGCACGCATCAGGTCAGCCTGACCGGCCCAGGCGGCAATTTGATAATCCACATACTGACGGTCTTGTTTATTGAGGAACAGACCCCCGGCCAGATAGGAAACCATTTTACGCTTGAAAGGGGTGTTGGCTACTTTTAAGAATTCAGAAGAATCATTGATGCCGACCATGTTCAGGCGGTTTGCAATTTTATAGTTAACGGGGTGGGGAGGACGCATGGTGTCGTCAAAAAATTGAAACAGGGGTACTTTTTGAGCAGGAGCTGCGGGACCACGAGCGGTGGTAGCGGCATAGTTGTCAGTGCCCAGGTTGCTAGGGGGAGCGCCGTACATGGCGGTGTTCACGCTATTGGCTGCCTGGGTAATGGGAGCCAGTGCATTTTGGATGCGGTTTGCAGTGGGGTTGTTGTTCACTTGCATAATTTGTTTCTCCTCTTTTTCTCAACGCTTTAATCTCTTACTCTATTATTATGGCACGCAAACCCTAAAACTTTCTTTAGCTCAGGTTAAGTTCGTGGTAAATAATAGTAAAATCACAGCATACTATAGGGATCAATATCCAGAATGAGCCGCTGGAGCTGTTTTCCATACTTATAAAGAAGGGTTCGCATCAGGGGTTTAATGCTTTTCATATGCGGATGTTTAATCAAAGCGTGTACCCGATATAAGGACTGCAATTGTTCCAGAGGGGCGTCTACAGGGCCCAAGATCCGTAAATCGTCGTCTCCGCGACGGGTAAGTTCATCCACAAAGGCACCCGCAATCCGATGGGTTTTAGTATGGTCGGGATCCGCAAACAAAAGACGCGCCACCTGACCAAAGGGCGGATAGCTCAGATCTCGTCGCTCCAGAATTTCTTCATGATAAAAGCCCACATAGTCATGCTTCAGCGCAAATTGAATCGCGGGATGCTCCGGGGCATAGGTTTGTAAAACGATACGACCTTCTAATTCACTCCGCCCGGCGCGGCCTGCGGCCTGGGTTAACAATTGAAAGGTTCGCTCTCCCGCCCGAAAATCCGGCAGGTTAAGGGCCATATCTGCTGCCAGAATGCCCACCAATGTCACCCGGGGAAAGTCTAGTCCCTTGGCCACCATCTGGGTACCAATTAAAATATCTGCTTCTCCCCGTCCGAAGCGCTGTAAAAGATGGCTGTGCGCATTTTTTTCCGTGGTGGTATCTCTGTCCATGCGCAGGGTGCGACACCCCGGAAAAAGACGCTTTAACATTTCTTCAAGTTTTTGCGTGCCCAGACCAAAACCACTAATTTTTTCGCTGTGGCACCCGGGACACACCTCAGGCGGCGATCGACGATGATCGCAATAATGACATTTGAGCTGGCGTTCGTGACGATGATAGGTCAACCCCACAGAGCACAGCGGACAGCCCACGGCTTCTCCGCAGTCTCTACAGAGCCAACTGTTACTGTACCCGCGGCGGTTCAATAACAAAATAGCCTGCTCATGACGCTGCAACACATGTTCTAAAGCACGCTTTAGAGCCAAACTAATCGCACCGTGATTTTCACGGGCCTGCTCCTGACGCATATCCACCAACTGTACGGGAGGCATGGGACGCTGATGAACCCGTTCTGGCAAACTGAGGTATTTCCAGCGCTGCCGTTGTGACTGATAATAAGCTTCTACCCGTGGGGTAGCACTCCCAAAAACCACCGTGCCTTTGTGTAAGCGCATTCTCATTTGTGCCAGTAGACGGGCATCATAACGCAGACCACTGTCCTGTTTATAAGCATTTTCGTGCTCTTCATCGAGAATAATTAAACGCAGTCGGGGCATGGGCGCAAAAATAGCCGACCGCGCTCCTAACACGATGCGAGCATCTCCCTTTTGTAGCCGCTGCCACTCGTCTAAATACTCTCCGGTAGACAATTCGCTATGTAAAATGGCCACCTGATTTCCAAACACCGCCCGACAGCGACGAAGCATCTGAGAGGTCAAACCAATTTCGGGCACCAGGAACATACCGGTTCCTCCCGCGGCCAGTACGTGGTGAAGAGCGTGTAAATAAATTTCGGTTTTGCCACTGCCCGTGACTCCGTGAATCAGCACAGGCTTTCCGTCAGGATGTTCAATGGCTTGCAGCAACTGATTCAGCACCCCTTGCTGCAAGGGTGTGAGGGTTTGCAGCGGTTTTCTGCCCACGTTGTTGCTTTCAGGCGTTCGGAGTACCCGTGCAGAGGCAATCTTGACGGCCCCCATCTCTTCCATACGTCGCAAGGTGGCAGCTGTGGTTTTATGGGACTGTAAAAAAGGTTGCAGCAAACTGTAACTGTCCTGAGCTTTGAGGGCATCCAGAAGCTGGTACTGTCTTTCGCTCATGGCATCAGGGGTTTTAACGTAATACACCGCCAGCTGGGTCTTGGCCTGTGCAGCAGGCGTCAGATCTTCAACGGTCTTCACCCAGCCCTGTTTTTCAAAGTAGGCCAGCCATTGCTTACCCTTTTCTCCGTATTTACGCTTAATGCCCAGCAGGGTTTTCCAACGGGGCGCTGCAGAAATGAGATAGGCACCAAAGTCCATAAATTCTGCCTGACGGCCGTGCTCTGTTTGTAAAGTTTCCCAGAAAGTAGCAGCGTCCTGAGTGGGTTTCACAATCTTTTTAATGCGGGTACTCAGACGACGGGGAATGGCGGTGGTCACCACCTGGCTAAAAGAGCTGAGGTAATAACGAGAAATATACTGTAGCCATTCCAGGTAAACCGCATCCATGCCCTGTTTGCCGGTAATACGTAAAATGGGCTTGAGCTTTACATCTTCAAGATCCGCATCGTACTTTTTATAGGTGCGTAGCACATAGCCCACACGGTGTTGACGCCCAAAAGGCACCACCACCTCCATACCGGTGAGCGTTCGGGCTTGCAAATCTTCAGGCAGGGTATAGGTGAAAATATTGCGTTCTATATGAGCCGGAAGGGCCTCAATGAGAACGTCTGCACACACTAACATACAGCGCAGTGTAACAAATAATAAAAGCGCCGCGACAGGTTTCGCAGCGCTTTGTGATTCTTTTTAAAAGCTTTAATTAACGAGCCCAGCTGGGACCTTCGTAGTTGGTGTCTGAAAAGGCTTTGCCAATAAGTTGAACGCCTTCCCAGATAGTGGCTCCAGCACCTGCGGCCACACCCACAACGGCACCTACACCGCCAGCACCGGCCACGGTACCGATTCCAGGAAGCACCACAGTACCGCCAATACCCCCAATAGTGGCACCTGTACCGGCGCCTGCTACCGCAGCACCGCCAATGGTCATGGCGGATTCTCCCAGTTGTTCGCCCCAGGATTCAAACAGTTCGTCTTCATTCACAAAACCGTTGCCGTCAGCATCAAAAGCTTTAAGTTCCAGTGCATAAGAAGCCAGTGCGCCGCCGGCCTGAGCCATTTCTTGAAGATCCAGCCCCTTGTCGGTACGGCTTTGAATCACCGCCACGCCTTCGGCGCTCTCCATGAGAATCTCGACTTTTTCATTTTCTGCATAGCGGCTGTCAAAGGTGTTTTTAACCTTGGCAATTTCTCTTTCGGCCGCCTTGTTTTTTGCCACCTGGCTATTGGTTCCGCCGAGGGTCAGGCCTTTTTCGGCAGACGGGCGGGCAACGTTTTTGATCACTTTGAAGCTGTTTCCGCTTTGAAGATTGTTAATACCGCCCATGAATATATACCTACCTGAAACTTTAATCTATTTTCTATATACCCCAAAACGCCAGAGATCTTGCCCTTTGAATAAAAATTTATTTATTTCTTAACAAAGGTTATGCTAACATTAGCAAATCAAAATACAGAAGCAAAACCATGGCAAAAAAAGATTCTTCCCGTGATTCCATTCGCAACCGGAAAGCGTATCACGACTATCACATTCTCGAAAAATTTGAAGCAGGCATTGAACTTCAGGGCACAGAAGTTAAATCCATTCGCGGCGGTGATGCCAATCTACGCGACAACTATGCTCAGATCAAAAACGGTGAGGTATGGGTGCATCAACTGCATATTAGCCCCTACAAACACGGCAATATTATGAACCATGAACCCCGTCGCCCCCGTCGCTTGCTCTTGCACAAGCGAGAGATTAACCGTTTGATTGGCAAAACGCAACAACAAGGCCTGACTTTAGTGGTTCTGTCTTTGTACTGGAAACGCAACTGGCTCAAAGCTGAACTGGGCCTGGTACAGGGCAAAAAACAACATGATAAACGAGAAACCATTGCCAAAAGAGATGCTCAGCGCCAGATGCAGCGTGCGATACGTCAACGTATTTAAGGGCTTACTGACCGGTCTTATGGCCGGGTTCGTAAGCGTATGGCCCTGTCAGGCTAAAACACACACACTGGTCATTGAACACCAGGTCCCTGCTCCTACCCACCTTGAGGTGGAACAGGCCATTTCCCGCTGGTCAGAAAAAGGCCGTTTGCAGGACTATCTCAACGACTTCTTTTTGCAGAGTGGTTATGTGAATTTAGAAGCACGGGTACTTTCTGATGATACCCACCGCTGGGTGACGGTACGCAAGCTCCCTGATGTGCGTATTGGAGACATTCATATTACCGGAGGCTCTCCTCAGGATCGTTATATCACCCTGCGTAACCTCAATCTCAAAAGGGGTGAAACCTTTGAGCGACAGCGTTTTTTAGAAAACGTGAAGTGGGTGAAACAAAACCACTTTTTTCCCTTACAAATTCAGTTCACAAGAGCGAACGGTCAGGTAGATATAGACATTCATATTCCGCTGGGGCCCGCCTGGATTCCTACCGGAAACCTGGCGCAAAATAGCATTACGGGACTGTCACTGACCGGTGGATTTATTGTGGATAACCCACTGGGCAAAGGACTGGTGGCCCGCACCTCTATCAAGCGCAATAATATTGCCACTCCCTTCCAGGAATTTAGTGGTGAACTGCAAGACTGGGAATATGTTCTGTCGCTATCCAGTACGCAACAGGCTATTCCCGGCATGAGCGTAGGCGTTAACCACTACAATAAAATTGATTTTATTTATCCGGGTCACAACGATGACCCGGATCAACTGCTCTGGATTCGTTCTCGCGGCGTGGATCTGTACAGCGGCTTTCAGCTGTGGGAAGATCTCGAAAACCATCGCTTTTTGCGAGGTGTAGTCAACGTTTCTCTACTCGAAGATCGCTTTTTTTCCCGTCTGGAGCCGGACACCTATCCTCAGACACAGACCCAGAGCGGCAAGCCCGGAGACGTTTTATTACTGCCCTCTTTTACCCTGTCTTATTCTGACATCGACAATTTTCGCATTCCTGGCAACGGAAACTTTTTACAGGGTCGTCTAAGTACGGGATTTATTGATGCCACCTATTCTCAGCTCACGCTGACGGGCCTGTCTTTCTGGTCTCCTTATAAAACAGATCAGTCCCAGGTGACGCTCCTGCTCCGTTCGGCAGCAGGCACAACCGTGGGACCCAGCCCCCCTTTTTACCGGGGATTTTTGAATACGGGACGCTGGCTGGTGCGAGGAGCTACCCAATTTTCCATTACGGAGCGACACAGCCTACGTTTGTCAGAAGAAATCCACTATATTTATCGCCCGACCCCCATACAGTTGGACAAAACGGCTTTCCCGTTAACGGGAGAAACGGGAACACTAGGTTATCTGGACAACTGGGCTTTTGATGTTAACGCCTTTTTAGATCAGGGTGGATACTGGGGAGACAGTTGGGCCTGGGAAAGTGCTCAACTGAGTGCAGGTATTGGCTTGAATGCGATTGTGCCCAACGGTTCCATTGTGGGCGTGGATTTTGCACTGCCGGTTTACCCCGATTTTGTGGGCATTTCCGCCATGCTACGCATCTCAGCGCCGCTCAACTTTACCCTGTACAGCGACTGGTTTAACAGTAACGGCTTCTTTTTGAGATAAGGTCATTAAGTTCACTTTAAACTCCGGCAAAGCTCTTGTCAAAATACAATAAAGACAAGGGATTGACAGGCTTTTGAACCTTATAATAAGGACATGAAGCTAAACACCTTGCACACCAGCTGTACTGTGATGACCCCCCGGGGTCTAAATGCTCATCATTTAGCAGAGGTATCACATACTGAATCCTCTGCTCCGCCCGCCCCGGATCATGGGGATCAGGTTAAGCTCAGTCCAGCAGCACGAAGCTGGCAAGTAGACTTTAACACCATCAAGCAAAGTAAGCATGTTTTCAAAACTGTCGCCAACGGTATCAAGGCCAACGGTTTTAAACAGGCGGGCAATCACTTAAAGACTTTTTCTCGCGGTGTCGGCGTGGTGGGCCACAGTGGCAGAGCCTACGAAAAATACCAGAAGGGCAAATATCTGGATGCGGGCAAAGAAAGCGCAAGGGCCATTAAAGACGGCGCACGCATGGTCAAAAAAGCGCTGCCTGCGGGCGTGACTCACGGATTGAACCTGGTTATTACCGCTGCCGTGGCAGACAAATACTATGACTATCTGCTAAAAACGCTGGAAAATCCCAGCCACGAAAACGTTGATCGTCTGGTAGCCCATTCTAAATTGGTGGTTCAAAATGTGGATGACGTTTACGAACTGGGTAAGTTTTTAGTGGCTTTTGCCCGCAAAAAAGGCCCCGACTTTGTGGGGCGTTTAGAAACTGCGTTGGCAGACAAACATCCTGTGGTGGCCAATGAGGGTGTTTCCCTCACACAAATTACCAATCAGATTATTGCGGGCCTGGACGTGGGAAGAGCCGTACTTTCCGGTATAGAAGTGGCCAAAGACCCTCTCAATGATTATAAGCTGGGTCAGGCAATCAAACGATCCGTGGTGGCCGGACTGTCTATAGCGGCAGCGCAGAAACAAGCCAGCTGGATTCCCAACGCCGTTGCACTGGGCTCAGATCTTGCACCAGATGCACTTTATACTTACATCGCTGGCGAAGCCCGAGCCCACTACAATAGCTATTAGAACGTGTCTACGGTTTCAGGACGGAAGCGGTTCAGAATGTCTCGTGCTTCCAGAACCCGTTGTTCTTGTAAGTCTCCTGAAGGATCCACAATGACGATACCTTTGCCCTGATCAAAGGCCTTGCGGTAAAGACTCACGCGATCACTGGGGAGCCCTTCATCTTTGAGAATGCCTCCAATAGCACCTGCGGTCATGCCCACGGCACCACCAGCAGCAGCGGCACCAATAGCACTGGCAATGGGTCCAGCTGCTAATACTGGACCTACGCCAGGAATCAGAAGCGCTGCGGCTCCCGCTACGGCTCCCAGGACGCCCCCGGTTACACTACCTTTGGTCAGAGCGTTAGGATCTTTCACACTGACATCTTCATGATGTTCCTGGATAGAGTCTTCAATGTTGTGAACGCGCTTGTCTACGCGACGTACTTCTGTACCGCGATCTTCGTAAGTATCTACATGATCCGCGGGCATAACTCCCGTCCGGTAGCTGGCGTCCGTGACAGGTGCGTCTACGTTTCCTTCTTTGATCTGGCGTTCCTCGAAGCGCGAACCCGTATATGAGGTAGCGTGAGAAATAGTTTCTGTTTTCTTTGTGGTAGGTGGATAGGTGGTGGTGCTGTAAGTTCTAACTTCTGTTCCCGCCTCTTCACGATCTTCCTCTGATTTGATCAGAACAGAAATGTCTTTAAATCCGTTGGATTCTAAAGCACCTAATGCTTCCTTTAAGTGAATGTGATGTGTAAAAATAGCGGCTGCTTTGTTTAAATCGGCCATAAAAATTCTCCCTTTTTTCTAATATGTTTAACGAGTTTGTTGTCCGTCAATAGTATTAATATATGAATATATGAGAGCGAAATACAAGCACCTGCTCGTAATCTTAAGAGGCGCTTTATATGGTCTTTACGGACTATGTATTTTCTAGATCAGCGAATGAAAAATCAGCGGGTGAAGCGAATCCATCCGAGGCCGTCCGTATTCTGGCCATGCAAATACACGCCCCAGTGTAAATGGGGACCCGTAGAACGTCCGGTGGAACCGATATAGCCAATGGTCTGCCCCTGTGTTACCCGTTGTCCTGCCTCCACATTCAGCTTACTCAAATGAATATACCCGCTGGTGACGCCCATGCCGTGATCCAGAAAAATAGTGTTGCCGTTAGCGTTGGCCGCAGAGAAATAGTTCGCCAGCGTGACCACCCCCGCAGCGGGTGCTTTGACCGGATAACCCATGGGACTCGCAAAGTCCACGCCCCCGTGATAGCCGTTGTACTTGCCGTTTAGACGGCGGCGTGTACCGTATACCGAAGTGATACGATGGGGCACGGGGAGTTTAAACTGGTTGTCAAAGTAACGTTCAGGCGTATAGGTATTGCGGGCTGTGTCAATGAGAGCGTACTCTGCATCTAACTTTTTTTTGAGCGTCGCATCCACGGGAGGACGACGGTAACGGATATTCTGTGTACCAAAGCGTCCCCGCTGCACTTCAATTTTTTGACGGGCCACTTCCGTGTTTTGCTCATCCAGAATTCTCAAGGTATAGCCCCCCGCTTTCTGGTCTGCTGGAACGGCAATATAAGCAGCAACACGATCCTGATCTGCGGGGCTCAGAGGAATAGATTTTCCCATGACCTCAATGCGGTAGGTTTTTCCGTAGGGAGCGGATAGTGAAATATAGCTCTGTTGTCCCTGGACAATGTTTGTGGGACTGACAGTAAGCGTTACGGGGTTGGTTTCTACTGCGGTATTTTGTTGTGCATTGTCCAACGTGTTTTGTGCCTGGACAGGTCCGGCAAGTAATGCCAGAAAACATCCTGTCACCCATAAAGTTCGTTTTGTCATCGTTACAGCTCCAGTTTTCTAAAAAGAGGATCGGCGATATGTTTTGATATCTTGTGCAAAAGTCGCCAGGGCACCTGCTGAGCGGGCGAGAGATGATCGCTATAAATGAGATTATACTCCATGGCGGGCGTGCAGCCTCTGTTCATTTTAAAACGGGATACGCCGGAACTATGGTGCAACCAGAACCCTAGATTTTCGGCTTCGGTGAAGATTTTAGCGGTAATTTGTGGGTATAAGCTGGTGCGGCGGGGAAGCGACAAATCATACCCCACCATGGGGGTCGTCATGATGCCGTTGCGGTAAGTGTAGGCAATCATAGCGTCAATACGTCCGTTCTTTTCTAAAGCCCGATAATGTAACCACTGATGCTTCAGGCTTTGTTGAAAAAAATAAGCGGTGAACTGCGGGTTATAAAGGGAGTATTTTTTGAGATAAAGAGCGTCGTATAGCGCCTTCAGGCGAGGAATATCCGGAACGGTCAGGTCCTCATGAGAACGCCAGTGATAGGTGCTGCGACGGCTCAGGCGCAGATCTTCTTTAAAAGGATGCCGCTTGCGATGAACTTTTTCCGGGGCGTTTAACAAATACACCTGACGGCTGATGGTGGCCTGAAACCCCAGCTGAGAAAGGGCATCGTAGAGTTCCTGATTGAGTCGGGTGTTAATGGAGCGAAAAATAATGGCGTGTTCCGGAAAGCGTTTAACAAGTTCCTGCTTTACCTCTTCAAGACGATCATAGGCCAATTCTGGATAGAGATTGGTGGACAGCAGCCAGTTGTTGACAAAGACCACTTTTTCAAAATGTAGCGGCACAAAAACACCCCGCGCTCCGCGAATCAAATAGTCCAGAAGTCTGTGCACCATCGGGTGATCCTGGAGCTCAATATCTAATTCTTCACGGGCATAATCCAGATAATGGGTGGTAGGGGAACACACATAAGAATTTTGATGGGCTTCGGGGTTGGCAATCACCAGCGGGAGTACGCTATCGCCAATACATACCGCCTGTAAGGTGGCGTCGGTATTGGCCACAAAGCGGGTCAAAGGCTCCGTTAGCAAAGCATAGAGCAAAGTGCGCTCTGCGTCAGACAGTCGGTACGCGGACAGACTGTGGGGCCGGATATTTTCAGCAGTATAAAAATGAACGCTCATGAACCAGCAGTTTAGCACGGCAAAACGCGCGGGGTATTTGATCAAATGCTAAGCTAATCAAAAAATCAAGGAAGCTAAAAAATGACACAACAACGTATTGCACTGGTCACCGGAGGAAACCGAGGCATTGGTAAAGAAATCTGTCGCCAGCTAGCAGCCAAAGGACTCCACGTGCTCCTGGGTAGCCGAAGCCGGGAAAGTGGTCAGGCCGCTGCCGCCGAAATTGAAGGTTCAGAAGAAAACCCCACGGTAGAAGTGGTGGAACTGGACGTTAATAGCACCGATTCTATTCAACAAACCATGGAGCATATCAAAGAAAAATACGGCCGTTTAGACGTACTGGTCAATAATGCCGGTGTATTTCTGGACAACAACGCGGAAACCCCTTCCGTGATGGACGTCCAATTGAAAACTGTTCAGGACACGCTAAACACCAACGTCTACGGTCCGTTACAACTTATGCAGGCCGCTGTGCCGCTGATGCAGAAAAACGGCTACGGTCGCATTGTTAACGTTTCCAGCGGAATGGGACAGTTGAACGACATGGGAGGCGGCAGTACCGCTTATCGTGTGTCTAAAACCGCATTGAATGCTTTAACCCGTATTGTAGCTGCAGAAGCCGAAGGCAATGTGAAAGTCAACGCCATGTGCCCGGGCTGGGTACAAACGGATATGGGCGGCGAAAATGCCACCCGCACCGTGGATCAGGGCGCTGACACCGCCATCTGGCTTTCTATGCTGCCCGATGACGGTCCCAGCGGCGGATTCTTCAGAGACCGCAATCCCATTGATTGGTAAGTTTATGTTCTAGAGTAAATCCATACTCTTGAGCATAAAGGCATATTTGAAGGCGTCTTCTTTTAAGGCATCGTAACGTCCTGAAGCACCAGAGTGACCCGCGCTCATATTGGTTTTGAGCAAAATGGGGTTGCTGCTGGTGTTTTGGGTGCGCAGCTTAGCCACAAGCTTGGCAGGCTCCCAGTACTTCACGCGGGGATCGTGCAGTCCACCCAGCACCATCATATTGGGGTAATCCTGTGCCGATACATTGTCATAGGGAGAATAGGACTTGATATAGTCATAAGCTGCCTTTTCATTGGGATTGCCCCACTCTTCATACTCTGTTACCGTCAGCGGCAAACTGGCGTCCAGCATGGTGTTAACGCAGTCTACAAAAGGCACATCAGCAATCACGCTTTTGAAGAGATCGGGGCGCAAGTTAGTTACCGCCCCCATGAGTAAGCCCCCGGCGCTTCCGCCCTCAATCACCAGATGTTTAGCAGCCGTGTACTTTTGCTGCACCAGATGTTCTGCACAGGCAATAAAGTCTGTGAAGGTATTGCGTTTATTCATGAGTTTGCCGTTGTCATACCACTGTCGTCCCATTTCCTGTCCACCGCGAATATGCGCCACCGCGTACACAAAGCCGCGCTTGAGCAAAGCAATCACGTTGGCATCAAAGTCAGGATCGGTACTGATGCCATAAGAACCATAGCTATACAAAAAGCCGGGCTGGCTACCGTCCTGTACAAATCCGTTTTGGTACACCAGCGTCAGGGGCACTTTGGTACCGTCTTCAGCAGTGGCGTATTCCCTCTTCATGGTGTAGTCTTCTGGATTATAACCCTCGATTTTATCCTGCTTTTTCAAGGTCAGTTCATGGGTGTCCAGAGCCACATCAAATACCGACCAGGGCGTTACCAGAGAAGCGTAAGAAACGCGCAGGGTGGTGCTGTTAAAATCAGTCACTGCCCCGGGCCATACTGAGGCCACGGCGTCGGGAAACTGCACCTCCACAGCCTCTTTTGTTTGCAAATCATAAGCCATGAGCTGCATGCGGGCATCGGTCCGGTACAAGAGCGCCAGAAAACGCTGGAGCACCTGCACCGACTCCAGCTTGGCATCTTGCTTTACGGCAATCATGGGTTGCCAGTGATCTTTATCGGGGGTGGCAATGGAAGTGCGCATCACTCTGAAATCAGGAGCCTCCAGATTGGTGTGAATAATAAAATCTTCACCGTGATGCTCCACACTGTACTGCATGTGCTGAATCCGCTCTTGCACCAGCGTGGGCGCACTTTCGGGTTCGTGGGTAGAAATATAATGGTTTTCGGTGGTGGTATTGCTGTGCAAGTTCAGAATAAAGTAGTCTTCACTGGAGGTTTTGTACACGCCCACATTAAAGCGTTCGTCTGCTTCATGGTGAATTTCCTGTGCCAGTCGAGGATCGTTGCCCAGCACGTGACGAAAGAGTTTATAAGGGCGATTGGCATCATCAATCACACAATAAAGCACCTGCTTGCTATCGGCGGACCATTCCAGATCGTAATAGGTGTCCGTCAGCTGATCCGGCAAAAGTTCTCTGCTGTCCAGGTCTTTAAAAAATACCGTGTAGGATTCGCTGCCGTTGTAATCCAGCGAGTAGGCCAGGATTTTATGATCGGGGCTGACCTCAAAAACACCCACACTTAAATAATCGCGGCCTTCGGCCAGCGCATTCAAATCCAGCAGAATCTCTTCAGGGGCTTCCAGACTGCCGTGACGGCGGCAGTAAATACGATAATTTTTGCCTTTTGCAGAACGGGTATAGTAATAGTAGTCGTCCTTTTTACGGGGCACAGACTGATCGTCTTCCACCAGATAGGTCACCAGCTCCTTGTAAATATCTTCCTGAAGGGCTTCGGTGTCCTGCATATAGGCGACGGTATAATCGTTTTCGGCGTTTAAGTAGGCAATGACTTCGGGGTTTTGGTCCTCGCGCAGCCAGTGATAATTGTCCACCCGTTGTTCACCGTGAATGGTGGTTTCATGGGGGCGAGGTTCTGCCACAGGAGCAGCAGAGAGAGAAAAATCGCTCATGGTCGTGTCCTTTTTTACATATGTGTTGATGGCATTTTACCGCAGTTGGAACCTCTATCAGAGGCGCAGACCACCGTCCACCCACAGGGTTTGTCCTGTCAGATAGCTATTATTTAACAAACTCAACATGGCGCCGGTAATATCTTCCACGTTGCCCATGCGACGCATGGGTGCCTTTTTACGGGCCTTGTCCGTTTGATCTTCATTGCCTTCCACGGGCTTCAAAATATGTCCGGGGGCAATGGCGTTGACGCGCACATCTGGACCGAGGGCTTTGGCCGCCAACGCGGTGAAGTCTGAGAGTGATTTTTTAGAAAGGATATACGCCATGTAGTTGGTGGGGTTTTTCTGAATGTGGATGTCCGTGAAATTAATGACGTTGCCCTGAATTTTTTCATTTTTGCAGTGTTCTCCAAAGCTTTGAGTCAGTAAGAAAGGGGCTTTGAGATGAATATTGAAAAAGAAGTCCAAAAGCTCAGCGTCTGTGTCTGCAAAGGGTTTTGGAAAAAAAGCGGAAGCGTTGTTGATTAAAATATTCAAAGGGTGTTCGGCCGCTTTGACCGCCCGGGACACCAGCTTTTCCATAACTTTGGTATCGGTCAGATCCCCCTGTAATAAATAGACATGTGCTCCCATGTCTTCGAGTACGTCTTTGAGGGTTTCTGCCTCCTCTTTGGACGTATTGTAATGCAGGGCAATATCATAACCGTCCGCCACCAGACTCAGGGCCATGGCACGTCCTAAGCGTTTGGCAGCCCCCGTTATCAGAGCTGTTCCTTTACGTTGGCTCATCACATCTCTCCTCTTCTGTTTCTGTGCGCCCTTACGGCGTTCAGGCAGTAAAGGCAGGTTTGCGATTGATGTATTGTAAGACATTGCCAATGTTCAAAATAAGTACGACGGAACCATCGCCCATAATGGTCGCCCCGGCAATATGGTGAATATCTTCAAAGAATTCGCCCAGGGTTTTGATCACCACTTCTTCCTGGCCCTGCAAATGATCCACGATCAGGCCCACCCGCTGCTCAGCCACACCGACAATAATCACGTAGTATTTGTCCTGTTCAGGGGCCGGGGGTTCTCCCAGAATTTCGCTCAGGTGCACCAGTGAGACCACGCGATCTCGTAAATGAATCATCTGGCGCTGATCCATATGGTAAATATCTTTGGGCTCCACCACGAGAGTTTCTCCCACGTTGTTCAGAGGAATCGCGTAGGTGGCGTTGGCCACGGACACCATCAATGCGGGCACAATGGCCATGGTGAGCGGCAGCTGAATTTTGAATACGGTGCCCTGTCCCACGGCGCTGTCGATTTCAATCAGTCCGTCGAGCTTCATGATGTTTTCTTTGACCACATTCATGCCCACGCCCCGCCCGGAAATGCTGGATACTTTTTCAGCGGTAGAAAAACCGGGGGCAAAAATAAAGTCGAGCATTTCGCCAGGGCTGAGTACGTTGGCTTTTTCGGCGGGCACCAGGCCTTTTTCCACGGCCTTATTAAAAATTTTCATGGGGTCCATGCCCCGGCCGTCGTCTTTGATTTCAATAATAATATAGTTGCCTTCAGAATAAGCCCTTAGCAATACGTGGCCCTGCGGATTTTTGCCCGTGGCTTCCCGCTCATGGGGGTACTCAAGACCGTGATCCACGGCGTTACGAATAATATGCACCAGCGGATCGCCAATGTACTCAATCACGGATTTATCCAGTTCCGTATCTTCCCCTTCAACGGTCAACTCCACCTGCTTTTTGGTGTCCCGTGACAAATCTCGAATCAGGCGCGGTATTTTACTGAACACCTTGCGAATGGGGAGCATGCGGGTTTTCATGACCGCTTCCTGGAATTGTCCGGTGATATAGCTAATCAGCGACTGGGTAAACATCAGGGATTCGTTGAGTTCGCTATCGCCATGCATTTCGTCAAACAATTGGCTAAACTGCTGCAAACGGTTTTTGGCGATTACCAGTTCGCCCGCCAGATTCATTAACGCATCCAACCGTTCTACGTCCACGCGAATGGTTTGTTCTTCATTGTCCTTGCGGCGCGATTTTTGAGGGGGTTTGGGTTTGGGGGGAGCAGGTGCTTTTACGGGCACGGGAGCAGCAACCGGAGGCGGCGTTTCTGAAGGGGGCTCAGCGGAAGCCGCTACGGACTCCACCGCTGGAGAGGCAGAAGGAGAAGGTGCTGCAGGAGTAGCGCTGGCAGTTACAGCCGCATCGGGATCCAGCAGCTGTTGTAAGCGGAGGAGCAAATCGCTGGTGTCCACGGTGTCTTCATGACGCAAATTCTCAAGTAAGAGCTTGATGCGATCCACACCGTCCAGCACCAGATCCATCACCAGGGTGTCTACAGGCATATCGCCGCTGCGCAATTTATCTAATAAATTTTCGAGCTGGTGGGTAAAGTGGGTCAGTTTTTCAAAGCCCAGAAAAGAGGCATTGCCTTTAATGGTGTGGACGGGCCTGAAAATATCGTTCAACAAGTCCAGATCTTCGGGGGATTGTTCCAGATTGATCAAATCCTGGTCCAGCTGTTCTAAAAACTCACCGGATTCCACAATAAAATCATCAATGATTTCAGCCATTTCGTCATCATCATCGTCATGGTGCACCACCGTGGGCTGTTCAGAGGCCGTCAGCACGTGGTTTAGCTTTTCAAGCACCGCACTGACGTCTACCACCGACTCATCTTTGAGATTGTCAATCAGCTCGGTAATTTTGTCAGTACCCGCCAGAATCAGGTCCATAATTTCGGCGGTCACCGCCATCTGGCCGCTGCGCAACTTATCCAGCACATTTTCCAGCTGGTGCGTAAAGCGCGTGAGCTTATCAAAGCCTAAAAAGGAAGAGTTGCCCTTGATGGTGTGCACGGCGCGAAAAATACTATCCAGCAAGTCCAGATTTTCCGGAGCTTGCTCCAGATCCACCAGGTCCTGATCCAGCTGTTCTAAGAATTCGCGGGCTTCCACAATAAAGTCGGCAATAATTTCCTCGTCTTCGGAAATAAAGCCCGGTGGAACAAACTCTTCCTCTGTCATAAAGTTTAGCGACTCACGTCTTCAGGCACAGAAATATCTCTGGCGCGGGCCGCTTCCCAGACACGCTTTTGCCAGCGCTTCACAGACTTCATTGCGTTTTCGGCGTCGGTACGGGCTCTGAGCGTCTGGTGGGCATTACCACGAAGCGCAATTTTGCGGTATTTTTCAAGATTAGAAATAGTGGATTCCACACTCTCAATACCCTCTTCATTAAGGGCATCTACCATGGCGGTATCGGTTTTAATGGCAGCTAATCCCTGCAAATACTTATCGTACTGATAAACCACTTTGGTGCGAATCAAATCGGCACGGGCTTTTTCGTTTTTGCTCATGCTGCTTTCGTACTGGTGGGTAGCAGCCCGTAAATGGGTACGAATATTATACAAATCTGAGGTCACATAGCGTTTGAGATCATTGGTTTCGGGATCACCTCCACAGCTCACAAAAAGCAGGAGAGAACTAAAGAGAAGAACGACTTTTTTTAACACGGTGGGCGGACTCCTTGGGGACTTCTACTGCTTTATGATAACACGGGCTCTCACATGATTTGACGCAGGCGCTCCCAGGCAGGGCCGGGCACAATATGATACTGCTGCAAGGTTTTTTCAAAGTCTCGTCTAAAACGCTGTTTAAAGGCCTGGTCCACGCCCATTCTTTTAATAAAGGCCTTTAGTTTTTCCCCTTCACTCAATCCCTGAGAACGAATTTGATAATACGTGGTTTTAATGGCCTCTTGTGTTTCGGGACTGTCCTCAGCGTGTTGTAAGGCCTTAATAAAAAACTCTCTGGCAAACAGAGACATATCCCATTGTTCAAAAACCTGCGCCAGTTGATAAAAATAACCGGCGTTGTGCACGGTTTTTGGCAAGTCTAGCAGCAGTTTTAAACACTGAGCATATTGCTTTTGATACAGCGCTGAAAACACGTACAGCGCGCGAATGGTTTCATCCTCAGGAAACACCAGCAATAAATGAAAGCCCAGATAAGCACTGTGGTGATAATCTTCTTGCCCATAGAGCGATTGCAACAATTGCACCAGCGGCGCGCGCGTGGGTTCATCAATGTGTGAGGTACACAATTCCACAAATAAAGAACGCATACTCACGTACTCCGCCTTGCTACTGGCCAGGAGCATTTCTTCTAATAGCCGTGGCGTCATCCGATAATCGCTGGCCCACTGAATCAAACGAAAGGCCTGTTCAGGAGCCCGGGCCGCATTGGCCAGTGTAATGGCATCCTCATAAGCAGGCAGATAGGTGGGGTCTATTTGTAACGCCTGCTGCCAGAGTTTCAAAGCTCCTTCGAGATCCCCGGCATCGTAAAGCCAGCGTCCGTGAATATGCCATAAAACGGGATTTCGCTGCTGGGCCTTGAGCTGTTCTAAATAGTCAATAGCTAAGGTAAGGTCTCCCAGAACATGAGCACTGTGAGCACAGCAGAGCCAGATTCCGTAGCGGGGAGACTGAGCCCAGGTCAGATCTTCAGTGGCGGAGACGGCGGTTTTTAAAAACAAGTGAAGATCAAAGTAGAAAGGCTCAGCCAGCATCATTTCAGGATATGTAAGAAGGTGTTTAGCCTTTTGCAAAACTTCTGCGTGGCGTTCTTCGGCAAAATCAGCATAAAACGCGGTCAGCAGGTCATTAAAATCTTGTGAAGACATAACTTTAGTGTAGCAAATTGCCCTGCGTATTCTGTTACGATTTCAGCGAAAGGACTCCTTTATTATGCACGATCAGCTTTCCCTATTTCCTGACGCGACCCCATCCACTGCGGCCACCCACATTTCCGATCTGGAAACCCTGTCTTCTGAGGCAAAAACACAAAAGCTAAAGGCTTTGCATCAGGCCTGTAAAACCTGTGTCGCCTGTCCGCTGCACACCGGAAGAACCCACAGCGTCTTTTCCGATGGCAATCCTGAGGCCCGCATCATGATCGTGGGAGAAGGCCCCGGCTACCATGAAGACCAGTCAGGGGTTCCTTTTGTGGGCCGTTCGGGACAATTGTTAAATAAAATGCTGGCCGCGGTACAGCTGGAGCGTGAGCGCGATGTGTATATCGCCAACGTGGTGAAATGCCGTCCACCGGATAACCGCAAACCCACCGTGGCCGAAATGCAGGCCTGTTTTGACTATTTAAAACAACAAATTGAATGGGTTCAGCCGCGTATTCTGGTACTGACCGGCGCTACGGCCCTTCAGGGAGTTACCGGCATTAAAAAACCCATCAGTCGGAGCCGGGGCACCTGGGTAAGTTGGCGCGGCATTGACTGCATGCCCATTTTTCATCCGGCCTACCTGTTAAGAAATGACTCCCGCGATAAGGGCAGTCCCAAATGGCACACCTGGCAGGATCTGAAAGCTATTGCCACTCGCTACCGCGAACTTAACCCATAAAAGATCCGTTAAAATTATGCTCTATACCACAAATGCTCTGCCTTTTTCAAAAGAACCCGTGGGGCTTATGACTCCCATCACAGAAAAGTCTTAAGGAAAAGCGTTACACCTGAAAATAGAATGCAATCCGCTTAAGATGTTGTTTTGACACTCTTAGCGGAATGCTGTAAAGTGTGTACATAGGATTAAGCTTTTAATTAATCTTAATCTAAATTTATACTTTAAATTGCAATTTATAGGGAACATAGAACTTTGTTTTACGTCACCTATAAGTTTAGGTAGTAATAATGTAGCCCCGTTTTGTAGAACATTGATGGCAGGTTATCAGGTGGAGGAAACACGGACACTCCAGCAAACGCTTACTTTTTTATGTCTTGCGAGACGACATCCAGTACATATTTACCAAAAATTATCTGATTTAAATAATTCGGAGGAATTATTGCGATGAAACTTCAAAAAGTTGCTCTTTTTGCACTGGCAACATCTTTTAGCGTTTCTGGCCTGACAGCTCTCAGCAATACCGCAGCACAAGCTGCAGTATCTTATGATGATCTGCTGGTTGAAAACGGTGGTGACCTCCAGCGCTCTCACTGGGCTGCTCAGGCTATTCGTAGCCTGGTAGACAAGTATGGCGTTATGGCTGGTTATCCTGACAAAAAATTCCGCGGTCAGCGCACGTTGACCCGTTACGAAATGGCTGCTGCCCTTTACAACGTCATGAAGTACGTTGATAAAATGGACGCCATGAAAAAAGGTAGCGACGTAGACACCTCTCGTTTTGCTACCAAAGAAGATCTGCGTCAACTGTCTGCATTGCAAATGGAGTTCAAACGTGAACTCGATATGCTCAAAGCAGGCCAGATGGATCTCGAAAAGCGCGTTTCTGCTTTAGAGCGCGTACGTGTTCACGGTAACGTTAACGTTCGCTATCGCGACCGTATTGATGTAACCGACGGTACTCAGGCAGATTCTCCCCTGTTTGACCAGGCCAACACCACCTCTACCAGCGGTGCTGACTTCACCAACAACAAAGGTGACTTCAAGCGTGACGCCAACGGCCTTCCTGAAGTATTCAGTAAGCCCGATCGTCAAAACGTAACCATTGATGACCTGGTACCTTTCCGCGTACACAGTCAAATCAATGTAGATGCCATGATTACCGACAATGCTATGCTGAGCACCACTTTCGACATGTTCGAACTCGGTGGCGCTATTAGCAACGGCGTGAGCTTCGGCAACGGCGGACACAATATCAACGAAAGCACTGGCTTCGTTTTCCGTAAAGCCGCTCTGGAACTGGGCAACGTAAAAGGCCTGGCCATGGGCCTTGGCAACAACAACTACAACATGATGATGGGTGCCATGAACACCGATCTCACCATGGAAGAAGCCGACGAAATGAACATGGGCCTGGGTAAAGGTGCCGAGTTCAGCGTAGGTTTAATGAACTTTAGAGATAAAGTTAACCCCAACACCCGTCTGACCAACCACTTCGGTCGTCCCAACTGGGTCGGTCGTGGCTACGGTTTAGTAGGTTGGGGCGGCGACCAGATCGCTCTGAGCGGTGACGGCAACTACATGAATAGTGCCTCTCGCTACTGGGCCGGTGGCTTAAACGCTTCTATGGTTGACCCTGACAGCCACAACTATAACCAGGTGACTTCTCCTTCAGCTGCTTTCAACGCTGGCTGGGGCTGGGGTAAATTCTTCGTAGGTGCTAACTACGGTTCTGTACAAGGTAACCGTCGTCTGGCCGCCAGCGGCAACCTGAGCAACGGTGCTCCCGTTCTCGGTTCTGACGCTGCTTTCCAAACCAATGGTGCTGACCGCGCTGTATTTGCCGGTTCTGTACTTCCCGCTCTCGACCGCCGCGGTGGTGGATTAGTGGGTAACACCCTGGCGCTGCCTTCACAGTACGGCGACGGCTACGGTGTTGCAGGTCTGGACCTGATGTTCTTCGAAGATGCTTTCCCCGTACGTCTGGGTGTACACGCCATGAGCTTCCTGAACGACTCTATGCTGGACTTCACCGGCAGAAGCCGTAAAGAAATCTCCGGTGTTCTGGACATGGGTTGGAACGAAAACTTCGGTATTACCGTCGGTGTGAACAAATCCTTTATCGGATTTGACCGTCACTCTGTAGGTTTACTGTTCAACAACCTCGGCGGCAGCGGCTTTGATATCCAACTGGGTACCAACATCGCCACCCGTAACGGTCTGTTCAACCTCAACGACGTAGCAGCAGCTAACGCTGGTGTAGCCCTCGGTATTCCTTTCCTGAACCTCGGCGAAGGCAAAGACAATATCAAACTGGTACTGTCTGCACGTCAGTCTTTAGGCGATCAGCTGGGTATGTCCACCGACAACGGTGCGCCTAACCAACTGTATAAAGACGGTGGTTTAACCGTTTCTATGCCTTACATGAACATCGGTGGTTCTCCACTGAATGTACGTGCTGAATACAGCATGCTGTTGGCTGATGCCGTATGGCAATTCCGCCCTGTGGCTCACGATCTTTCGATCATCAGCAGCTACAGCTTCTAAGCAATTAGACACATAAAAAAGAGCCTCCTTCGGGAGGCTTTTTTTGTGCAGCATTTGTGCAAAATTGTAAAAAAGAGAGGCGTTTAAACGCTCAGCTCCTGTTGTGCGGGTTCCGGCTTGCTCTCTGTGGGCTCCGGCAGTCGCTCTTCGGGTTTGCCCGTAATCAGGCGTGCCGAGCGATTGCGCGTGATGTAGTTCCAGGCCCACTGCAAGATCACCTGTATGCGGTTTTCAAATTCCACCAGAAAGATCACGTGAATAAAGAGCCACATCATCCAGGCAATAAAACCAGAAAACTTGAGGGGGCCCACTTCGGCCACTGCTTTTGAACGGCCAATGGTGGCCATACTGCCTTTATCAAAATAGCTGAAGGGTTCTGCCTGAATATTCGGCTCCGCAATTTTGCGCTTGAGCAGGCGAGCAATGTATTTGCCCTGTTGCATGGCCACCGGCGCTACGCCGGGCAATTGACTGCCGTCTTTGTCCACGCAATGGGCCAGATCGCCCAGCACGTAAATACTGTCATTGATACTTAAATCGGGGTTAACTTTCACTCGACCGGCCCGATCTAGTTCCACACCGGTCGCATCAGATAACACTTTTCCCAGCGGAGAAGCCTGAACCCCGGCGCCCCAGATCACGGTATGGGTGTCCACCCGTTTTTCACCGTCTGGGTATTTGAGTTTGACATGATCTGCCTGAATATCGGTGACCATGACGTTAGTTTCTACGGTCACGCCCAGCTCCTCAAGAGAATGCTCTGCTTTTTCGGAAAGTTCGGGGGCGTAGGGCGAGAGTACTCTTTTGCCCGCTTCCACCAGCAAAATTTCTGCGGCATCGGGGTTCATATGTCTGAAGTTATCTTTTAAGGTCTGGTGAGCAATTTCACCCAGAGCTCCGGCCAGTTCCACACCTGTAGGACCTGCTCCCACCACCACAAAGCGCAAATAGGCCGCGCGTTTAGTAGGATCGGGCTCCCGTTCGGCGGCTTCAAAAGCCATCAGGACCTTGCGGCGAATTTCGGTGGCATCTTCAATGGTTTTTAAACCGGGGGCGTGTTCTTCCCACTGGGGGTTGCCGAAGTAATTGTGGGTGGCTCCGGTGGCTACCACCAGCTGATCATAATCCAGGGTTTTACCATCGGAAAAGTGCACTCGTCGGTGCCGGGGATCAATGTTTTTCACTTCTGCAAGCAGCACGTCGGTATTCTTTTGACGTTTTAAAATGGCTCGCAAAGGAGCGGCAATATTAGCGGCCGAAAGACCGCCCGTGGCCACCTGATAGAGCAGAGGCTGAAATAAATGAAAGTTACGACGGTCAATGAGGGTAATTTTAGCGTCGCTGTATTTGAGGTGTTGTGCAGCGTACAATCCCCCAAAGCCGCCACCAATAATTACAATATGGGGTTGTTTTTGCATGGTTCCCCTCCTTATACAGACATTGTATGTCGAAAAAAAGGTGGAGGATTTGACGCAAGACAAATTTCTCGCTCACAACCTCCATAAAAGTGTATTTTTAACACTTTCTATATATTTGGGTGTAGTTTGTTGCGGTCTGCGTCTCTACGTTTGATTCGATCGTTTAGTTGGATGTTGCCGGTACAACTCAAAATCTCTCTGGTTCCGACAAGACCAAACTTTGTTTATTATCTCTCAACACGATCAACTTCGTACGAATCGTCAGGGCCATACATTTCATCAATAACTCTCGTAACATAAGAAAAACTCGTGATCTTCAGGGGCTCACTGTGTTTTTTCGGAAGTTTGGCGTAGGCAGAAGTAACTATTTCGTTTAAAGGAGTATATTCATTGAACACAACCCAATCAACAACACCTGGACTATTTGCACCTACCCGCTGTTTGTCTATATCAAGATACACCAATGCAGTTTTTTTCAGTCTCTGACCCATGGGTTCGATTTTCATTATTGCGCTAACATAGTCGTGATAAGTATATGCTGGAATTCTTTCAAAAGCGCTTACGCTAGCAATAACTTTTAGGAACACAGTTTTCTGACTGAGGCGAACAGTTACTTTTCTATCCAAAGCACCCTCAGGTATTTCAACACGGCCCACACCCGGTAATTCTAGCGTTCCACCATCAGGCCCTATTTCTTTGATTCCCGGAGGCGGAAGTGGAAGTTTCGATTCTTCACGTAAAATAAGCAATTTAAAAGAAGATACATTTCGAGACCGAAATGCCACTCTAAGATCGCTACCACTAGAATTCTTCCACGTTTTCGGAATAGGCAAGGTGCGCAAACCTAAATTGAGAAAATGTTGGTCAGAAACGAAAAAATCGTTTTTACCTAATGTATCCGATACATGGTACAAGGAATCTTCTATTTCTAATTTTTCATCAAGAGTCTTAGGTTTAAAGAATAAATATACTTTGAAGGTATCAAAAGGTATTTGAATTATTACTTTATCATCGTGATTCGTACGGCCTGATACTCTATAAACAGGGCCTTTTCTGAAAAACACTTCAAAAATTTCGTCATCAAATCTAATATGATGAGCTCCTTCAATCTCATTTTTATCACTCGTAAAGGAAGCTACAAGTAATCTTGAACTACTCCCAAAAGGTTTAACATTGTTTTTCCTTTTTATACCCTTTGAAAGCGCAGTTTCATCTTTTAAAAGTTGAGCTATCTCTTCCAACTCTGTTGAGTTGAGTCTTTTCATTTTCGTTGTTTTTATCAAATTCGGAAGTATTGCTATTTGAGGGGGAGTTCTTTTGGGTTGTAAATTATTTTTCCCCACTTCCACAGGCGGTTTTATGACAAGGCTAAAGATTTCACTTTGGTCTTTCTTTATTGGATTTGAGAGAGCAGATACAGACGGTAGGGCTACAACAGTGAAAAGGATTGGTATCATCACAATTTTTTTAAAAAACATCGTTTTAACCTCAAAACAAGCCGTATTAATTCATAAAAACACCCAAAATAAATCAGTTACTACAGTAGTATAAAACTTTTAATTCACACAACCAGCAGATCAACCCAAACAAAATCATGCCCCTTCGGGTCAGCTTACAAGTCATTTATGGCGTTGTTATTTTACTATTGAAAAACAATCAAGTATTATCAAGATAAGTAACTCAAAGTTGAGGAAGCGACATCTTTAGAAAATTATGCCGAAAATATTATGGTTTTTATTCACAATAACAGTAGTTTTTTCGTTTAACTCTTTTTTCTGTAAATTAGTGAAAGCACAGGAGTATTATTGCGATGATCAAGTTTACGTAGCAATACCAGTGTCTTCTGAGAGCTCAAAAAAGACAGAAGGCGAAATTCATTTCAATAAAGCAGTTGAAGCCCAGGTTAACAATAAAGTTTTATTGGCAATAGATGAATACAGCTCAGCTATCCAGTTGAATGAAAAATTAATAGAATCCCATCTTAATAGAGGAATCCTATATCAAACAATAAGTAAATACAAAAAAGCTCTCTCTGACTATAATCATGTGATTGAACTATGTCCAAAATTTGCAACAGCATATGTTGGCAAAGGAATTCTGTATCAAGACTTGGGTCAGTACGAACAAGCTCTTTCTAATTACAATAAGGCCATAGAAGTAGATCCAAATTCTCCATTAGCTTATTCTAATAGAGGAAAGCTTTTTTATGTTCTAGAAAAATATATGCAAGCTCTGAAAGACTATGAACAAGCCATTAAACTGGCTCCTGAATCTGCTGATAATTATGACGTCAGAGGGGCCATTTACCACAAACTAAAGAAATATACCCTGGCTCTGTCAAGTTATGATAAAGCTATTCAGTTAGAGCCTTTATCTGCTCTAACTTACAATAATCGAGCTGCAGTTTATACAGATCTTAGGGAATACAAAAAAGCTTTATTAGACTACGATAAGGCTATTTCTATCAGTCCAGAAAACGATAAAATTTATTTTAACAGGGCCAAGGCTTATTATCGTATGAAACTATATAAAGAGGCTATAGGTGATTATCAGCAAGTTGTAAAATTAAATCCCAGAGATGTTCAAGCGTATGGAAATATGGGATGGATATCTATTTTGCAAAAAAAGTATGGTGAATCAGTTAACTTTTCAAGAAAAGGATTAAGTTTAAACCCTACTTCGAATTGGATAGAGGCAAATTTGATTCTAGCACTCGTTCTAAATGGCAATGATAAAGAAGGAATGGTCTTGCTTGACTCATTCATAAAGCGTTTTCCTGAACAAAAGAAAAATTTAATAGAAGATATTAATTTTCTACAGTCAAAAAGTGTGAATACAAAAAATTTTGAACGCCTAAAAGATTATTTAGAGTAAAGTTGAAATAACTTCATCTCATTCATTGACAGATTAGACTGACACTGAGTGTCCTGGTTCGAGAAAGGGTTTGCTCGTGGACTTTTGGCAAAAACTCCCGCAGAAAAAGCCGGGCAGGTATATTAACCCCTTTGAAGCGTCAAATCAGCGACATACTGATTCTAAAGTGGACTGTGGAACTTAAATAAAGTCGGGATCCAGACCCTTGCAAATGTCGCGAATCTCTTCGGCACTCCAGGGGGTCTGGGCATCGTATTCATTTACAAAAGCCACTCTGAGCACTTCTTCAATAGAAGTTTCGCCTTCCATGGCCTTGTACAGACCGTCTTCCGCCATGGAGACCAATTTACACTCGGTGCGAGCAATGGCCCGTACGGTGGCTGCCGGCTTATTGTTGAGAATGGCTTCTCTGATTGCTTCATTGATTTTGAGCAATTCGTGAATGGCTGTTTGCCCCTGATAACCGTGATGCCCACAGGCGTCACAACCCACCGGCTTATAAAAAGTGGCGCTTTCGGGAGTAACATCCACCAACCCAAGGCGGTTAAAGGTATCCTGACGGGGCTCATGGGGCACTTTACAGAGCGGACAGAGCTTACGAATGAGACGTTGAGACAACACCGTAATATTACTGGCCGCAATCAAATAATTTTCTAAGCCCATACGATTCAGACGCAACAGCGCGCCCGTGGCGTCAAAAGCGGGGTAAGACGTGATAATCTTTGCACCTGTCAGAGCGATATTCACCACTTCATGCATGACGTCTACGTCTTCAATTTCGCTGACCATTAAAATATCGGGGTTCAAATAAAGCATGGCGTTGACTTTATCTGCGAATCGATGGTGAAGTTCTTCGCTGTATTGCCCCTGCACGACACCCGGCACACGCATTTCAATGGGGTGCTCAGCGGTGACAATGGAGCGGTTTTGGGCATTTAAATAATTCACCGAGGCGTAGGCCGTGGCGGTTTTTCCCGCCCGTGAGGGGCCTGTGAGAATAATGAGTCCCCCCGGTTGATTTAAAATATTTTGGTAGCGCATTAAATTCAGCGGAGAAAAACCGGTGCGCTCAATATTGAGCAGCATTTCTCTGTGCGATGAGGTGCGGGGCTTGAGTTCAATGGTCATGCTCTCGCCCCAGAGAGTATCGTAGGTGGCCATATTGAGCTCTAGGTCCTGCTCATTGATGCTGGTTTCTACCCGCCCGCGCTGATGAGACACGCGCTGAAGATCCAGTTGACAGAGTTCTTTTAAACGCAGGACGAGTGCCGGTCCCATGTCTGTGGGCAAATCGGTTTTATGGTAAAGCACGCCATCAATGCGATAGCGAATCCGCAAATGTTTTTCCTGGGGTTCAATATGGATACTTTCAGCACGATCTTTGAGAGCACTTTTCACCAGGAAGCTCACAATTTGCTCTTCCTGCTTAAGATTGCGCTGGGACTGGCCTGTGGCCTTCTCTTCGGTCTCAGAAGTGGCGGCATTCTGGTTCTCAAAGGCTTCTGACAGCGCATTTAAGCCCGTGGCAAAAGGCAACTTGGGCATTTTCTCCACGGGGGGTTTTACCTGAAGGGCGTTAAAATTATCGGAGAGGGGCCCGAGGGAGGGCAAACTCATCAGATGCTGATATTCCTTAAGTGTGGCCAGAATAGATTCTGGAGAAGCCAGTGCCGGTACGATCTGAGCCTGATAATGGGCCGCCAGTTTTTCAATGATATCCGTGCGCAGTGGGTCTTTCATCACCACCGTGAGCAGTTGACCGTGCTGGTGCAGGGGCAAACACATATTCTCTTTGAAAAAGCGCACGTCTAACTTCTGGAGCAGTTCTTCATCCACCAATTCCAACGAAGGAATAATGCGCGCAATATCCAATTGTTCACTGAGCACGTCCAGCAACTGGGCTGAAGATAATGCGCCCTGCTCCACCAGGATTTCACCCAGACGTTTTTTAACGGTTTGCTGGGTTTGCAGCGCCCTCGCCAGCGCCTCTGCGGTAATGAGTTCCTGATTCAAAAGCATTTGCCCCAGCGGCATGCGTTTATTGTATTTACGCAGCACCCGCTGAAGTTCTTCAGCGCTGATAATGTTCAGCTCAACACAAATCTGACCAAAGGGTTTGAATAAATCCGGGTGCTCTGATTTGTGTTTTTGATGCACCCGCAGCACCTTGTCCAGCATGTCGGGTTTGAGATAACCCTCTTTAACCAGAATTTCGCCAACCTTGGGTGACTCCATATGTGTTTACACCATGGCCTTTTGCAACCAGTCCACAAGGGGCGTGAGACCGGGAATCATCCAGAACAAATTCACGGGCGCAAATCCGGTCCAGAAGGTAACCAGCAAAGTGATGGTCAAAACCCCGTTCAAGGACAGAGAGCGTAAGCCCTGGGCAGGCAACTCGTCGCCAGGTGGATGCATGTAAATGGTGGTAACCACGCGCAAATAATAGGCAATAGACAAAATACTGTTGAAGATCGCAAAGCCCACGAGAGCTACCATAAAACCTTCTCCGGCGGTTTGACGCAGGGTTTCGGTAAACAGGTAGTACTTGGCAAAAAATCCGCCCAGCGGGGGCACCCCAATAAAGGAGAACATAAACAGGGCCATGGCTGCCGCCAGAAAAGGATGTTGTCGATGCAGTCCGGCGTAGTCTGAAATGTTTTGACGACTTTCATCTCGACCACTTAAATAGCTCAACAGCGTAAATACACCCAGAGAACTAAACACATAAATCAACAAATAATAGCCTAGCGCTGCACGCACCTGATTGCTTTCTTGCAAATTGAGTGCGGCCAGGCCCATGAGCAAATAGCCGGTGTGAACAATACTGGAGTAGGCCAGCATACGTTTGAAGTTTTTCTGAGTAAAGGCCATAATATTGCCCACCAACATGGTCATGGCAGACAGCAGAGCAATGACTTCTACCCACTGCACGCGCAGGGGCAAGAACGCTTCACCAAGCACCTTTAAAAAGAGAGCAAAAGCCGCCGTTTTTACCAATGTAGCCATAAAGCCCGTTACCGGCAGGGGGGCTCCCTGATAGGCATCGGCAGCCCAGGTGTGAAAAGGGACGGCGGCCACTTTAAAGGCCAGTCCGCTAATCAGCAGCAACATACCAATAGCACCCACCGGCTGAAGCGCATTACCGGTCATATAGTGTAAACGAATGTCAGAAAGCTCTACAGAACCCACGGCACCATAGGTCAAGGCAATACCGTAAAGCAGAATGGCAGAGGCCATAGCCCCCAGCAAAAAGTACTTAAAAGCACCCTCATTAGAAAATGCGCTTTTGCGTTGATAACCCACCAGTACGTAGACCGCCATGGACATAATTTCCAGACCAATAAACAGCGTCATCAGACTGTTGGCAGAGACCAACACCATCATGCCCGCCAGGGCAAAAAAGATCAGGGCATAAAATTCTCCACGCACCAGTTTTTCTCGCTCCAGATAATGGGCCGAAACCAACAGGGTTAAGAAAGAGCCAATAATGAGCACCAGATAGAAAAAGAGTGCAAAATTATCTAAAAAAGAGGCGTGACTGAGCACCTGCTGGCGCACATCCTCCGGCAGCGTACTGACTTTATTCACCATATCACCCATGGCCTTCATGGCCCAGATGGTGGTGAGTCCCACCAGACTCATGCCCAGAAGCGACACATAATTCAGGCTAAAGCGCTGAGCGTGTTTGGTAAATACCTGCATCAAAAGCAGGATAATGCCCATCAGGACACATACAGAAAGGGGTGCATAGGGCAAAAGAAAATAAAAATTATCCATGAGTATCTCCGGCAGGCTGCTGCACGTGCAGCTGCGTCTGATAATGAGTTAAGGTATGCTTCACAGCAGGCGCAATATAGCGTGTGAAGGGTTGGGTATAAATACCCATGAGCACCATCAGCACGCACAGCGGGCCAATGGCCAACCAGTCTGTGGAGCGCAACTTGAAAGCGTCACCGGGCAATGTGAGTGGCCCAAACAGGAAACGCTGGATCAGGTTCAGCATATAGCCTGCTGAAAGAATAAGCGTCAGGGCCGCCAGGAACGTGAACAAGGGGCTGTAGGTAGCAACGCCCAGCAAAATCATAAATTCGCCCACAAAACCGTTCAGTAAGGGGACGCCTATGGAAGCAAAACTGCTGAGCAAAAACAAAAAAGCAAACACGGGCATTTTTTCTGCCAGGCCGCCGAGTTTTGAAATTTCAGTGGTGCCATGGTGTTTTTCAATCAGCCCCACCAGCAAGAAGAGGCAACCTGTAGCCACCGCGTGATTCATAATATGATAGGTGACACCGTTCAGACTAATGGCGTTCCAGCTAAATACACCCAGGGCAATCAGGCCCATGTGTGAAAAGGATGAATAGGCAATCAGGCGTTTAAGGTCCGTCTGACCCAACGCCAGAACAGCACCATACACAATGCCAATAATCGCCATTCCCGACAGTGTGGGTCCAAGATAGCGCATGCTGTCTGGAAACAGCGGAACGGCAATACGAATCAGTCCGTAAACCCCCATTTTTGCCATGACACCCGAAAGTAAAAAAGTGACCACCGCAGGGGCTTCTGTATAGGTATTGGGCAACCAGGTGTGAAAAGGGAACACGGGAAGCTTGATTAAAAAGGCCAGCGCCAGACCAAAGAAGAGGGCGTGTTGCACGGCGGTAACACCACCTTCAGAAGACATCTGAGCCAGCGTTCCCATTAAATAAGTCAAGTCAAAGGACAGAGTTCCTGTGCGAGCCTCTACCTGTACCGCCAGATACAAAAAGCTGAACAAAAGCACCAGAGAACCCAGCATGGTGTAAATCACAAAGTGAGTCACCGCACGGGTGCGCTGGCTGCCGCCCCAGATACCAATTAAAAAATACATGGGAATCAGCATGAGTTCCCAGAACAGATAGAACAAGATTAAATTCACGGACAGCACCGTGCCAATCATGCCCGAAGACAAAATCAGGGTCAGGGCGTAAAACTTGCCAGCGCTGCGCTCGGGTCCGTTGTGATAGGCATAAGCCCCGGCCAATAGGGTAAACAAAGTGGTCAATAACACCAGAAAAATACTGATGCCGTCAATACCAATATGGTAAGCAATGCCCCATTGGGGAATCCAACTGAGCTTTTGCACCATCTGCAGTCCACCTGCGGTGGCCATTTGAGACCACACAAAGAGCGAAAGTCCCAGGTTAACAGCAGCGGTGCCCAACGCGAGGGTTTGGGAAATTTTATTCAGGCGCTCAGGCAGAGCCAGTAAAATAAAGCCCACAATGAGCGGAAGAAAGATAAGAACAGATAACATCATGAGAAAACCTCAGGGAAGTGCAGGGCAAAATAAAGGTAAAAGAGAATAAAAAGCCCTACCACCAGATAGTGTCCGTAGGCACGGACGTTGCCAAAGTGGAACTGTCGGGCAAAAAGCCCCACCACCTTGTATACCCACTGAATCAGAGCGACAACACCACCGATGAGAATATTGTCACCGATTTGCCAGCCGTAGTAGCCCAGTTTTTTGAGCGGGTTCACGATGCCTTCGGTATAGAGCATGTCAAAACCGTATTTGTGCTCCAACACCTTCACCAGCGGACGTGGGTTTTCTTGTGCCTCTGGAAGGGTCGTAATATTGCCATAACGTTGACGGGCCACCACAATGCCAATGACACCAGCCACTACAGAAGCGGCCATGAGCCCCATCACCAGAGCGGTACTTGCCTCAGGGTGATGTGCACCTACCACAGGTGCTAAAAAGTGTTCAAACCAGTTGGGAAGTCCCAGCGCTGCGGGTAAGCCCAGAAAGCCGGTTACCGTGGCACCTAATGCCAGCAATAACAAAGGAATTTTCATGAGCGTGGGCTCAGGCGTTATGTCGTGACTGCCGCGATAGTCTGAGGCAAAGGTCATAAAATAAAGTCTAAACATATAAAATGCCGTTAGACCCGCGGTCACAAGGCCCACCGCCCAGAAAGCGTAGTGGCCTTTATCCCAGAGCGAAAAGAGAATTTCGTCTTTACTAAAGAAGCCGGCAAAGGGAGGAATACCCGCAATGGCCAGACAGGAAATAAGCATGGCGAGATGGGTCACAGGCAGCGCTTTGCGCAGTCCGCCCATTTTGCGCATATCCTGTTCATGGTGCAGACAGTAAATGACGGCACCTGCTCCCAGAAAGAGAGCAGCTTTGAAAAAGGCGTGGGTAAATACGTGAAACATGCCCGCGGCATAGGCACCAGCTCCAACCCCCATAAACATATAGCCCAGTTGACTAACGGTAGAATAAGCCAGCACTTTCTTGATGTCCGTTTGCACCAGTGCAATGGTGGCGGCCACAAAAGCAGTGAGCGTACCTGTCAGCATAATAAAGAAGGAAACGCTGGGCGTCTGAGTATAGAGAAAATTCATGCGGGCCACCATATAAACCCCCGCGGTCACCATGGTGGCCGCGTGAATCAGAGCAGAAACGGGCGTGGGGCCCGCCATCGCGTCGGGTAACCACACGTGTAAGGGAATCTGAGCAGATTTACCCATGGCTCCGATAAACAGCAAAAAGCCAATAATACTAATCATAGCCGGGGCCACGGCCCCTCTGTCAAAAACACCCTGAATAGACATAAAGTCAAAAGCGCCGGTCTGCATAAACAAAAAGAAAATGCCCAACAGAAAACCAAAATCACCCACGCGGTTAGCCACAAAGGCTTTTGTACCCGCCTGTGCTTTGGCCAGATCCTTGAACCAGAAACCAATCAGAAGATAAGAGCAAACGCCCACACCTTCCCAGCCCATAAAGAGTCCCACCACATTGTCCGAAAGAATTAACAGCAACATGGCCGTAAAAAACAGATTGAGATAGGCAAAGTAGCGCGCAAACCCGCGATCTTTTTGCATATAAGACACCGAGAATAAGTGAATCAGGGTGCCAATAAAGGTAATCATAGCGGCCATCATGCCGGAAAGATGATCCATTTGTAAGCCCAGGGTGAGCTTAAAAGCGGGCACATCAATCCACGTCCCCAGTACAAAAGACCAGAGCAATTCGGGATTGATGACCTGCTGTGCAAAAAGAGTCAGGGCACATAGCGCCGATAAGAGGGGGCCTGCCACGGCCAGTGTTCCCACCATAGATTCTGAGGGACCGTCGGGTTTATCGTGGTGGGTAAGCGACAAAACGCCTAAAATAAGGGCGCCCAGGAAAGGGAAAAGAAGAATAAGCGGAAGAAGAGTGGAGGTTTGCATGGCTTATCCTTTCAACTGATTAATAGCGTCAATATCAATGGTTTGACGATTTTTGTAAATAAGAATAACGAGGGCCAGACTGATCGCGGCCTCAGAGGCAGCCACCGCAATCACGAAAAAAACAAAAACGTGACCGCTCATTTCCTGAAAGTGTCGGGAAAAAGTGACAAAGCTCAGGTTAATGCCGTTGAGCATCAGCTCTAGGGACAAAAACATAATGAACATGTTTTTGCGGGCAATAAAACCGGCCATACCAATAAAAAAGAGTAAAGCACTGACCGTGAGGTAATGAAAAACAGTGAGCATTATGCTCTCCTTTTTGCCAGGGCCACGACGCCTATGAGGGCCACCAGTAAGAGAATAGAAACGATTTCAAAGGAAATATAGTACTGGTTATACAAAAGCTGACCAACGGATTTGATGGTGCCAAAACCAGGGCCTGCCGGAACAAAAGGCGTTGTGCCGAATTGAGAATAAAGAGAACGCTCCACCAGATAAAACAAAGGAGCCATAAAAAGGAGAGTTAAACCCACCTTGCGTTTCATAGCCTTTTCCACGGGCAGTTGTTCTTCTTTAACATTCAAAAGCATGATCACAAACACCATGAGGGCCATAATCGCCCCCGCATAAACAAGAATTTGGATAACGAAAAGAAAATCAGCCACCAGCAGTGCATAAAGCCCCGCCAGAGCGATCAGAGTGACCACCAGAGAAAGAGTCGCTGAAAGTGGGTGAGATCTTGTAATGGTGGTTAAGGCTCCCGCCAGGGCCACCGCCGCAAGAATAATAAAGTAAATGTTGGTTTCCATGATTTATTTCAATTGTGTTTTGTGTGCTTTATTGATGCCGACAGGGGCGCAAAAAGACGCAGGTTCACCTGTGAGCATGAGACAGTATATCATAGCTTACAGGCTGACAAACGCCTTAGACACCCCTCTTTTTTAGGAAAAATTAAATACTTTTTAGGGGATATATAAACTAAAATTAACCTTTTGACGTAAGAAAAGTCTATTTTTAGCTTATAATAAGTTTAATAGCAATGATTTTTGTTGCCATGCGTAGTAGAGGAGTATGATTTTATGTCTTTCAAAAAGTTTGCGGCCTTCGCCCTTACCAGCTCGATGTTTTTAACCGCCTGTGGTGGAGGAAGCGATCTGGCCCCCACGGGAGCATCCCTGTCCACCAGTCTAAATTCTTCCCTGAACACGGATTCGGCACTGCCCAGTCCCGCAGGAGCGTCTTCTAATAACGTAGACAGCGAAATTGCCGCAGCCATACCCAAAATTCTGGCCGGTATTGAAGATCTACGAAAAGAGATTCGTGCATTAGACATTCAGCCCGCCACCGAAAGCTCAAGTCGAAGCAGAAGCAGCTCTAGCAGTCGCACCAGCAGTTCTTCCAGCAGTCGAAGCAGCTCTAGCAGCCGCACCAGCAGTAAAAGTCGTACTTCATCCTCTAAATCTACAAGCAAAAAACCCACCCCCAAAGCTACACCAAAACCCGCCGCAAAACCCAAACTCAGCAACAAAGACAAAGGTGCTGCAGCTTTACAAGAAATCGTTGAAAAGTATAAAAACGCCCAGTTTGTAGAGCTCACCGCAGAAAAAATCGAGAAAAACCTGGAAACAGGCAAAGTGTCCTCCAACGTTATTAATATGTGGTCGAAAGCGCCCAATAACGTAAGAATTGACATTGTTCAATCCACCACCGGTTCTGATGGTGTCAGCGCCACTTACACTTCCGGTGTAGGTGATAAAGTAAAAATCAAGAAAAGCATTTTCAAACTGGACCTTGACAAAACCGACGATCGCGTTACCTCTGCTAACGGCTATTTAGCAGACGATATCGACATGGTGGGACTGATTACCCGTCTGTCTAACGGCTACGATGCGGAATTGATCGGAGCCACCAATGTAGAAGGCACCAAGGTACATATTCTCAAGGTTACGACTTCAGGTACTAACACGCTTGATGCCCGTGTTCAGCACGAATACCTCGGCTTTGAACCCGATACCTACTCGGTTCGTCTCTGGGAGATGTATAACGGAGAAAAAGACCCTTACTTCCGTATGATTCTGAAGAAAATGGCGTTCCCCGCGTCTATTTCTGACAGTAAGTTCAAGCTCTAGGATTTACGTAAACATTTGCCAGGTGGGGACAGTTTCCGGCGGTTCGGGAACCTGTCCCCTTTCTATTATGTCGATTTGCTGATGGGCAAAGATTAACAGCTCAATAGACTTTTGAAAGAAAATCTGGTCGGTTTCTTTGAGACAAATCGCCATTTCGTAATAGTTTAACCCCACGTCCACTCCTTCTACACGATTGTCACCAAATCCCGTGGGTTTTATAACCGCTGAGACAATTTCCTGGAGCGCGTCCAGGGTTTTGCAGTAACGAATGCGATCGAGGTAACGCTGGTAGGCTTCGGGGGTCATACTATTTTGCATTTGATGCTATGATAAAGAATACCCATTTTTTTTTCAAGTCTAATTTTTCAAGTACGAGTCAATGACCACAGAAAATTCTTTGCCCGAAATAGAAACCGAACTGTCTCTGGATATTCCCGACGAAAGTATTCGTCGGGATAAAAACAATGACGTGATTTCTGTTGCTGCCTACGAACACATGCGGCAGAGCATGCTGATGTTTCGCCAACAGCGCATGGCGGAGGCAGAAGGTGAGATGGTGCGCGCTATTGAGTTACACCCTCCGCTATCTCCCCTGTACAACGTATTTGGTTTACTCAAAATTGCCCGACGGGCTATCAATACCCTCAAACAGTCGGTGTATAACGCTCTGACCACAGACCCCGAATTCATGAACGAGTTCGTGCGCGATGGCATCGCCCTGATGGAACAGGGCCAACTGGACGAAGCTGCTGAGTCTTTTCAGAAGGCCATTCACTTAAACCCCGATAATATTGACGCCCGCTTTCGCCTGGGATTTGTATACGTGGGGCAAAAGAAATACACGGAAGCGGTAGAACTTTTTGAAGCGCTCATTCTGGCAGATCCTCAGAATGTCAACGCCTTTTTCATGCTGGGCATGGCCTACAGCGAATTACGCGCCTACTACCCCTGCATCTCTAATTTGCAACACGCTCTGCGGCTTGAGCCAGGATTTGTGGAAGCTCGCCTCACTTTAGCAGACGCGTATCACCATCAGGGCAAATATTTAATTTCCATGCGAGAGCTTGAATCACTTCAGGAGTTTATTCCCGATGAGGACACCACCTATTTGCACCGGGGCATGATCTTAATGGAATTGGAACGCTTCGACGAAGCGATTCCCTATTTTGAAAAAGTGATTGAACTCAAACCCAATGTGGTAGAAGCCCATGAGCTTTTGATTGGTTTGTATAGCAACACGGGAGAATTTGAAAAAGGCATTACTCTGGCAGAACAAGCCCTGCTGGTGGAGCCGGAAAACAAAGATATTCAGGGTGCTCTAAACTATATGAAAGCACGACTCGAAGCCCTTCATGCCGCAGCAGAAGAAGATTCCTGAACCTGTTCAAACCCGCATTAAGGCTCTTTTTCAACAGCAGGCGTATCAAGCAGCCGCCGATTATCTGAATCATTTACTCAATGAAGAACCTCCCGTAACCCACCGCGCTGCCTATTTAAACTTTCTGGGTTTTGCCCGGGAAAATTTGAACCAACTCACCGCCGCCGAAGACTGCTATCGTCAGGCCCACACCCTGGTTCCCGATCATGCCGAGTACGTGAATAATCTGGCGATGAGCCTGTTTTATCAGGGTAAAAAAGAAGCCGCAAAAACACAGTTTGAGCAATTGTTACGTCTTAAACCTGACGCAGACAGTTTTTATAATGTATCTCTGGCCTACGCCGCTCTTCATTTATTTGAAGAGGCGCTGGATATGCTGGCCCGGGCCGCCCATTTGGATCCCACCCGCCGAAATATTCAGAACCATTTACTTTTATTGCTGCAAGAACACATGTACAGCGAATCTACCCCTCTTTTACTGCGTCAGCGAGTGCAGGAGTTTGCTGACTCGCCTTTTTATCTGACGGCCATGGGGTTATATTTTAGCCTGACCAACAACGATCAGATGGCGGTCAATTATTTTAAAGAAGCACTTTCTCATAACAAATCTTATTTACGTACCTTTGATTATCTGATTGATATTTTTCAGACTCATAAGCATTACGCCAAGGCCCTTGAATGGGCGCTGCTTTTATACGAAAGAGACCAGGGAAGAGACACCGTAAAAACGCTGTTGTCTAGCTTACAAGAAGCTGTTCCGCTGTCTCTTGAGAATTTAGAGCGGTTACAGATAGAACTTCATCACTTTCTGGACAAAGAAATTAGCAAACCTCATCCGGAGCTTGCTCTGGAGTCCGTCTCTTTTTCACGGCAAATCAACTTTTATCACAGCTATCAAAACCAGGAAGATTTGCCCCTGCAAAAAAAACTGTCCCGCTTTTATCGTCTCGGCATTCCTGATTTAAACGCGCAGCTAAGACCCAACTCACGGCGTCGGGTGGGTATTGTTTCCAGACATTTGCGCAATCATTCGGTCATGCATTTACTGCAAAGGGCATTAATACATGTATTGCAAGATCCAGAACTGGAAACCTATCTTTACGCCATCCACACTTCCGATTTTGCTGAGGAAGATATTCCTGAGGAGCTTAAAGCGGCGGCCAATCATTTTCGTATACTGCCTTTTTCTTACCCTCTGGCTCTCCAACAACTGACCAACGATAATCTGGATATTTTAATGTATACCGATGTGGGCATGGATATTGTCACCTATGAACTGGCACTACAGCGAACCGCAAAGGTGCAGTTGACCATGTCAGGCCATCCGGTAACTACCGGAATGGACACCATGGATTATTTTATATCTTCAAACGTGCTGGAAACTGAAAAAGGCCCCGACTATTATTCAGAACAACTGATCACGCTGGCGGGTTTGCCCGATTACGAAAAACCGGCCCCCCCGCAAAAACAAGCGCCTCGTCAGGAGCTGGGGTTACCTGAGGGAAAATTGTACTTTTGTCCCATGACTTTGTTTAAAATACACCCTTTATTTGATCAGGTGGTTAACGGTATTTTAGAAAAAGATCCGGCGGCTCAGGTTTTGTTCCTGAAAAACAAAGCAGATATTCATCTGGCCCTTCAAAAGCGTTTCACACAGACCGTCAAAGACGATCATCGGATTCACTTTTTAAACTGGTCTCAACGGGATATTTTTTATCAACGGCTTCAGAACGTGGATGTGTTACTGGACAGCTTCTACTTTGGTGGCGGAAATACCGCTTATCAGGCGTTGGGGTTGGGATGTCCCATTGTGACCCTGGATTTACCCTATAATAAAAGCCGCTGGACCCAGGCCATGTATAAACTCATGAACATCAAGGGACTGGTAGCGGCTTCTAAAGAGGAGTATGTATCCATTGCCGTAAGATTGGCCAACGATACAGCATGGAATAAACAGCTACGCCAGCAGATTCAGCAACATAATGGAATACTTTTTGATAATCCCACCTGGTCTGAAGCCCTGCTGGCGTTTTGCAAGAAAGTGTCCTTGGAGACTTAACGAATCAGGTTGATCACGGTATCCAGATTGGTCTGGTGTACAGAAATCACTTTGGATACAGAAGAAAAGAATTTCTGAGCCAGAGAAAGTTCTGGTAAAGCCTGAGACAGGGAACTGTTGGAACTTTCCAGAGACTGAGCCACAACCCGTGCGGCACCGGCCTGTACTGCAAACGGCCCTGCATCGTTCAGATCGCCTACTTGTTCAAAAACCGTGGAACCAAAGCGGCTGAAGCGCAAGAAGTTGGGGGCATTGAAACCCTCCAGGTGCTCTTCATTGAACACAACGCCTGCGCCTGCAATACCTGCAGCATTATCGTCAATAATCACCAGGTCGTTCTGGGCATCAAATTCTACACCCTCTAACGTACCGCCCACGTTGGCCACCAGATACATGCCGGTACTGTGTACGAGTCTCAGGTTCCCCGCATCGTTAATCACGTGAAATTCACCGTCACGGGTATAGTATGCCGCATCAACAGGGTTGTTCACAGGAGCGCCGTTACCATCAATGGTGGTAGACAGTCTGAAGAAAACGTTTTCGCCCTGAATGGCCAGGTGGGTAGGTTCGGTAGAGGCTACAATGGAACCCTGCGAAAAATCTAACTGGGTTTCATCAATTTGCAGGGTGGTTTCAGGAGATTGAATCCCGAGCAGGGGCCCAAAAGGCCGACGTTCAACAGTGGCCACACCGCCTCTGAATTTCACCTTGGTGGCTTTGTACCCGGTTCGGTTAGCGGCATTCAGGTTGGCATTGATTACACCAATCCATTGGTTTACTGCCTGTAGTGAATATAATCCATCAAATCCAAAATCTCCGCGACCCATGGGTTGCCTCCGTAAGTGATCTATTGACTCTTTTTAGTTCTTATATATTATGACCCGAATTAGCAAAATGCTCAAGTTACTTTAATATAAAAAAAACAATTCACAAAAAAACAAGGGTTCATTTAATCAAAAATTAACAAACAAAACGCTCTCTCTACCCCTTAACCAAAGCTTATACATTTGTTATTTAATCCTTATGCTCATACACGTCAGTTCTTAAAGTCCGTGGGGCATAATAGTAATATCAACAAACGGTTGATGCAGAAGAAGGAGCATAAACAAAATGAATTTAAACGCTGTTGCCGCCACCACCCCTCAGTTTTCCCCTCAGTTGCCAGCACCTGCGCAACTGAACATCCCTCAAGTGGTTTCTGCGAACACTGTTTCTGCTCCTGACAGTCTTCGCGTTAGCCAACCTACCACCACTCTTCCTAATGTATCTGCAGTACAGTTCAGCGCTCCTACCACCTCTTCTGTACCTACCCTGACCACCCTGAATATTTCTCGCACCGATTTACAATGGGCCACCGAATTGGAAGCCAAAATTCAAAACGGTTATCAGCCCACCGCTCAGGAGCGTGAATACTACGACGCACTGGGTGCCCAGCTGATGCTGCTCAAAAACAACATCAAGCCCATGAGTCAGGCTCCCGCACTTCCTCAAATTCAGATGCCCACCGCGGCACCTGCTCCCGTACAGCAAGCTCCTCAGGGTTCTCAGGGCCCCAACCCTTTCGGCCCCAATATGCCTCCTGCGGGTCAGCAAGTGACCATGTCTGAAATTGAGTGGGCCCTGATTGTAGAAGAAAAAGTACAGAAGTATGGCTATAAGCCCAGCCCTGAAGAAGAAGCCCGCTACCAGAACGTTCTGGGTCGCTTCAAAAATAACTCAGAAATTAAAATGACCTTCCTCGATTCTCTGGCCGCTCAGTCTCCCTGGGTGGGCGCTAACGTGGGTCAGGTACGCTACGGTAAAGTCGTCGCCAGCGAAGTGAGCAAACTCGTGGGTGCTATCAAAAACGGTAGCGGTTCTGTAGTAGGTGCTTTAAAAGGCATCGGTAAAGCCACGCTGAAGAGTGCCGGCATCTCCGCTCTGGTGAGCGGCGGATTCTCTGCAGTCACCAACGGCATTGCCTATATGCGCGGTGAAAAAACGAAAACCCAGGCGGTTTCTAATGTAGTAACAGACACCGTAAGCGGTGGTGTTACCGGCATCGGCGCCACTATCGCCGGTGGTGCAGCCATGGCTGCTCTGGCAGGAACCGCCGTTAGCGGCATCGGCCTCACCTTACTCGTAGGTGGCGCGGGCATGTTGGGTGGCTGGCTCACCGACAAACTGTTCACCAGCACCGGTGCCAAAGACTGGGTAAAGAGCAAAACCATCGCTTTAATGGACGGCCTCAAGCCTCAGCCTCAGGCCCCTGCAGCGGCTCCCGCTTACGGCAACTAAAACAAGATTTTAAAAACCGCCTCAGAAGGGCGGTTTTTTTATGAAAACTTTTTGCGCTAAACTGAAATACCATGTATACCCGTCGCAACATTGCTTTGCCTATTATTCTACGCTTCGCCTGGCGTAACCTGCTCTTTTTTGTGGGTTGGTCGGTGTTGGTGACGCTCCTTCACGGTCGGGCTGAAGAAATGGGGTTTCATCTGGGTATTCCCTTTGCCCCTTTGAGCACCATCGGTATTGCGGTGGCCTTTTATATGGGATTTAAGAACAGTCAAGTCCTACGATCGACTCTGGGAGGCCCGCAAAATCTGGGGTGCCATTGTCAACGTCAGCCGCACCTGGAGTCACACAGTGCTCAGCGTGGTGAAGACCGCTCCCGAAAATGACGCCCACAACATGCCCCGGATACTGATCTATCGCCACCTGGCATGGGTCAACGCTCTGCGTTTGCAATTGCGCAGAACCACCATGCTGGATCGTAAAAACCTCAGTTTCACCCCGGACTTTCATTTAAACGACAATTTACAATGCGAAGCCTCTTTGAAACCTTTTTTATCGGAGACAGAATATAACGAAGTTTTAAAGACAGCCAATCCTGCCACTCAACTTCTCGCCGCTCAGGGGCGGGATCTGGCGGCCTTAAAAGCGCAGCATTACATCAACGACTTTGAACACCGGGAGCTGCTCAAACTTATTGAGAAAGCCTATACCTATCAGGGGCAGTGTGAACGCATTAAAAATTTCCCTTTTCCTCGGCAGTACGCCTACTTTAGTACCGTTTTTGTGTGGATTTTTGTGGTATTGCTGCCGCTGGGCCTGATTTCTGAATTTTCGCGGCTGGGTTATGAGCAGGCGATCTGGCTAACGGTGCCTTTCTCCACGCTCATTTCCTGGATTTTTGTCACCATTGAAGTGGTGGGAGACAATAGCGAAGACCCCTTTGAGAATTATGTAAACGACACCCCCATGACCGCCCTGTGCCGCACCATTGAAATTGATCTCAGAGAAATGTTAGGGGAAAAAGATCTGCCGCCACGCATTCTGCCCGTCAACGATATTCTGATGTAGCCTGCGACGCGTACAGAGATTTTACGTAATACTGGTGTAAAAGCCCCCGATAAAGGGCCAGCGCCATTTTGGGATGTTTTTTCTGAAGCTGCTCAAGTCGGGGCAGACTTTTTTCAGGGGGAAACACCCACCGCAGAACCCCGGACACCCCACGGTCAAACACCGTTCCCTGACAGAGCCAGCGACCCTTTTGGGGATGTTTTTGCATCAGTTGTTGCGCCCCACTGGCACGCTGCCGTTCTTTTTCAAGATCTGTTAGCCAGTGGTTTACCGCAAACAGAGGCTCATAATGATAGGCCACTGCGGTTTTTATTTTCTGCTGCATAACACCAAGAGCTTGAAGCCGCAGCCCCAATTCCAGGTCTTCCCAGCCATAGTCCGAGAAGGCCTCATCAAAGCCCTGAGTTTGTTCCAGAAGATGCCGTGCTAAGGACACATGGCCCGTGGCAAAAAACGCCTGAGAAGCGTCTGTCCAAACACTTTCTTGTAAAGCGCTCTCTCGTAAACGACGCGTGTCATCGTAGGTATTATCAAAAAAGTCTTTTAAAGACCCCAGAGATTGACCTATAATATGCCCCTGGGCAATACCTCCGGGATACTGCTGGTGAAAATTGAGGTGGGCTTTCACACTCTCTGGTGTGAGATACATGTCCGCATCCAAAAAGAGAGTCAGCGGCGAGGTGGCCTCACGCCAGCCACGATTCCGACTGTAAGCACGGCCACGATTGGTATCGTGACGTAAAAAGTGAGTGTTACGGGGAGCAAAAGAGCTCAGCTGGCTGGCTCGGAAAACTTCTGGAGAACCATCGTCCACCACAATCACACCGAAGTCTCCACAATACTGCTGTTTCAAGCTGTAGAGACAACTTTTCAACAGGGCATAGGTCTGAGCAGAGTTGCAGTAGACGGGTACAACTACCGTCAGCGGAGGGACAGACGCATAAGAGATATGAGGAAACTCAGGGGAGTTTGCGGATATGGGCTTCTCCCAAAAGCTCAATTTGATTATTGGTGACCTTTAAGCGTCTGAAGTACAGCTGCATGTCTTTATTGCCCAGCGTATTGAGGTCAATAATAGGGTTAATCCGTGCTAACACAGTGGTTAAAAGATCTCCGGGAAGAGGACGACCCATCGTGGTGCCCGTGACATTTTGAACCACCAGCTCCCGCTCACTTTTTAAACGCAATTGCCCGTCAATGGTAAAGGGTACGGTAAAAAATCCACCCAGGGTAGCGGCGGTGCCTTTGATACGTACGCCATCGTTACGCAGTTGAATACTGACGTTTTCAATGTCAGCATCGAGGCTATTGAGCAAACTTTGTTTCGACTTGACATTGTTGATCAGGTTTTTAAAGGTTTCGGAAGCCAAAAAGGTGTTGACATCGGCTTCTGTAAGCTGAACCTGAACGGCTCCCTGGGCCTTCTGACGCAGAGTAAGTTTTTCGGCGTTGGTGTCAAGATCCAGATTATAGATTTGGAGGCGCATTTTATCAATAGGAAGATCGGAGAGGGTAAAGCGTTCTGCATACACCTCGGTATAATCTACGGCACCGTTGAGCAGAGAAACGCTGGGCGCTTTGGGATGAATTTGCACCTGAAGGGTTTCAGGGTGATTCAACACCTCATCCAGCTTGCTCTGGGCCAGGCCGTTGGCGATATTAGGAGCCAATCCACCGATAGCCATAAGAATGCCGAGAATCACGGCGACAATTGAAATAATCATTTGCGAACTTCCACGAGTAGTTTGATAGCCGTCCGTTCCTCGCCGTTGATTTCAATATCCACAAAAGAAGGGGTAAAAACGAGATCCAGTCCGCCGGGCGCCACATATCCGCGGGCAATCGCCACGGCTTTAATGGCCTGATTCACAGCACCAGCGCCGATGGCCTGAATTTCCACATAACCCTGTTCACGAATCACGCCCGCCAGTGCGCCCGCAACGGCAGTAGGTTTAGAGCGTGAGGAGACTTTAAGAACATCCAAAATGCGATACTCCTTGAGGGTGATGTAATGTTGTGCTGTATCTTTCTTAATTATATACCGATTTATAAGCGGGTTCAAAGGGGCGGAACGTGATAAAGCCAGGAACGGGTCAAAGAATATTCCGTTTCGGGAATCCAACGCAATTCACTGCTCAGGCGCACGGGGGACTGTCTGTGAGGGGCAGCGTTAATTTGAGTACGGTGCCTGACGGTGCAGTGAAAGAGCAAAAGGTCCCCCGGCTGCATCTGCGGGGACCAGTGCTGACCGTCAAAACATACAAATTCCAACCCTGGAAAATCACCACCTGCCTGCGTCATTGGAATCCAGGTATTGACGACTCCCTTCACAGGCCCCAGAAAATCCGTATCCCGATGCCAGTCAATGGCGTGTTCCCGGTATTGACCCTGACGGCGAGGATAGGCGTTTTGCCACATGAGCGCAAAGGCATCTCCCAGACAGTGACCCAACAATTGTCGAAACGCAGTATGCTCAAGCAAGGCCAGAGGCCACTGCCTGTAGCCTGGAATATACTCCGGATGCGCGTGACCGTAGCTATAAATATTCTTAAATGCGTTCACGGACATGGTGCCTGTATGCACAGCAGCATCAGCCGCCGCAAAGCCCGCTTCAAAGCGGGGAAGCCAGTGTTCAATCAGCTCCAGAGGAATGCACTGACGCAAAAGCAGCACCCCAAAATGGCTAAGATAAGCAGGCGCCATGCTCAAATCAAAGGTGGCAGCGACCGCCTCTGGCACGGGGTTAGATAAAGGAATTTGTTTTAGATGACGCACGCTTTAATCGTTGTTTTAAGTGTTATAGGCCGTGAGCCGTGTGATTAAATCTTGCAAAGCGACCTCAAAGTCTGCTCCGCTCATAGCAGCCAGCGTAACCGTGGGCTGGCGCTGCGCAAAATGTTGTAAGCACACCGTTTCTAGACCCCGCGATAGTTTTAAAGCAATAGTTCGCGCCTGAGACTCTAACATGTCGGGATTTGACAGATGCTCCCGCAATAGCGCAAAGGCGTTATCCAGATGCTGTTTGGCATCCGCGCCAAAGTACGCGCCGTCAATCCAGTCAGCGGCCGCAAATTGCTGAGATTTGATAAGTACGTGAAGTGCATCCAGAGACAGCACGTTGGTGGTGCCTTCCCAGATGGGAAATACCTGTGCATCTCTTAATAACTGAGGCAAGCCGGTGTCTTCCACATAACCTGCTCCACCAAAACTCTCTATGACTTCACTTAAAACGCGCACCGACTGCTTTGCCGTTATGAGCTTTAAAAGCGGAATATAGAGTCTGAGCCAGCGCTCTTCTTCTGCTGAAGCCGTTTTGTTTTCCCATTTGCCCAGCAATTGCACACAGTACATGGTGAAAGCAAAGGCGCCGGCAAATTCTGCTTCCAATTGCAGCAGGGTCTCCCGATGCAGAGGCTTTTGAATAAGTGGTTTGCCAAAAGCCTCCCGTTTGGCGGCATAATCCCAGGCCAGATTCAGTCCCCTGCGCATGAGCGCAATGGAAGATACCGCATTCCAGGTGCGGGTAATGTTTAGCATGGGCGCAATGTGCTTGACGCCAACCGTTTCACCGGCCACCAGGTGGGCAGGAGCTCCTGTCAACAGAAGTTCGGCGGTGGGAACCTTGCGGGTGCCCATTTTGTCTTTTAAGCGATTCACAGAAATATTTTGGAGTCGGCCCTCCCGATCACGGGGTTCCAGATAAAACAGGGCCAGTCCCTTGCTGCCCTTAATATGCTGATTGTGTACGGGCCGGGCCAACGCCAGTGCCATTTGTGAGGTGGTGGCCGAAGTGAACCATTTGCGGCCCTGAAGCGTCCAGGGAGCAGTTTTTTCGGGGGTCTCAGCGGTTTCAGGAGCAGGCGGGTACGCCAGGGTTTCGGTACGGGACACATCTGATCCCCCGGGGAGTTCCGTCATCCACTGGCCGCTGGTCCAGAAGCGCTGCGGGTCGCGGCTGGTAAGGTGAGGCAAAGCACGCTCTATCAACTCCTGATTGCCGCTCTGTTTGAGGGCGGTAGCAGCGCCGTCCGTCATGGCCAGAGGGCAGCTGTAAATGTCTGAAGAAGGCGTAAATAAGTACACCAGCGAAAACTGAAGCAAACGAGAATTGTCACCATAGTTGTTTTCATAAGGGATCGCTACCAGGCCGGTTTCAGCGGCAATCACTTCCGCTCGCTTCCAGAGCGGTGTGAGTTCAATATGGTCGATGCGTTGCCCCCAGGGACTCCACTGGGTAAGTTCAGGTTCATTCAGCCGATCTGCCTGTTGTAAGACGTAGAGTTCATTGGCACTGAGATCCCCCATATAGTGGAGCGGTTCCTGCCAGGTTTCCACATGGTCAGGGGCATAGCACTGAAGCCAGGGCTTTAAATAGGGATCCTGAGTATAGGCATTATGTAGGACGGGAGTAGACTGTTCAAAAAGTTTCATGGTTTTAGTATACAAAACTTAGTACGAAAAAGGCTCCGGCACCAGCGCACGAATCACGTGCTCCACAATTCCTCTGGCAATCTCACTTTTGCCCGTAAATCCGCGCGCACTTTCTGCGTTCACCAGCCACGCCTGCTGGGGCTGTTCTGTTTGCAATCCGTTGGCCACCACAAGATCCGATCCTGCCTTTTCAGGAGTTCGCAATCGAGAACGGGCAATATGGAGCAGGGTTTCGTGATCTGCACCGGCTTCCAGTTTAAAACTCACCTGATACATGTGGGGAAACTGCTCCTGCATCCGTTGAATCACTTTAGGGGTGGGATTTAAACTGAGCTTGAGAGTTTGCCCGCTGGGAATTTTGCCCGTTTGCGCTTCTGCAGGCGCATAGTCCGCCACCGCAGCGGAGAACACGCCCACCTGACACTGATGCTGGGCCGCTAAAAACTGGACGGTATCCAGGTATTCCTGAAAACTCTGAACCGGATAGTGGTTTAACCACTCCGGCGGCGAAAAGGCGCTTTCTCCCAGCACCCAGTGCACTTCGGCACCCGCTACGTAAAAAGCACGGGCAATGGCATAACTTAGGCGTCCGGTAAAACGATTCGTCAACCTGCGAATATCGTCCAGAGGAACCGGCGTTGGGCCACCGGTGATAAGCACCGGTGTACCGGCCAGCGGTCGGCCACTGAGTTCCCGGGCCAGATGATATAAGAGCACGTCCTCGTGAGGCAGGTTGTGTTTGCCATAGGCATCCCGCGGCGGAATCACGTGAACCCCCAGATTTTGCAAACGTTTTAAATGCTCTGCCAGAAGGGTGGTGTGCATGCTGCCATGCATGGTGGGTGCCACCAGAAGCCGGGTCTTACCCTGCTCTAATTTTCCCAGTGCCGAGGCCAGAACCGTAGTGAGTACATTATCGGCAATGCCCAGCGCAAATTTGTTCAGGGTATTGTACGTGGCGGGAGCTAGCAAATAAGCGTCAAAGGAGGTGCCGTCTCCCAGATGTTCTGCCCGGGCGCTCAAATTTTTAATGACCGGGCGATCTGTGCTCCAGGCCAGGGCATCTTCGGTGACATAGCGTAAGGCTTCTTCAGACACAAAAGCCGTTACCGTGGCACCGTTTTTGCGTAAATGACGCGCAATCAACGGGGCTTTCATGGCGGCAATGCCCCCACACACCAGCAGTGCAATCTGGCGATCTTGCAAAAGATCTCCCTGCTGCGGCACTGCGTGATCGGAGAGATCGGAAGGTGTGGGGGCCACCGGTTCCCAGAAATCCACGGGCATAATATCCTCAACGGCATCCGCCAGTTCGTGAGCAGGGACTAAATGATGGCTGTGATCGTGCGGCATTTATCGGCGGGTTTTCAACTGAGCGCGCCGGTGGTTTTGTAAACGCACGGCGGACACAATATCTGAGCGCACACTATCAATGAGTTCATCCCGGTTGTCCCGGTTGTAGGGAGACAGATCCACCGGCGGCAGAATCCGCAGCTGAATCACCCCGGCGTACACCTTGTTTTTGGCGGGCGGGCAGCATTGAAAGCTGCCGTTAATGGCAAAGGGTATCAGCGGCAACTGACTTTCAAGGGCGAACATAAAAGCCCCCTTTTTAAAAGCGTGAATTTCGCCGTCACGGGAACGGGTTCCCTCAGGGAAAAAAGCCAGTTGATGACCAGTTTTCTGAAGTTTTTTGGCTCCTTTATTGATGCTGGCAATGGCCTTTTGGCGATTGCCCCGGTGAATGGGAATGTGTCCCAGAACCCGCATGGCCTGACCAAAAATGGGGATTTTAAAGAGTTCTGCTTTAGCCGCAAAAACGGGGGGTTCTGGCAAGGTGGCCATGAGAGCCAGGATGTCTAACATGCCCTGATGATTGCCCACCAGGATGGCGGCGCCTTTGGGCAAATGTTCTGCGCCCACAAGGTCTACAGAAATACGACAGGCTCTCAAAATACCGGCGGCCCAGCGGCGAGAATTGCGGTCTAAGGTTTCACGGTCTTTTTTTAAAAACGTTCCCACGAGCGCATACACACCACAGTACAGCGTAATAAACAGGGTGGCTACGCTGGCCCGCAGGAAACCGAGATTAGGCATTAGTTTCTGGCAACAAGTCCGTCAGCGGTTACGAGCGCCTGATTGGAACGAATGCCAATATTGCTGGGGGTCAGCACGTAAATGCCTTCTCCTACCCGCTCCTGAAAACCGTCCAGGGCATAGGCAGATCCCGAAATAAAGTCAATAAAACGCTGTGACTCTTCCTCATTCATTTCGCTTACATTCACCACCAGCGTGGAGCGGTTTTTCAAGCAGCGTACCGCCAAAAGGGTTTCCTGAAAAGAGGTGGGTTGCATGACCACTATCTCATGGCTGGAAGCCCCCTGTAAGCTAAAAGGGGCAAGGCCGTTGCCGTTTTCCCCGCGCACGGGGACACTCAGCGTTTCCAGCTCTTCTTCTTCATAAGTAAATAAGGATTTTACGCGATCCCAGAGCTTATTCATGTGTCACCTTTATTTCATTTTTTTACCTGATTAGCATAGCAAAGCAAATCAGAAGATGATGTGAGTGACGCACGCATGATGGGGTTAATTTGCCCCTAAAAAAAGGTATGGATTTTAATACGCAACACCTCAACGAACTCTGCCAGATTGCCCAACGCTGGAGCGGAAAAAACCTGATGCCTGAAGGCTGGTTATCGGGCGGAGACGAAGCACAGGTGCTCAATTGTGGCCATTGGGTTCTGCATTTGAGCCCGTCCTGGCGCACTCCTGAAGAACTGAGCTGGTGCCATCAGGTGGCTCAACAGGTCAAGCAACATATTCCCGAAGCGGTGGCACCTCTACATCCACACCATGGAGACGACAGTTTTTTTCTCTGGCGAGGTTATCGGGTGACCGTGTTTCCCAGAGTCGTGGGCACACATCTGAATAGCACCGTGTCCCCACTCAGACAACAGGCTGCGACATTATTGTCAGCACTCCACCGACTCGATTCACAATCGTTTACGCCCAGACCCGTCAATATTCAGGCTCCTCGCCCCGTTAAGGATATCCCGGATACCTTTCAAGATCCTGAACTGGATAAGCAATGGCAGCAAGCACTGGAAAGCGGACTGAGCACGGGCCTGTGTCACGGCGACTATTATCAGGCGAACCTTTTGTGTCATGAGCAAAAACTGGTGGGCATCATTGACTGGCACGAAGCGCACGTAGGGACTTTTTTACTGGAGTTGGCCGGGGCCTGCTTTGAAATGTGCCATTTGCCCGATGGCGAACTGGATCCGCAGCGCGCCAGAGATTTTGTGGCCGCTTATCGCTTGCAGTCTCCTATCAGCTCCCGGGAATATGCTCTTTTGCCGCTGGCTCTCAGAGTCTGGTTGCGTCAGGATGCGCTCAATTGTATGGCCTGGGGCGATCTCTTTACGTGTGATTATGTGCAACAACACGTGCGGGCATTTCACAGGCTCAGGAATTTTTCGCCAGGTTCTATTTAAAGGGAATCTCTTGCTTAAAGAGTGTGCTAACTACACCTTCAGGCGTGATTTTACGAATCGCGTGATTGCTCGTGTCAGCCACGTAGATATTGTCCTGCGCATCAATAACTAAGGTGGTTGGGGTGTTGAATTGCGCTTCGGAGAGATCGCCGTCTTGGTAGCCTGTTTTGCCACTTGTGTATTTTTCTAAAA